>CATOOV010000058.1 GCA_951801955.1 uncultured Lachnospiraceae bacterium
TGTGCATCCTGCCCGGAGGGCTTTTCTCATATAGGAAATTTTACAAAATTTCCTATATGAGAAAAACTGCCGCGGCAGGAATATTCTTCCTGCTGCGGCAGTTTTTTATCAAAAGACATTGTCAATTCAAAACGTGAAAGTTTTACTCCATCTATTAATTCCCAAGACAAGCTGCATGAATCCTTTCTACAACTGGTCCCAGCTTCTGCCATTCTACAGAACTGCACATCGCATACATTTCATGTTTTATGTTCTCCAAACCCTCCTGGCTGCAAGAAGCAGCTTCCAAAATATGGGACATCAATTCTGTTTCATACCAAAAGAGCAAATGCCTCTCTTTTTTGGACAAAGCGATTTTCACATTTTTTGCATACACCTTCAACAACATTTGCAAAAACATGGCAAGCTGTTGTTTTTTCTGATTTTGTCCCAACAGCCCCTGCTTTAACTCAATCAAACCTGCCTGCCCATTTCTCAGCTTTTGTTCCAAAATCTGTTTCTCCTGCTGTTGTTTTTCCTTTAAGTCATAGACTTCAAAAGCTGCCATAATCGCCTCATATACTTCCCCTCTAAAATCTGCCGATTTCTGAAAAATACGGAACACTTTGCGCTCATTTACTAAAAGCTTCAGATGTGCCAGCTCTAACCGCCTGGTATAAACAATGCAAACCGTCCAGGGACAATATTGATTCAAATAGGCAATCAGCCTTGAACCATCAAATTTAGAAAGGTTCATACCAGTAATCACTACTTTATATCTCTTTTTCTTTATAAAAGCTGCCGCTGCCAAACCACCGTCTGCCGTATCAATATCAAATGAATATCCTTTCATAGCGCTTAAAAATTCCTGGATAATCTCTTGGTTCTGATTGATAAATAACAGGTTGTTTTTCATATGCCCTCCTCCATCCTTCCACCACCCATATTGAAAATTAATGGCTTCCTGCTTCAAACAATGGAAACTGTACCTGCTTCTATTATAATCTCTTTCATCAAAAAAATCTACCTGATTTTCAAAATGGAACTTGTGTTTTGACGACAGCATACCAGCCCATATTGCAGCATCCGCAAATTTTATAACCGTCATAACAATTCCCCTGGCTATCTGAACATCACACCAGGGGAATTGCACAATTTATTCTACATCCAGCAAGGCTTCCAAGTCTTCTTCCCCAGTTCGGATTTTGACTACTTTTGCCACATCGTATACAAAAATCTTTCCATCTCCAATATGACCCGTATAGAGCGTCTTTTTTGCTGCTTCCACAACTTTGTCTACTGGAATATTTCCAACAATTATTTCCAATTTCACTTTTGGAAGCAAAGTAGCATCCATCTCAACCCCGCGATACTTCTCGCCGGCGCCCCTCTGAATACCACAGCCCATTACCTGTGTTACAGTCATTCCAGTAACCCCAAGCTCATTCATCGCTTTTCTGAGTTTATCATAACGTGAAAGTTTCGCAATAATCACCACTTTATACATTCCTGCAGTGCCTCTTGAAACAGCAGACACCACTTTGACCGCAGCATCTTTCTGAGCTTGGGAAGCATTCTCATACACTTCTGTACCTAAATTGGTATTTTCATTTACATCCATCGTCATTGTATTGGAGACATCCATAATGCTGAACCCAGAATACGCAGAGGCTAGACCGTGTTCCATGGAATCCAGTCCCACGATTTCCTCTTCCTCTGTCACACGCAATCCAATTGTGGCACGAATCACTACAAATGTAATCGTAATACAAATTGCCGCCCATACAGCTACAGTTACTACTCCAAGCAGCTGCAGGCTAAGCTGGTGAAAGCCTCCGCCATAGAACAAACCATTTATGGTGCTTTCCGGTGCGGAAGACGTCGCAAACAAACCTACTGCAATTGTTCCCCAAATACCATTCATCATATGTACGGCAACAGCGCCCACCGGATCATCCACATGGAGTTTGCAATCCAAAAGCCACACACCAAAAACCACCAAGACACCAGCAACAGCGCCAATTACAATGGCTCCAAATGCATCTGTCACGTCACAAGGCGCCGTAATTGCAACCAGGCCAGCCAAAGAGGCATTCAGACACATGGACACATCTGGCTTTCCATATCTGATCCAGGTAAATACCATACATACGACAGTTGCAATTGCTGGCGCAATCGTGGTAGTCAAGAATATAGAACCCAACTGAGGAATGGTAGTTGCAGCCGCGCCGTTAAATCCATACCATCCAAACCAGAGAATAAAACATCCCAGGCATCCCAAGGGAAGGTTATGTCCTGGAAATGCATTGGCTTTTGTAATTTTTCCTTCTTTATCTTTTGTATATTTTCCTATACGCGGACCCAAAATAGCAGCGCCAATCAATGCAGAAATTCCGCCTACCATATGAATGGCACAGGAACCCGCAAAATCATGAAAGCCCATCTGCGCCAGCCAGCCGCCGCCCCAGATCCAATGTGCCTCAATTGGATAAATTAATGCAGAGATCACGCCAGAGTAAATACAATAAGATAAAAATTTTGTCCGTTCTGCCATAGCGCCAGATACAATGGTTGCAGTGGTTGCACAGAACACCAGGTTGAATACAAAATTAGAAAAATCAAACTTTGCATATGCCGTAAAAATATCAAATCCTGGTTTTCCAATCAATCCCAATAAATCTTCCCCCAATAGCAGTGAAAAACCGATTAGGATAAACATAACTGTGCCAATACAGAAATCCATCAAATTTTTCATCAAGATATTTCCTGAATTCTTCGCCCTGGTAAATCCTGCCTCCACCATAGCAAACCCAGCCTGCATCCAAAACACCAATGTCGCTCCTATCAGAAACCAAATGCCAAAGGTATGTTCGCTGACCAGGCTGATAATTGATTCTTGTGTCATAATAATTCCTCCCTACTTGTTTTCTATATTTTAGGAAATTCAAAGAACTTTCCCAAAATCGAGCAGGGAAGGTTTTTCCCCTACTCGCTGCGCGCGGGGCGCATACTGCGTAAGCAGTAAATTTCCTTATGCGCTCTTGTGCATAAAAAACGACACTTTCCTTATTATCCACAGCTTTGTGGCTCAGAAAAAGTGTCGTTTTTTGTTCATATGTTCACAGTTTATTCATTTTACATTCATTAAAGTTTCATTTTAGGAACACGGAAACTTCATTTCTTTTGCATATAATAAAATCACAACAAAGGAAAATATCAGTAAATCACTACTTGAATAAACTTTTCATAATAAATGCCAGGTGGCAGAAGCTGCCTGGCATCCTCCCTTTTATACCATTAAAAATATCTGTTACCCCCCAATATGTATCTCAAACAATGGCAAACACGTTTTGCAGATATTAATGTTCGTATGCCGCGCAAACGTGAAGTCAAATACCCCGCAGCAAGCTGACGGGGCATGTCTTAGCTTGTTTTTTGCAAGTATTGCTATGTTCCTACGTGCCTTTCTTTTTTCGGAAACTCAGAAACCAAGTTTCCTTTTTACCTAAACCTCGAAAATCAAATCTCCATAAGATGGCATAGGCCACATATCTTTGTCAACAATCATTTCCAATCTGTCTATCGGCGCCCGCAAGGCTTCCATTGTTGTTTTCACTTCATCCCGATAACAGATTGCCTGTTCTCTGCCTTCTTTCATTGTAGCAGCCCGTTCTGAGACTTCTACCAATTTTGCAAGTGCCGTTTTTGCTTCCGAAAGCAAATCGGAAACTTCAAGCAAAAGTTCTGTCTGAGTACTGACATCCGCGTCACATGCAGCCTTCACCGAATTGATGGAATTTGCCAGCGCAGTTGTATATTTAATCACCGCTGGAATAATCTGCTTTCCAGCCATATCAATCATAGTCCTTGCCTCAATATTCAGTGCCTTTGCATAGTTTTCATACAGGATTTCTCCTCTGGATTCCAATTCTGCTTTCGTAAATACATTAAATTTCTCAAACAGTGCAATTGCCTTGTCTGTCGTCAATGCGGGCACTGCATCCACCATATTCTTGATATTAGGAAGTCCCCGCCGCTCAGCCTCCTCAATCCATTCATCTGAGTAACCATTGCCGTTAAAAACAATCCGCTGATGGTCAGTTGCCTGTTCTTTGATCAGGTCGTGTACTGCCTCATCAAAGTCATCCGCCTTCTCTAAAATATCACAGACATCGGAAAATGCCTCTGCAACAATGGCATTTAACACCACATTGGGCGCTGCAATGGAATCGTTGGAACCAACCATACGAAATTCAAATTTATTTCCAGTAAATGCAAAAGGTGATGTACGGTTGCGGTCGGTTGCATCCTTCATAAAGTCAGGCAATGATTTCACACCCGTCTGGAGCACCTCGCCTTTCAGGCTTCTCGTTGCCTCACCGGTACTGATAAGCTGCGTCAAAACGTCCTGAAGCTGCTCCCCTAAAAATACGGAAATAATCGCTGGCGGCGCTTCATTAGCCCCTAACCTATGGTCATTTCCTGCATCTGCTGCAGATTCCCGAAGCAGATCTGCATGTTTATCCACTGCCTTTAAGATACAAGTCAATATCAGTAGGAACTGAATATTTTCATGAGGCGTCTTTCCAGGATCTAACATATTGATGCCGTCGTCTGTGATGATTGACCAGTTATTATGTTTTCCAGAACCATTGACCCCTGCAAACGGTTTTTCATGGAGCAGGCAGTGCATTCCATGCCGGCCAGCTACCTTCTTTAAAGTTTCCATAACCAATTGGTTGTGGTCTACCGCAATGTTCGCCTGTGCATAAATTGGAGCCAGCTCATGCTGTGCAGGAGCAACCTCATTGTGCTGTGTCTTTGCACTGACACCCAGCTTCCACAGCTCCTTGTTCACATCTTTCATGTAAGCCGCTATACGTTCCCGGATGGCGCCAAAGTAATGGTCATCCATCTCCTGCCCTTTTGGCGGCATTGCTCCAAACAAAGTACGCCCAGTAAAGATTAAATCTTTTCTTTTTAAATATTTTTCCCGGTCAACCAGAAAATACTCTTGTTCTGGTCCCACAGATGGAGTCACTTTCTTGGATGTGGTATTTCCAAACAACCGCAGCAAGCGCAGGGACTGTTCATTGATGGCTTCCATAGAACGCATAAGAGGCGTTTTTTGATCCAATGCCTCACCAGTATACGAACAAAATGCAGTGGGGATGCACAATGTCGCACCTGCCGCATCCTGTCTGACAAATGCAGGAGACGTACAGTCCCACGCTGTATAGCCTCTCGCCTCAAAAGTTGCCCTCAGCCCGCCTGATGGAAAAGACGACGCGTCTGGCTCACCTTTGATCAATTCTTTCCCGGAAAAACTCATCAATACCTTGCCGTTTGGCATCGGCGCAGTGATAAAAGAATCATGTTTTTCTGCAGTAACGCCTGTCAACGGCTGGAACCAGTGGGTATAATGGGTGGCGCCTTTCTCAATTGCCCATTCCTTCATCTCATGCGCTACCACATCTGCAGTCTCAAGATCCATCTCACGATCTTCCTGAATCACTTCTTTTAACTTCTTGTAAACCTTTTTTGGTAAACGCTCCTGCATCACTGCATCATTAAATACGTTTTCCCCAAAAACCTCAGATACACTGAAATATTCACTCATATCCTCAACTTCCTTTCTTAAGAAACACCCATGCCATAACTTTATAGCCTCGCCATAAAAAGCTGGCGTTTCAAAAATGATGCACACAAAATCAAAGATTTCGGTGCGTCTGAGAACCACACAATCTATGCACAGCTCTAATTTCAAGTTACTGCTAAACAAATTCTATTCGCACACATGCGCACCCTGCCCAGAGGGCTTTTCTCATATAGGAAATTTTACAAAATTTCCTAATATGATGAAAAAAGGGTATTCCAATCCTATTGGAACACCCTTGTTCTTCGCGCTTTTGTAACGCCTGGTAATAAGATACTCTAATTTCCGTAAAAATGCAATAGAAATTTTAGAAAAACTTTATTTTTTGCTATTTAGAACAAATTTGCCCATTTTTTTGATTTTTTTTAGATAACATCTACAAAAGAGGCTGTTTCAAACCCTTTTTCACATTTGAAACAACCTCTTTTCCGTCCAATCAGAACAAGCAGGCTTACTCTGCTTTTCCAACAGAACCAAATAATTCCATTTTCTCTTTTACTGTCGCTTTGATTGCCTCTGCACCTGGTGCAAGTAATTTACGTGGATCAAAACCCTTGCCTTCCTGGTCTTTTCCGGCTTCAATATATTTTCTGGTGGCGTCGGCGAAAGATAACTGGCATTCTGTATTTACATTGATTTTTGCTACTCCAAGAGAAATTGCCTTCTTAATCATATCTTCTGGAATCCCTGTACCACCATGAAGAACCAACGGCATATCCCCTGTTTTCTGTTGTACTGCATCCAGAGTCTCAAAACTTAAACCAGCCCAATTTTCAGGATATTTTCCATGAATATTGCCGATTCCTGCCGCAAGCATATCTACACCTAAGTCTGCGATTGATTTACATTCATTGGGATCTGCACATTCTCCAGCACCTACAACGCCATCTTCTTCTCCGCCAATAGAACCCACCTCGGCTTCGATAGACATTCCCTTGTCATGTGCAATTTTTACAAGTTCTGTAGTCTTTGCAACATTCTCGTCAATGGGATAGTGGGATCCGTCAAACATAATGGAAGAAAATCCTGCCTCCACACACTTCAGACATCCTTCATAACTGCCATGGTCTAAATGCAGCGCAACCGGAACAGTAATATTCAATTCTTCCAGCATACCATTTACCATGCCTACCACGGTTTTATAACCAGTCATATATTTTCCAGCACCCTCGGAAACACCCAAAATTACGGGAGACTTCAATTCCTGTGCAGTCAATAAAATAGACTTTGTCCATTCCAGGTTGTTAATATTAAATTGTCCAACAGCGTAATGTCCTGCTTTTGCTTTTTGTAACATTTCTTTTGCAGATACTAACATTTCTTTTCCTCCATTTCTATCTCCTGCTCCTATTGCAGAAAATTGGTTACTGTTCACTTCGTTCTAGCATAGTTCTTACTAAAAACTCACGGTCCACCGCTTACCTGTGGCTGCCGTTTTCGTTTCTGACATATAGTTTACCTTATTTTTTCCAAAAAGAAAAGAACTTTCGAAAAGAAATTAATATTTTCCCCCAGTTCAGCCATCGCAGCCAGGACGGGGACATCATGCTTGCATAAATGGGCACGTTGTGGCTGCGATGAGGTGAGCGCCTTCTTATGAGCAAAGTTAGCTGCGCAGCAGCGAGAAAACGCTGGAAGCGTCTTTGCGAATGGCGCGGGCTGAACGGTTGCTTATCTTCCAGCCATCGCAGCCAGGACGGGGACATCATGCTTGCATAAATGGGCACGTTGTGGCTGCGATGAGGTGAGCGCCTTCTTATGAGCAAAGTTAGCTGCGCAGAAACTTCGCGTCAGATTTTACCATGATCTCAATTGCCTGCTCCTCATTGCATATGGTTATTTCCCGATGGCTGCCCCCATACTCTCCATCTAAAGTCCATGGAATTTTCTCTAAGGATTTTATCTTAAGGCAATCTGTCTTAAATGTATAAATAAGTTCCGTATCATCAATCAAGTTTGTCAAACTTCCAATAATCTCATTTAACTCGATGGGATTTTTCGGCATCTTAATCAAAGTCACCTCAAACATTCCGTCATCCAGTTTTACATTTTTTCCGGTAATATTTTTAAATCCGCCTGCAGAAGTGGAATTGGTAATCATGCCATAGATAAATTCATCTTCCACCTGCTTGTCCCCATATGCAATCTGAAGATGGTAAGACTGAATAGCTGGTATTCGCTTTACCCCTTCCAAAATATATGCCAGATGGCCAATTCGGTTTTTCAGTTCCTGGCTGGTTGCATAAGACACATCTGTAAATAAGCCAAAAGCTGCAATATATACAAAGTATTCTCCGTTAAAGTTTCCAATATCACAGGCAAACGGAACCCCTCCAACTGCCATCTGTGCCGCTTTCACCATATTTTTGGAAATTTTCAAGGATTCAGCAAAATCATTCGTACTCCCAGAGGGAATATAGCCGATAGGGATTCTCTTGTGCCGTTTCATCATCCCACTCACCACTTCATCCAATGTGCCGTCTCCGCCGCTGCACACTACCAAATCATATTTCCCAGAATCTTCCGCCACCAATTCCATAGCGTCCTGGGGCTTCTGTGTGGGATAAATCGTCACTTCATATCCATTCTTTACAAACTGATCTACAATTCCCATCAGCTTGTTTTTAATCTGCCCTTTCCCAGAAAACGGGTTAAACACAAATAAAAGTTTCTTTTTTCTCATCCCGGTTCACCTCTTTTTTGCCAAGCCCAATATGGGGAAATAATATTCATAAGGCAGACGTCAGAAAAAGCTGGTCCGAACCCTGTGCCAAAATTCACTGAAATGAATCTTCAACTCCTGCCCTTGCCAATTTTACCTCACTGTTACTTTGACCTTCCTTTTGCTTCTGTCTTTCTCAGATCCTCTGCCAGTTCACACAACTTTCGCAGCCGATGGTTGACGCCGGACTTTCCCACAGGAGGCTGTAGCATAGCGCCCAACTCTTTTAAAGCCGCCTGGGGATATTCCAGTCGAAGCAGCGCAATTTCTTTCAGCGTATCCGGCAGGCTTCCCAATCCGCGGATAGCTTTAATATAATTGATATCCTCCACCTGTTTGACTGCAGCGCTTACCGTCTTATTGATATTTGCCGTTTCACAATTGACCTGGCGGTTTACAGAATTACGCATCTCTTTTAAAATACGTACATTTTCTAGATTCATCAACGCCACATGAGCCTCCATAATATTGAGCATATCCACAATTTGCGCACCTTCTTTTAGGTATACCACATAGCTTTTCTTTCTTTTTACGATCTTTGTCTCCACCTCAAAAGTATTACAGATCTCCCGGAGCTGTCTGGCCTTCTGTTCAGAAGTACAGACTATCTCAAAGTGATAAGACTTTTCTGGGTCGCTCATGGAACCTGCGCTTAAAAATGCTCCTCTGATAAAAGCTCTTCGGCAGCAGGATTTCTGAACCAATATCCCTTTTACCAGCCCTTCTGTTCGGATATCCTCCTGTTTCTCATTTTGCCACTTAACCGCCAGAAGGATACTTTGAATCTCTTTTGGTTCTGACACAGAAACCATATAGATCCTATTCTTATGGAGGTAAACATTTTGCCTCACTGCAAGGCACACATGCGCGGAAAAAGTCTTCTTCATTAAAATATAATATTTCCGTGCCAGAGATATATTTTCCGTATACACCCGCAAAACTCTTCCTGTCTCTGAGCCCTCCAGTTTTCCGGCAAAACTTAGAATCGCCGCAATTTCTGCAATCTGGCAATGCCTGCTCTTTGGAATCTGCCGTGACAGCTCTTCTTTTACTCCACCTGAAAAAGACATCTTTTACGTCCTCCAGTCTTTACACTTGTACCTCAATTTACTTATTGCGAAGCGCATCTTTCCCAATATCCCTATGCTCAATTTTCAGCCCATATTCCTTTTGGTCCTGCAGGCGATAATACAACGCGTTAGCAAGAGTTACAGAACGATGTTTCCCGCCGGTGCATCCTACGCTGATAATAAGCTGTGTCTTCCCTTCTGTAATATAGTTTGGAATCAGGAATTTTATCATATCCTCCAGTTTATCCAAAAATTGCCCTGCTTCCTGGAACTGCATGACATATTGCTGGATTTCCGGGTCATTCCCTGTTTTGGAACGCAAGCCCTCCACATAATAGGGGTTTGGCAGGAAACGCACGTCAAACACCAGGTCTGAATCTGTGGGAATCCCATATTTAAATCCAAATGACACAATGGTAATAAAAAGATTCTTATAATCCTGGTTCAGTACAAAAATCTTTTCCAGTTCCGCTTTCAGTTCCCTGGTAAGCATATTGCTGGTGTCAACAATATAATCTGCCTGCCTTCTTAAAAATTCTAACTGCATGCGTTCCATACGGATTCCCTTATCCACACGTTCACTGCCTGCCAGGGGATGGGTCCGTCTGGTTTCCTTATAACGCTTTACCAACACTTCATCTGTAGAATCCAGATAGAGGATATCAAAAGCCTTTCCTTCCTGTTTCAGTTTATCCAGTACATCCTGCAGTTCCCGTAAAGTCTGGCCGCTTCGGATATCCACGCCAACCGCCACCTTCTGCAGTTCTGCATCCTGCTGTCCGGCAAGCTCTGCAAACTTTTCAATCAATGCTATGGGAAGGTTGTCCACGCAAAAGTATCCCATATCTTCCATCATTTTAAGCGCCGTACTTTTTCCTGCCCCAGACATTCCTGTTAAAATAACAAACTTCACATGCATCCCCCTTTCCCTGTTACCCGGTACAGCAAATAGGAAGTTGTACCAGTGTCCTAAAATTCTCCCAAAATCCGCACCTCTGTTTCGAGATGTACACCAAATTTTGCTTTTACTTGTTCCTGGACGTCCCGAATCAACTGGATAATATCCGATGCCGTCGCCTGTCCTCGATTAATGACAAAACCACAATGTTTCTCAGATACCTGGGCATCCCCCACCCGATATCCCCGCAGTCCGGCATCCTGAATCAATTTTCCTGCAAAATATCCTTCTGGACGTTTGAATGTGCTTCCTGCGCTGCCGTATTCCAAAGGCTGTTTTTCTCTTCGCTGTCTGCGAAGCTCTGCCATCCGTTCCTGTATCTTTCCAGGATCCCCATGTTCAAGGGCAAGTTCTGCCTCAAGGACAATATACTCTTGTTCTGGTATACAGCTATGACGGTAGCCCAAATCGAGCTCCTCCTTGGAAAGCCCTATTTCATCTCCATCTTTTGTGAGCACAATCGCCTTTCTGACAATGTGTTTCATCTCACCTCCATAGGCGCCCGCATTCATGACCACAGCGCCCCCTATCGTTCCTGGAATGCCAGAGGCAAATTCCATACCAGCCAGGCTGTAGTTTGCAGCGGTTCTTGCCACTGCAGATAACAGTGCGCCTGCCTGTGCTTTTACGACACGGCCTTCCACTGTTATCTGTGCTGCTTCTCTGCCCAGCTCCATGACTAATCCTCGGATTCCCTGATCCCCCACCAGCAGATTACTGCCGTTTCCAATTACCAGGCACGGGATTCCATACGTTCTGCACAAGGAAAGGACCTGTGCGGCATCTGACCGTCTGGGACGCACATAGTAATCTGCAGGACCGCCCACGCCAAACGTCGTATGGCGTCCCATATTCTCTTGTAAAAAACACCGTTCTGTCCCTATTATTTCCTGTAAATGCTCATAAAATATTTTATTCACCTTAAGCCTCTTTCAAAAATGCAGTATAACCCAGCTTTGCTTCATACAAATCTACTTTACTAATAATTTCCCAGGGCGCATGCATGTTGAGAACCGCAATGCCGCTGTCAATCACGGACATATTGTAATTAGCAAGGATATAGGCGATGGTACCGCCGCCTCCCTGGTCTACCTTCCCAAGCTCGGAGGTCTGGAAGGAGACATCATGGTCCTCCATAATTCTTCGAAGCTCTGCCATATATTCTGGATTCGCATCATTGGAGCCGCTTTTTCCGCGAGAACCCGTATATTTATTGAATACCAGCCCATTTCCAAAATAAGCACAGTTTTTCTTCTCCATCACAGATGCATACAAAGGATCGTAAGCTGCGCTGACATCCGAGGACAACACTTTGGAATTTGACATGGCACGGTTAAATACCACCTGGTTGTAACCGCCCATCGCCTCTAAAATTTCTGCCACTGCATAGGAAAAAAACTTAGAATGCATCCCAGTTGCCCCTACACTCCCAACCTCCTCTTTATCTACCAACAGGCACACGCTTGACTTATCACAAGTTCCTGCTTCCAGAATCGCTGCAAAAGAGGGAAATGCACATACCCTGTCGTCATGGCCATATCCCATAACCATACTGCGGTCAAACCCGTAATCCCTTGCCTTCCCAGCAGGCACCACCTCGATTTCAGCTGACAAAAAATCCTCTTCTTCAATATTATATTGCTCTTTCAGGATATTCAGTACATTTGCTTTTACTGTTTCCTTTGCCTTCTCTTCTTCCCCCTCATTTTCAAAAGGAATGCTTCCTACCAGAAGATCCAGGTTTTCACCTTCAATTACTTTGGAGGCTTTCTTCTCCATCTGTTCTGAAGCTAGATGAACCAAAAGGTCGCTGATGCCAAATACCGGATCCTCCTCTTTCTCTCCAATATTGACCAAAATTTTTGTGCCATCTTTTTTCACGACAACACCATGAAGCGCGAGGGGAAGGGATACCCACTGGTACTTTTTCACACCTCCATAGTAATGTGTATCAAAAAGCGCCAACTCTGTATCTTCATATAAAGGCACCTGTTTCAAATCCAGTCTGGGGGAATCAATATGGGCGCCCAAAATATTCATGCCCTGTTCCAACGGCTGTCTGCCTATCACAAACAAGGCAAGCATCTTCCCCATGTTTTCCGCATATAATTTATCCCCTGTCTGAATCACGCGCCCGGCAGCAACCACTTCTTTTAAATCTTCAAATCCTGCCGCCTTTGCCTGCGCTGTCAGTTCTGCCACACATTCACGTTCTGTCTTACAGCCAGAAATAAATGTTTTATATTGTTCAGCAAAAGAAAATACTTCTTCCCTTTTTTCCTTTGTATATTTTTTCCATGCGTTCTTTCGCTCCATTTTTTAATACCTCCATATTTTTTCCTCAAGATTTGCAACTGCTGCAGGTTCCTTCAAATACATATCGTTTTCTCTGGATCCTGGATCAATTACATTTATTCTTCTTCATCCTCAGAAGACTTCTGGAGATTTTCCTGAACACGCCGATACAGCTCCTGCGCCGCATTATATCCCATTTTCTTTTGTCTGTGGTTTACGGCTGCCGACTCACAGATTACGGCAAGGTTTCTTCCCGGTCGGATGGGCAGAGAATGGCATACGATCTTATTACCGAGAAACTCCGTATACTCTTCTTCCAGTCCCAAACGGTCATATTCATTTTCCTTTTTCCAATCTTCCAGTTTAATTACCAAGTCAATGTTCTGTTTTTCTTTCACACACTCCACACCAAACAGAGTTTTGACATCGATAATCCCTATGCCGCGCAGCTCAATAAAATATCTGGTAATATCCGGCGCAGTCCCAACCAAAGTATGCTCATTGATCCTGCGGATTTCGACAACGTCATCGCTGACCAGACGATGCCCTCTGCGGATCAGTTCCAACGCTGCCTCGCTTTTGCCAATTCCACTCTCCCCCATAATAAGGAGTCCTTCACCGTATACATCCACCAGTACACCATGAATGGAAATGCAGGGTGCAAGCTCTTCACCCAGATAATAAATCAGCTCCGCCATGAACGCAGAAGTTCCATAATCCGTAGAGAGCACGGGTGTATTATTTTGGGTTGCAATCCGTAAAAGTTCTTCATCTGGCTTTAAATCCCTGCTGAAGATTACACATGGGACATTGCGTGAAAAGAAATCTTGGTATAACACAGATTTCTCACTGTCGCTTAATTTCTGCATATAGGTGTATTCCACCATACCAATAATCTCAATTCGATTATTATCAAAATAATCGAAATAACCAGTAAGCTGCAAAGCTGGACGATTTACCTCAGCTGTAGTTACTTTTCTTCCTTTGGTATCCACCTCTGGATTTAAGACTTTCATTTTCATTTTCTCTACGATTTTTTTTATGCTTACGCCTTTCATTCTGCTTCTCCTTTTCTCCGGGGTTTCCGGCGGTAAGTATAGGTTTCAACAACATATTATCATAGAACAGAATCCCCTTCAACAGTCCTGCCATGGAAAAATTCATAAACTGACTGTGCCGCCTGCATATTCATAGACGGCAACGCTGCAAGGGTCTCTAGATCAGCCTGGCGAATTGCGTCCAGAGATAGAAAATGTTTCATCAATGCCTTCCTCCTTACAGCGCCAATGCCGGGAATATCATCCAGAACAGAATGAACCTGCTCTTTGCTTCTCAAAGAACGGTGAAACTCAATGGCAAACCGGTGCGCTTCATCCTGAATCCTTGTAACTAATTTAAAACCTTCACTGTGACGGTCAATAGGAATCTCCTGATTATGATAGTATAACCCACGTGTCCTGTGATTATCATCTTTTACCATACCACATACAGGAATGTTGAGCCCTAATTCCCCAAGCACCCGCAATGCCACATTGACCTGACCTTTTCCGCCATCCATCATAATCAAATCTGGAAAACGCGTAAAACTTCCATACTGATCTTCCAGATTCCTCTGCCTTAACTCTTTTTGCTCCTCCATCCCATGGGAAAAACGGCGTGTCAGCACCTCATACATGGAGCCATAGTCGTCTGGTCCCGTAATGGTTCGCAGCTTAAATTTTCGGTAATCACTACGTTTCGGTTTGCCTTTCTCATAGACCACCATGGAGCCCACAGACTCAAAACCGCTAATATTTGATATATCATATGCCTCTACACGATTGAGTTCCTCCAGCCCAAGGAGTCTGCCGATCTCTTTCAATGCACCAATCGTCCTGCCTTCCTCCCGTTTGATTTTCTCCTTATCCTGAGACAATACAATACTGGCATTTTGCGCGGCAAGCTCCACAAGTTTTTCCTTCGTTCCCTTTTTCGGCACGCGGATATAGACCTTCTGTCCTCGTTTTTGGCTCAGCCATTCTGCAATCACTTCTGAATCCTCAATCTCTTCCTGTATCATAAGTTCCCTTGGAATAAACGGCGTGCCTGCATAAAATTGTTTTAAAAACGTGGCAAGTACCTGCCGCCTGGTATCTTCACTCCCCACATTTACATGAAAATGATCGCGTCCAATCAGTTTCCCGTCCCGGATAAAAAATACTTGTACCACAGCGTCCTCTTTGTCTGACGCCATTGCAATAATATCTTTATCCTCCCCGTCTGAACTTGTAATCTTCTGCTTTTGTGCAATCTGCCTCACTGCCTTTAACAGTTCACGATACTCCATCGCCTTTTCATAATTCATAACTTCAGCGGCTGACTGCATATTCTCTTCCAGATCCTTGATCACTGGCTGATAATTTCCATTGAGAAATTCCATCGCCTGGTCTATTTTCCGGCGATACTCTTCCTGGCTGACTTTCCCCTGGCATGGCGCCATACATTGGTGAATATGGTAATTCAGGCAGGGTCGTTCCTTTCCGATATCTTTGGGCAGCAGACGGCTGCAAGTCCTTAAAGAATAAAGTTTGTTGATCAGCTCTATCGTATCTTTCACAGCGCCTGCACTGGTATAGGGACCAAAATAACGGGACTTGTCTTTTTTCATCTGACGTGAAAAGAGGACTCTGGGAAATGCTTCTCCCAGCGTCACTCTAATATAAGGGTATGTTTTGTCATCCCGCAGCATCGTATTATATTTTGGTCTGTGTTCCTTAATCAAATTGCATTCCAATATCAATGCTTCCAATTCGGAATCGGTAATAATATATTCAAATCTTTCGATCTGCCTGACCATCTGCTCCTTTTTCAATCCTTCATTGTGGCTGGGACGAAAATACTGGCGTACCCGATTCCGAAGGCTTCTCGCTTTTCCAATATAAATAATTGCATCCTTGGCGTCATGCATAATATAGACCCCCGGTTTTTGGGGGACTTTCTTTAATTCTTCCTGAATATCGAACATTATTCCAATCCTTTTAATAATTTGTCCAGATAATCCTCTCCGTCGTCCTGTTCATCCTCCTCAAAACCAGCCTCAGAAGGTTCTTGCTTTTCCTTTGGCTCGGACTTTGAACTATTATTATCTTCTAACTGCTGCCTTAAAAATTGGGGTACAATAAAGTTTTGTTTCTCAATTACAGATTCTTCCAGAACATTTATTTCAGCGTTATCTTCCTCTCGTCCAGCCTTCCCTTCGGCAATCTCCCCAGAAAATGCCTGCTCTTTGGGTGCCTGTTTTTTAACGTTAGAAGGTTTTTCCTTCTCCCTGCCCTTCTTTTGGCTGTTCACTCTCTTGGAATTCTTCTCTGCTGCCGATTCCCTCTGAAATTTTTCCTCTGGGGCATCTGCCTTCTTGGAAGCATTATAAGCTTGCGGCTCTTTCTGGGAAATATTCTGGGCTTGCGGTTCCTTCTGTGAAACTTTCTGCGCAGCGTTTCTCTTTTTCGAATGTCTTCCTAAGGCTGATTCCGCCTGCCCGTTTTTTGCCGTCCCTGCTTCCCCAGAAAATTCTTTCTTTGCCTCTGGCTCCTTTGGGAAAGCTTTCTGCACTTCTGACTCTTTTGGGGAAGTTTTCTCCCCTTCTGCTTCCTTTGGAGATCTCTTCTCCACCGCTTTCTTCCTGGAAAATTTTTCCAGTGCTGATTCCGCCTTCTGTTCTGCTTCCCTATGGAAAGTTTCTTCTGCCTCCTTCGGAAAACTTTGTTGCCCTGTTTCCTTCTGGAAATCCCCCTGCGTCTTTGGCTCCTTCGGAATCTCTTTTTCTGCTTTAGTTTCTTTCTGGAAATCCCTCTGCGTCTTTGACTCTTTCGGAAGTTTTTTCTCTGCTTTTGCTTCCTTCTGGAAACCTCTCTGCATCTCTAGCCCATTGGAATGTTCCTTCCCTGTTTCCTTTGGAAGTCCCTTCGCTTCCCCTTGCCTCCCCCAAAAACGATTTTCTTCTTTTGGCTCATTGAAACGTTCTTTCCCTGTTTCCTTTAGAAGTCCCTCTGGTCCCACTTGTCTCTCCAAAAACTGATTTCCTTCTTTTGGCTCGTCGGAAACTCCTTCCTCTGTTCCTGGTTCCTTCTGGAAATAATTCTCTTGCGCCAGTTCCACAGGCATTTCCTTTTGTATTGGTTCTTCCGGCTTAACCTCCTTGACCAAAATCTCTTTTGGGCGGTTTACTTCTTGTGCATAAAAATCATAAGCGCTTTTTTCCCCAGATTTAAATTTTTCCGCAGCCTCCTGCGCTTTGGTCTTTTCCTCTGGTTCTGGGATCCCTTTTAATTCCCGGAATATCTTCATAAACTCTTTTCCTGTAATTGTCTCATGTTCATAAAGATATTCTGAAATTTTATCCAAAATACTTCTATTTTCCTGAAGAAGACGTACTGCCTCGTCATAACTCTCCTTTAAGATCCGCATAACCTCCTGGTCAATCTGCGCTGCTGTCTCCTCACCGCAGTTCAAACTTGCCCTGCCGTCCAGGTATTGATTCTCAATGGTGACAAGCCCCATCAGCCCAAATTTTTCTGACATGCCATATTGGGTTACCATAGCCCTGGCCATCTTGGTTGCCTGCTCAATATCATTGGAAGCGCCGGTAGTCACAGAATCAAAAACAATTTCTTCTGCTGCACGCCCTCCCATATAAGTGACAAGATGGGCGATCAATTCATTCTTCGTCATCAGGAATTTTTCTTCCTCCGGCACCTGCATCGTATAACCAAGCGCGCCCATTGTTCTGGGCACAATCGTAATCTTCTGTACGGGTTCCGCATCTTTTTGAAGCGCCGTCACCAGAGCATGGCCTACCTCATGATAAGCCACCATCTTCTTTTCTTTCGGTCCCATAATACGGTCTTTTTTCTCTTTTCCTGCAATCACCACTTCCACAGATTCAAAGAGATCACCCTGATTTACATACTTTCTGCCGTGTTTTACTGCATTGATCGCAGCTTCATTGATCATATTTGCAAGATCAGACCCTACCGCGCCGGAAGTGGCAAGGGCAATGGCGTCCAAATCTACCGTTTCATCCATCAAAACACTTTTGGCATGTACCTTTAAAGTTTCCACACGCCCCTTAAGATCTGGCTTATCCACAATAATCCGCCGGTCAAAGCGTCCTGGACGCAGCAATGCCTTATCTAACACTTCCGGACGGTTTGTAGCAGCCAAAATCAACAGCCCTTTGGAGGTATCAAACCCGTCCATCTCTGACAAAAGCTGGTTTAACGTCTGTTCCCTTTCGTCATTTCCGCCATATCTGGTATCACGGCTCTTTCCAATTGCATCAATCTCATCAATAAAAATGATACAAGGCGCCTGTTTCTGTGCCTCCTTAAACAAATCCCTGACCCTGGAGGCGCCTACACCTACAAACATTTCCACAAAATCTGAGCCTGCAAGGGAGAAAAACGGCACTTTCGCTTCTCCGGCAACAGCTTTTGCCAGCAATGTTTTACCAGTTCCCGGAGGTCCCACCAACAGCGCACCTTTAGGAAGTTTTGCCCCTATCTCTGTATATTTCTTGGGATTATGCAGAAAATCAACGACTTCCTGAAGGGAGTCTTTTGCTTCATCCTGCCCCGCAACGTCCTTAAATGTCACACCTGTGGATTTCTCCACATAGACTTTTGCCGTGGTCTTTCCCACTCCCATCATTCCGCCGCCTCCCATTTTGCGGAAGATAAAGAAATATAACAAGATCCAGACAATCACCAACGGCAGGATATAACTAACCATATTCCACATAATCGCAGAAGACACATCTTCCACAGTCCCACTGAATTTTACATCATGCTCCCTTAATAAGGGCAGTAAGGTATCGTCTCTGAGTTCTGCAGTATAATACTTGATCCGGTATAATTTATTCTCATCTTTCGGGGTAATCTCAATCTTATTTGAAGTGAATTTGACTTTTTGTACCTTGTCATTTTCCACCATACTGATAAATTCCGAGTAGCTAATCTCTTTATTCGTGGCGCTTTTTGCACAACTGTTTAGAAGACTTGTCAAAAACAGTACCAGCAGTGCAGCAAAAATGAAAATCATGATCGTCATTCCATTCTTGTTATTGCCACCATTCTTGTTGCCGCCATTGTTGTTATCATTTCCTTTGTTTTCCATTGATTTCCTCCTGAATATCGCAACCATCTGTTTCGCGACACTTCTTTTATTATATGTTTATTCCATTTGAAAATCAATACATTCTTCCTAAACTTTTCTACATAATTTCTAAAGTTTTTATAAACTTTTTTGCAAAAATCCTAGATTTCTTCCAGCATAGGTTGTATAATGTATTAGTTATTGTGTAAGATAAATATGTTACTTGCTGTCAAGTGAACAGTAACATCCATATTTGTTATCATCCATGTGATGCTGTGATATCCTGCACCGCATCAAAAACCCATGTATCATAATAGAAGGAGGAGCTACCTATGCCCGTAAAATACGTCTTTGTCACTGGTGGTGTTGTTTCTGGCCTTGGAAAGGGAATTACAGCAGCTTCCCTGGGCCGTCTGCTGAAAGCCCGCGGTTACAAGGTTACTATGCAGAAATTTGATCCCTATATCAACATTGATCCTGGAACTATGAATCCCATCCAGCACGGAGAAGTTTTTGTCACGGATGATGGTGCAGAAACAGACCTGGATCTGGGACATTATGAACGTTTTATTGATGAGAATTTAGGGAAAAATTCCAATGTCACCACTGGCAAGGTGTATTGGTCCGTTCTGCAGAAAGAACGCCGGGGCGACTACGGTGGTGGAACTGTCCAGGTAATCCCCCATATTACCAATGAAATTAAAAGCCGCTTTTACCGAAATTTTACTACCACAGACACCCATATTGCCATTATAGAAGTGGGCGGGACCGTAGGTGATATGGAAAGCCAGCCCTTTTTAGAGTCCATTCGTCAATTTCAACATGAGATTGGACATGAAAACGCAATTTTAATTCATGTAACTTTAATTCCTTATATTAAGGCTTCCGGTGAAATGAAAACAAAACCCACCCAGGCAAGCGTAAAAGAATTACAAGGTATGGGAATCCAGCCTGATATTATTGTTTGTCGTTCTGAGTATCCTTTAGACCAGGGAATCAAAGACAAAATTGCCTTATTCTGTAATGTGCCTTGCAGCCGTGTCTTACAAAACCTGGATGTGGAGTATTTGTATGAAGCCCCCCTTGCTATGGAAAAAGAAAATCTGGCGCAGGTGGCATGTGAATGCCTCCATTTAGATTGTCCCCAGCCAAATCTGACTGACTGGATTGATATGGTAGACGCACTGCGCAATCCTGACAAGGAAGTGGATATTGCCCTGGTTGGAAAATATACCGCACTGCATGACGCCTATATCTCTGTGGTAGAAGCATTAAAACATGGCGGCATTGCAGAACGTGCCACAGTAAACATCCAATGGGTAGATTCTGAATTATTAAACAGTGATAATGTCAATGAGATTCTGGGAAACGCCCAAGGGATCCTGGTTCCTGGAGGGTTTGGCGACCGAGGGGTTGAAGGCATGATCGTCGCGGCACAATATGCGCGTGAGAACAAAATCCCATACCTTGGGCTTTGCTTGGGAATGCAGGTGTCAATCATCGAATATGCCAGACATCTGTGTAAATTCCATGATGCGCACAGTATTGAACTTGACCCAAACACTACCCATCCTGTAATTGCATTGATGCCAGACCAGAGCGGGGTAGAGGATATTGGAGGAACCCTCCGCCTTGGTTCCTACCCTTGTATCTTAGATAAGAGCTCCAAAGCTTTTCAGGTCTATGGTGAGGAAACGATCCATGAAAGGCACCGTCACCGCTATGAAGTAAACAACGATTACCGTTCTGTCCTTACAGAGCATGGCATGAAGCTGTGCGGCTTGTCACCGGACGGCAGAATCGTAGAGATGGTTGAGATCACAGATCATCCCTGGTTTGTCGCCACACAAGCGCACCCAGAACTGAAATCCAGGCCGAACCGCCCCCATCCGCTGTTTAAAGGATTTGTGGAGGCTGCGGTAAAGACTTTACGATAAACAAAATACAGAAAAATCTTGCTTTGCCGCGCCGAGTGCGGTCACGCAGTGACATCTTCTCTTCGCACGAGTGCTCACATTTATTTTGTCATATAGGAAATTCGGAGGAATTTCCTATATGACAAAACAGGGG
>CATOOV010000059.1 GCA_951801955.1 uncultured Lachnospiraceae bacterium
AGCAGCATACTTAAAAAGTTGTTTGGCTTTATTGGAAAAGCGGCTGGTATGAATCAAGAGGAAATTGACAGTGCAGTAGCTGAAATACAGAAAGGCGATTCCATAAGTTTCAGCGAGAAAATCAATGAAGTCAATAATCAAAAGATTTGTGATGAGATATGGGATATCGGTTATGCATTGCAGTCTTCTCTTTGTTCAATCCTCAATGATGATGAACTGGACAGTGCCAGCGCGGCAGCAGCAATGCAGGAGAGTCTTGATGAATTTTACGCAGTAGTGCAGGAATCAATCAAGAAGTGGTCCAGCGGCAGGTCAGCCAGCATTGTAAAGAAAAATGAAGATGTATCAGAGGCAGAGCTGGAGATTATGAAATCGGCGGTAGAAAGGCTGAATGAAACAATTGAAAAAGTTGCCAAAGAGGAATCTGAAAAAGAGGAACCAGATAACAACCAAAAACCGAAAGGAGAAGAAAGGGAAATGGGAATGAAGATTGACAAGAGTAAACTAACAGATGCGGAGAGAGCTTTTCTGGAAAACATTGAAAAACGCTATGGAGTGG
The DNA here is from genome assembly GCA_951801955.1 of uncultured Lachnospiraceae bacterium. GTDB lineage: Bacteria > Bacillota > Clostridia > Lachnospirales > Lachnospiraceae > Petralouisia. The sequence continues at coordinate 560 of CATOOV010000059.1, forward strand.
ACGAGGGAGACAATACCGTTGATGGAGGCGCATCAGCACCTGTAGAACAGTTATTGCCTCCTGCATCTACAGAACCAACAGTAGTTAAGTCTGTAACCCAGCCTGTGCCTAATGTGGTGGCATCTGTTGCACAAACAGAGGAACCAGACAGCATCTATAAGGGACTGCACCCCGCAGTAAGGGCAGAACTGGAAAGCTTGAAGAAATTCCGCGAAGATGCCGAGGCTAGAGAACTGACCGAGGTTGCAAAGAGATATGTGATTATCGGTAAAAAGGAAGAAGAATTGGTGCCTATGCTGAAAAGTCTTAAAGCTGCGGGAGGAACTGCCTACAATGATATGATTGCTGTGTTGGACCAGGCAGTAGCAGCAGTTGAAAAGTCCGGCGTATTCTCTGAAATTGGAAAGTCAGGTCATGGTTCTACAGCAGGAGCAGCCGAGGCAAAAATTGAAACCATTGCCAAAGGGTATATGGAGAAAGATTCTTCTTTGGATTATGCTACGGCAGTAGCGAAAGCCTGGGAAGACAACCCAGAACTTATAAGTGAGTATGAAACAGAGGCAGGATTTTAGAAAAGGAGGATAAACAAGTGGGAAACAGGAATTTCAATGGAGTACAGATAAACCAGAGTGTTACGATTGTGGAGCAGGCTGGAGCTGCTATCGAGGACGTGAGAAATCGAATTATGGCATATGATAAGGACGGCAATGTTGTTCTAGCGGCAGATGGTTCTACCGTTTTAATAGGGGTTGCGCTGATTGAAGCTGGAATGAATGATATTTCCGGTGTGGAATCGGGAAAAGTAACTATTGGTGATGATGTTGATATTCAGATTAAGGATATTGGCTATATCTTAGCTGGTGGCGAAATTGCCAAAGGGAATGAAGTCACAGCATCTAACGGTTTGGCTGTTAAGGCAGAATCCGGTAACTATGTAGTAGGTATCGCACTTTCAACAGTTGCAAAAGATGATTATTGCAGAGTGCAGATTGCCAAATATCAAAAAGCTTAAAGCAGGAGGGAATGAAAAATGGCGAAAAGAACAGCAGCGAGCATTCAAGCAGATATTGCAAAGGGTGCTTTTAGACCACATACAGCGTTGTCAAACATGGCGTTGGCATATTACCAGAGTGATGAAAAGAGCTTTGCAAAGACGATTTTTCCGATTTGCCCAGTGTCTTTATCCTCTGATAATTATTACATATTTGATAAAGAAGATTTACTACGGGACAACTGGCATAGAAAACCAGCATATGGCAAAGTCGATCCGGCAGTGCTTTCCGAACATATGGATACCTATGCTTGTGTAGTAGATCAAATGATTATGGGAATTGACCAGATTCGGCAGACAGACTTAAACCGGAGAATGGGACCAAGGATAGCAGACCCAAAGCAGCAGAGAACAAAGACAATGGCGTCACAGGCAAATATCCATCAGGACGCATGGTTTGCCCGTAGTTTTTTCAAAAAGGGTGTATGGGGACAGGAACTTACGGGTGTTGATTCTACCACGCTTACATCTGGGCAGTTTATTAAGTTTAGCAATGCCAATTCCGATCCAGTGTCCTTTATGGACGAGAAGAAAACAGCAATGGAAGAATCTACTGGACATATGCCAAATAGATTAGCACTGGGAGTTAATGTATTTAACGCACTAAAGAAACACCCTGCAATTCTGGAAAGAGTAAAATATGGCGGTTCTACAGCAAATCCTGCCTCTGTTACATTAAATGTATTGGCACAGCTTTTTGGAATTGACAGGATTACAGTGCAGCGCTCCATTATGAATAAGGCGGAATTAGGGCAGACTGCAAAGATGGAATATATTGGTGATCCAAATGCTTTCCTGTTAGCTTACGCGACAGATTCTCCATCAATTGATGAACCTTCCGCAGGTTATATCTTTACATGGGATATGCTGGGGAATGGTAATATTTTGCCAATTCTAAGTTATCTGGGAGAGAATGGTACACATTCCGAATTTATCGAGGGTCTTATGGCTGCTGATATGAAAAAGACAGCAGATGATTTAGCAATGTTCTTTGCAGATGCAGTATAGGGGGTGCGCTATGAGATTGATTGCAAATAAACCTTGCAGCTTTGGAGGAAAAAAATTCTACATTGGCAATGAAATACCAGAAAATCTTGTGGCAGATGCCAGGCTGCAAGAGAAAATGGGTGTAATTACGATTGTAAATGACAACATGGGGGTATCAGGCGGACAGTCTGGTACTCTTTTTACACAGGAACAGGTTGACAAGATGCTTGCGGAGGCAATAGAGGAAGCTGTTAATAATACAATTACAGAAATGAAGCAAAAGCAGAAAGAATTACAGGAAGTTTTGCAGCAGTCGGCCGCAGAACTAAAGGAAGTCGATTCAGAAATATTGATGGAAACGGTCATGATCGATATAGTCATAGATTCTGATGGAGAAAATGAACAGCATATGACAGTTTGGGCAAAATCCGAGGAAATCCAGCAGGTATTTTCCATTATGCAATTGAATGCTGATGAAGGTGCAAAGGCAATTGCAGATGTTAAGAGTGAGAATGTATTAATACTTCTCCATGCAGCAGACAGCCGTAAAACGGTTAAAAATGCAGCCAAAGAGCAGGCAGATAAATTATTCTCCATTAAAGCAGCTTCAAGTGAATCTATAAGCAGCAATGAAGCCACAGGAACCAATACAGAGGGAGTTGATACCTAATGGCAAAGGGTACATACACATATGATCCAGGAAATGTTAAGGAACTTGGAAAGGACCGTATGCGATTTGAGCTGGGCGATGTCATGGTAGAAGGTTGTTCCGATACAACGGCGCTGACTGATGAGGAAATCCAAGCCGCCATTGAAACCTATCCAAAATCATGGAAAAAAGCAAAGCTTATGTTGTTGGAAAGTCTGTGCAGGCGCTTTTCTTATGAGGTCAGTACGAAAACGGGTCCACTAACGTTAGAACTGCAAGCAAGGGCGAAGTTATGGCGGGAAGATTACGACAAGCTGAAAAAAGAAGTGTCAGCAGAATGTAGTGTACCACACTTTAGTAAGCAGGCAGCTTGTAAGCCTCCATACTTTTATACTGGTATGCAGCGCAATGAAAGGGCAAAAAGCAGATGAACAATACAAGAATGATGTATGTGAGACCAGGGAATCTGTTTAAAGACTTTATTGTGGAAGAAAATAAACAGGTGGTGACAGGCACAGGAAGGGTGGCAAACAGTCATAGCGGTGATGGGACAAAAATATTGAAGGGGTGTCTTGCAGAAGCTTCCGACGAGGACCGAACAAACCATAACCAGAAAGACCATGTAGTTACTCATACAATTGTGCAGGCTGGAAGTCCCAAAGCAAAAAGAACAGATAAGCTGATACTTGGAGAGCGTGTATTCTATATTGTTGATATTGATGATACTGGTATGCTTGGCATATCGACAATATATTATGCGGAGGAAAGGCAGGATGTAAAATGAAATTATGGGAAAACGTTGAGTATGTTAATAAAGCGGGAAAGACTGTTCAGGTTGAAAGAAAAGTTCAGGCAAAGTTTTCCGAAATGACTGAAAATATTAACAGAAAGGTACGTTCAAGAGGAACTCGTGCAGTAAACGCTTTAAGAGATGCAGAATTGAGAGTATTAAAAGGACAACGTAGCGGAAGGGTGTATAAAGTACCAGGCACTGGTGGAAAAAGTATAAGTGCATCAACCAAGAAACTGGCAAAAGAATATGGACATAAATTAAGGGGAGGCGTACTATATAGAGCATCAGCACCAGGAGAAGCACCCGCCAGACGCACAGGAAATCTTCGTATGCATTGGAATGGTGAAGTAAAAACAAGGCATACATCTTGTGGAGTTGAAGTTGTTGCTGCGTTAGAAAGCGGTGAGAAATATGCAGGAATACTGGAAAACGGCACGAATGATGGCAAGATAGCGCCAAGACCATTTGTAGAGAAAATAAAAGAAAAGGCTATGCCAGAAATCCAGAGGATTTACAGCGAGCCTTATACATAGGGGGTAAGCTATGGCACTAATAATGGAAAAACCAACAGCCGCCTTTGATATGTCCCAAATTAAGCGCGGAGATTTGCTTTGGGGTAAACATTGTACATGGAATGAAGGAAAAGCAGGTTTTGTTACAACAGCAACAGAACAGCAATTAATTGTACAGTATTATCCTGGAATTGGTAATGTAACAAATCACTTTGTTATTCCAGTGTCCGAGGTAATCGACGGACAATGGGAGATTCGGTGGTCTACTGATATGACAGAGATAAAGGAATATGGCGTAGAGATAGATGAGGACCAACAGGAAACGGAAGGGAGTGGTGGACAATGATGTTAGAAGAATTGATTTATAAGCGGTTTACATGTTCAGAGAACCTTATAAAAAATCTTGCATCGTTTAGTGGTGCGCCTGCTATTTTTGGTTCAGATCCACCAGAGGAAAGTCAGGAAGGGTGGGGTGGAAATACACAGTATCCACAGATAGTTTATAACTTTGACCTTCTAGCAAATGAGGAACGGCACAGTGCAGGCACGCTTTTCGTGTCCCTTCTCTGTCAGAATACGACAGAAGTCATGCCAGAACAGATTGAGCCGTTCATAAAGGACTGCCTTCGAGATGTGATATTAAAACCAGAAGGAGGAACACCATATTGTTTTGCATGGGCAAGGACAGACGCTTTCACCATAGATGAAAAGAAGGGAAATACTACGATTGGAAGTGAAGTGCGGTTTGATATCCTGGAATATCCGTCGCAGGAGACATCTGATCCAGATCCAATTATGGCGACGAATAAGTATATAAAAGAATTGTATCCAGAGTGTTTCATTATAGGATATGACCAGATGGAGGAAATCACAGAGGCAACAGGGAAAAGACCAGTAATATATTGTCGCTTGGTATCTGTAGATAAGTCTGAAGAAACAAATACAGTTGCATGGCTGGACGGCAGAATTGCTGTCCATATTTTATGTCCAGAAAGTGAAACAAGACTCAAGATGGCTGCTGCGATTGCAAACCGTATGTCATTAGATGGAGAAATTATCATGCTGGACCATTCACCTATGTTCATTAAACGCTTACAGGCGAATTATAAATCTGATTATCTCAAAGACGGCCAGATTTTTGTAACAGGTCATTATGGGTTGCTACGGTATAAGGCAAAACCGCATTCACTTACAGCAACCCATGTCAAGTATAAATAGGAGGTATACAATGGCAAAGGAAACATTAAAGGAGACTAGAAGTGTCGAAACTACTGATATTAAAGTGGAAGTAGCACGAGAGCAGGTACTAAAAAAAGAACAGAAAACTTTACAGGAGTCTGTCTACCCAGTAACCGAGCTAACAGCGAATGCAAGAAAGGTTTTTGGCGTAAGACAGGAGTGTGTTGAGGCAGCATTAAAAGCTGCTGGAAAAACAGAATGTACTGTTACTGAAGCAAAAGGGATTGTAGAAAAATTTATGAAAAGGGAGGTTCAATAAAGATGGCAGGTACTTTTATCTTAGGAGAAACAAAAGTTCGCCCAGGTTCCTATTTTAATATTCAGAAAAAAGGCAGGAATGCTGTAGCTGGTATTATGAATGGAGTGACAGCCGTAATATTTAAGGCAGATTTCGGACCACTGAATACGGCAGTAGAATTAAGCGCCGAAGATGGTTATGAAAAGATTTTTGGAATTGGATTAACCACAGATGCAATGAGAGAGGCAATTGCAGGCGGTGCAAAGACGATTATTGCTTGCAGAGTAGGTAATGGAGGCACCCAGGGAACCATTACTTTAAAAGATGTAAATGATTCAGATACACTTTGCATCACAGCCAAATACCCTGGAGAAAAGAATTTTATGGTTACAGTTCGGGAAAAACTGTCCGATTCCAGCTTGAAAGAATGTATTTTTTATGCTGGTACTACAGAATTTGAGAAGGTTGAATTTGCTTCTGGAGAAGGTGAGGCAAAAGCACTGGCAGATGCCTTGGCAACTTCTAAGAACTTTAAAGCAGAATTAAAGGAAAATAAAGAGAGTGTAATTTTGGAAACAATATCGCAAGGAGTCTTTACCAGTGGTACAAATCCAGAGACAACTACAGGAGATTACGCGAATGCCTTTGCCCAGATTGAGCCATATGAGTTTAATACGGTCTGTCTGGATACAGAAGATACGGAGATTCATCTGCTGCTACAATCTTTTGTGAATCGAATTTTCGACGCGGGTTCTCTTGCACAGGCAGTTGTTGCAGAAAAACATACTGTTGATTTAGAAACAAGAATGAAACATGCAGCGGCACTTAATGATGAAAAGATGAATTATGTTTTAAATGCATGGATAGAGGAGCAGGGAACAGTAATTGATGGATATCAGACAGCCGCACGTATTGCTGGCATGATTGGTGCTGTGTCTTCCAGTTCTTCACTTACTCATACCGTAATTACTGGATTTTCGGAGATTCTTGAAAGGCTTACAAATACAGAGATGATTTCCGCAGAGAAAAAGGGCTGTATTGTACTAAGTTACAACAAAGTAAAGCAGGTGTGGATTGATAATGCAATCAATACACTTATCACGCCAGCAGATAACCAAGATGACGGCTGGAAGAAAATTAGAAGGGTAAAGACACGGTTTGAGCTGATAAGGCGTATCAATACTACCACAGATGATCTGGTCGGCAAGGTGGACAATGACAACAATGGAAGGGCAACTGTTATCAGCCAGGTACAGGGTGTTGGTGATTCCATGCGTGAGGAAGGCAAGCTGGTAGCGTGTGCGGTAACGGAGAGCAGCGCATACAAGGCGGACGGAGACAGTGCATGGTTTGATATTGATGTGATTGACAAGGATTCGATGGAACATATTTATCTGACATTCTTGTTTCGATTCAGTACGAACGAAGAATAGGGGGATATAGACTATGAGAAATGAAAGAGCAGCCGGTGATTCCAGACATGGAAGAACTGGAAAAGATGGGGCTTTTTATAACAAAGATGGTGTATTGCTGGCAACAGTGGAACAGTTTACATCAAATGTTAGTTGGAACAATGCTAAGTATAGTGTTTTGGGCGACGCACAAGAACATGAGACAGCAAATACCTTTTCTGTGAGCCTTACCATGTCTCAAGTTGTGGTAGAAGATGATGCGTTTATTGAGGAACTCATGGAAGCATTAGAAACGCAGGTTATGCCTGTATGGGATTTTCAGGGGTCATTGCTTGGCAGAAATGGCTCTGAGGAACGTGTAATTTATCGTGAGTGTATCCCTTCAGGACAGGTGGACATTCAGAATGTTACAACAGGTGATGTAATCAAGCGTAACTGGAATTTCTTTGTCAATCGAGCGCCTAAATTACAGTCATTGCTTGGAATTGATAGGGATTAGATAACAGGATATTGAATTAAAGGGTGGCATAGAGCTGCCCTTTTTCTTATGCAGAAATAGGAGGAAATACAGATGTCAAAGGATTTTAGAAAAGGCAATTTTACAAAAGGTGTGACTATGGGAGAAAGCGATACAACCAATGAGGCAACACAGAAAGTAGAAGAACAAGAAATAACAGAGTATGAAACCAACGAGGAAGGGACCAAAATATTAATTCGAGCAAACGAAGAAGATTTTATTCAGGGGCTGATTGATGCGGCAGAGTATGCATCAGAGGAAACCCAGCGTATCGAAATTGTTCGAGAAGGCAGGCTGTATTTTGCATTTCACGTTCGGCCTCTTAGTTCTCAAGAGTACGAGAAATGTAAGAAAAAGTATACCAAATATGTACGTAATAAACAGTTTGGTATGAAACTGCCAGAAGATACAGACAGAATTAAATATCAATCTGCCATTATCTACGAGGCAACTGTAGAGGAAGACAGGAAAAATCTGTGGGATAACCACAAGGTTTGGAATGCACTGAATGCTAAAGAGGACCGTATTATGAACGGCTTAGACGTGATTGAGTATTCGCTAAAAGCTGGTGAAAAAGATAAGGTCTTGGAGGCTATCGACAAACTTAGTGGCTATGATGACAACCTGGAGGAAGTGGCAAAAAACTAATTAAGGCTGGTGGAAAGGCTTGTCTGCTCCATCATATTTTTCAGACAACAGGCATACCTCCAGATGAATTTTATCAGAAATCAAAAGGCGTACAGGCATTTATGCTTGCATCTATGAGAATAACTTTAGATTCGCGAACGAAAGAAGGTGAGGACAATAGCAGAGACACTTAGAATTGAAATACCCATTGAAACCGTGGATAAAACAGAACCAGAATTATCGAATTTAATCCGAAAGCTGGGAAATTTGGGAACAACGGCAGAAAGAACAGGAACTTCATCACAGCGGGCAGGAGAACGAGTGAGCCAGTTTGACAGGCAGGCACAGAAGACAGAAAAAGGTTTAGCAAAATGGGCAAAAGAAAAATATGAGATATTGTTGGAAGCAAAAGATAAAATTGCACCAGTTCTTTCTAAAATTGGAAGTGGTCTAAGAAGCTTTGCAGGAAAAACGTGGAATGTTACAATGCGAGCGGTTGACCTAATTACTTCACCAGTCAGAGGGATTATCAATCTGTTAAAGAATCCCATCTTTCAAGCAGGGGCAGTTCTTGGAGTCAGTATAGGGCTGAAAGATACAATAGATACCTATAAGGGCTTTGAGGCTGCTATGTCCCAAGTAAAAGCGATAAGCGGTGCTACAGATTCAGAAATGACAAAACTGACAAATAAGGCAAAAGAGATGGGAGCTACCACCAAATTTACAGCCGCGGAGTCTGCGGAAGCATTTAATTATATGGCAATGGCAGGCTGGAAAACAGAAGATATGATGGGCGGTATTGAGGGAATCCTTAGTCTGGCAGCCGCATCAGGAGAAAGCCTTGGCACAACATCGGATATTGTTACAGATGCCTTGACAGCCTTTGGAATGAAGGCAAGTGAAGCAGGGCACTTTGCTGATGTTATGGCAGTTGCAGCGTCCAATTCCAATACGAATGTATCTTTGATGGGTGAAACATTTAAATATGCAGGCGCGATGGCTGGAACTTTGAAATATTCGATTGAAGATGTTGCGCTGGCAACGGGATTAATGGCAAATGCTGGTATTAAAGGCAATATGTCTGGTACTGCATTAAATTCCATATTTACCAGACTGTCTACCAACACGCATGGTGCTACTGATGCCTTAAAAAAATTAGGTATAGCATATTTTAATTCTGATGGTTCAGCGAGAGCATTTGGGGACATTATGAAAGAATTAAGAGATGCAACAGCAGATTTTACAGATGAGCAGAAAGCGAATCTTGCCAATACTGTTGCTGGAACTTATGCGCAAAAAGGGTTTCTTGCAATTCTAAACGCAACTACAGAAGATTATGAAAAATTGTCCAAAGCTGTAAATAATGCAGATGGAGCCGCAGCGAAAATGGCTGAAATTATGATGGATAATCTGCAAGGAGCAATAACCCTGTTGCAGAGCGCGGCTGATGGAGTAAAAATTTCTTTCGGTGGCAGAATGGCTCCTTATATAAGGAGTTTTGCGGAATGGTTAACTGAACAGATGCCTATGATAGAAAGTGCGCTTGATGAACTTATGGATTGGGTTGATACGAAAGTAGACCAAATGCAGAGAAAGTTTGATAAACTTACAAAAACAAAAAAATGGAAAGATGCAAATTTCTTCGGAAAAGTAAAAATTGCCTGGGACGAATTTATTGCAGAGCCGTTCTTAGAATGGTGGAACGGCACAGGGAAAGAAAAATTTGCACAAAATATTGGCAATGGAATTGGAACTGGACTAAGAACTGGAATTATGACATTGTTAGGAATGAATATTAGCGAGATTTCGGACGAAGGAGTAAGTTTTGGTGCTGCATTTGCAAAAGGTTTTTCAGAGGGATTTGACTTTGATACAGTATCAGGTAAACTGTGGCAGGGATTTAAAGGCATGTTTTCTAGTGCAGGAAAGCTATTGCCAGGAGGCGAGTCAGCAGGGTTGTCCTCTGTCTTATCAGCGATTGTGCTTAGTAAAGTTGCCAAACTGTTTATTGGTATGGCAAAAGGAGGCGTAAGTATTGGAAAAGGATTGTTTGGCGTAAATCCAGAAACAGGGACATCTCTTGTGGGTTCCATTATTGGAAAAGCTACGCTTAGTGAAGCATTAGATGGGAGTGTCGTTGCTGGAGGAAGTGGATTACTGGGACTGTTTGGGAAAACTGGAATGGCGCTAGGTTCTGGTGCGACATCTGGAGCGGGACTTGCCGCTGCTGGAGGTGGTGCGATAGCTGGAGGCATTGCTGCGGGCGCAACCTTGATAAGTAGTGCATTAGATACATACAAGGCAATTAAGTCCGACAATAAGGAAGAGTCAAAAGCTTACGGAGAGTCAGCAGCATGGAAAGCCGGTGGAGTTGCTGCTGGAGCAGCTACAGGTGCTGCGATAGGTACTCTTATTCCTATTCCTGGAATTAGCACAGCGATAGGTGCTTTAATTGGTGCTGGTGTTGGAGGTATTACGGGTTGGATTAAGGGAAATAAGATAAAGGAAAAATACCAAGAAGAATATCAGGAAAATGTAGAAGAAATGCAGAAGGAGGCGCAAAAGGCACAAAAAGTCTTTGAGGCTACTGGATTTGCAATTGAAGATGTGACATTTAAAAATAAAGCGCTGGTTCAGGCTATGAATGATTCTGAAGTATCTGCAAGTCAGTTTGCTTTGATGTTTCAGGAGGAATGTGCGAATGTTGCCAAGAAAGCATTTGGTGACATTTCCCTGTCTTTGGCAGAGGTAAAGAAAGTTGCAAGTGAAATCACTTTTGGTAATATGGCAGAGGGATTAAATATGTTTGCACAGGTAACATCTGACGCAGAAGCAGTGCTAAACAGCCTGGAATTGTCTGTTTCCGATCTGAAAAAGGAGAATTGGAAGGTCGGTCTTAATATGGAATTATCAGAAACAGATAAGGACAGTTATAAAGGTGCAATTGAAAATTTCCTTAATGCAAGTCAGACCTTCATTGACGATAATCATTATCAGGCGACTGTTGCGCTTAAACTGCTGACAGGAGAGGAAGCAGATACTTCCAGTCTGGATAGCTATTATGAGGGAGTAAAAAATCGGGTAAATGATTTAAGTGCAGAACTGACAGATACAATGAATGCTGCATTAGAAGATGGGATTATTATCCCAGATGAGGCAAAGGCATTAGAGGAGTTACAGAGCCAGATTGCAGAAATTACAGGAAAAATAGCAAAGGCAAAGACTGATGCAGAATTTCAGGCTTTGCAGATTAAGCATAACGGAGCTGCTTTGGATATGGATAGCTTTAATGCCTTGCAGGAAGAATTGCAAGCAAACGTGGCATCTGTATCCGAACAGTATAAAAGTGCGCTGACTTTGACGTTTACCAATTTGAACCTTCAGCTTGCAGATGAAGCAATTACGCAGTCAGAATATGACGAGGCGGTTGCGGAGGCAACGAAAGGATACTATGCGCAGATAAACGAACTTAACGCGAGGGTAAGCACATTCAATCTGGAAAGTATTGCTACGGCATGGGACTCTGGATTGGCGAGAATCATGCCGGAAGTGGAGGGCAGCACAACGGAAAAGCTAACGTTGGTGCTAAATAATGCGATGCTGGCGCATCCGAATGTGAAATCATGGACGATACCTGATGTTATTGGCTGGATGGGGCTTGATAAGCTGAATCTTGATCCGACAGAACAGACCACGATTGCGTCAGAGTTGATTCAGACAGCACTTGCGGTACCGGAGGGAACCAAAGAGACGATTATCCAGGGCTTTAAGATTCAGATACCAACAGCCGAGGAAATAAAGGCGGTGATAGATTGGGATTCCATGACCGGAAATGACTGGACGGCACTTATGGAGTCCATAACAGGACCATCGGAGGAACCGACCATTGGGCTTTCTGCGGAGGACGCCGCTAAGCCAATGTCCGAGTATTATGGCGAGTATTTTGAGAGCATCAAACAGTCATATTCAGAGGCTTTGCATAATGCCTTAGAGAGCAGCAATGATCGGGAAGCGCTCAACTCATTCCTGGAGCAGTACATGACACAGTATGATCCGATTTCAAATGAGCATTATGATGAATTAATAAAGGAATGGGAAGATACAGGAGTTGATTTTGGTACAGCGATTAGTCATGGCGCTTCAGCAACTTTATTAGATTCTTCACCTCTTTTAAGAACAGATATGCAGACAGCATTGGAAATAGCTACAGCGAGTCCGTTTTCTATTAATCCATCTATAAATATGACACCAGCCTATAATATTACCACCCCTACACTTCCAACGGTTAGCCAAGAGACAGACGGTCATGCGGCAGGCGGCTATGTAAGCGGTGGTCCACAGCTTTCCTGGCTGGCAGAGGAAGGATATGGTGAGTTTATTATTCCCACCAATCCAAGCAGACGATCCAGAGCATTAGAACTTTATAAGCAGGCGGGTGACGCATTGGGAGTGTCTGCACATGCCAGTGGTGGTTATGTAGGAGGCTCTATTTCTCATAATACAGCAGGTAACTATAATTTATTCAATGATGCAAACAAAAACGCTCCTATAGCTTATAACGAAACCACACAGGATAACTATAATGCAGAAACTACACAGATATATGAACCTGTATCAGCAGAAAGGGAAAGCAGTTTAAACAGTCCTCCTATACAGGTAAATGTGAGTGTGGCACCAGAGTTTGTTATTCACGGCGGCGATGGACAGAGCGAAGAAAGTATTATGCAGATTATTAGAAGGCATATGAAAGAATTGGCAGATGAATTAAACGGTGAGATTGCTGGAACATTGGAAGAGGTTTTTTCCAATATGCCATTAAAGGAGGCGTAGACGATGGACATAAAATTAATTCCTGTCGGAAGCGGTGCAAAGTTTACGTTTCCGGCACTACCAGAAAAAATACAGGGGAAATATGGCGCAAAGTACCAGAGTTTTGACATTATCTCTCAAGGCACAGTAAAAATTCCAAAAGGGACCGCAATATCAGAGTTTTCATGGGACGGTGTTTTCTTTGGAAAATCTAAAAAGATGGAACCGATTGTAAGACAAAACAGTTGGAAGGAACCAAAAGAATATGTAAAAATACTAAGTAATTTTATTAAAAATGAAACAGTATTGAATCTGATTGTGACAGGCACGTGGATTAATATAGATGTTACCATTTCTTCTTTTCAGGCACGACCAATAGGTGCCTACGGAAATGTTGAATATTCCATAGCTTTTGTACAAAAAAAGCCTTTAGAAATTTATACAACAGAAGAACTTGGAATTGTAAAAACAGCGCCAAGAAATGATTCTGGTGATTCTTCTAAAGGAGGCAGTACTTATACAGTGGTAAGTGGCGATACCTTATGGGGGATTGCAGCAAAAAAGTTGGGAAGTGGAAGCAAGTGGACTTCTATCTATGATGCAAATGCTGACACAATTGAGGCAGAGGCAAAGAAACATAAGAAATCCAGTTCTGATCATGGGCATTGGATATGGCCTGGAGAAGTGCTAACCATACCAGGATAGGAGGCACCGATGATTGATTTAGCGAATATAAAGTATCATGCTGTAGTAATGGATGCATCTGGAAATCAGTACAATATTGGCGACTTTATTCAGAATTTAGGCTGGGAAGAGAATGAAAACGAAATTTCTATGCGTTTATCCTTTACAGTACGCAATCATGAGACAGCAAAGGGATATTTATCCAGTCTTATTAAGCCTGGCTGCCTTATAGGAATTTTTGCTACAGATGGTGTTATCAGTGAGGAAGTTGCCAGAGGATATGTAGAAAACTGGAACCAGGTGGAAAAGAACAGTGAGAACAGTTTGAAATGTACCTGCTATGATGAATTGTATAAATTGCAGAAAAGCCAGGATAACCGATACTATCCTTCTGGAACTGGAACAAAATCCGCAATTGAGGGGATTTTTAATGATTGGGAGATATTGCAGGGAGATTATAAGGGACCCAATGCCTCTCATGGGAAAACAGTGTGTAATAACAAGTATCTGTCAGATATTATACTGGAATTTTTAGATGATGCAGTTAAAAAAGGCGAGAAAAAGTGCATGATACAGGCAGCGAAAGGCTATACCAGTGTAATTCCGTGGGGCAGCAATAAAACTGTATATGTGTTTTGTGTAGAGAATACACAGTCCTTTAGCAAAAATATTAGCACAGAAAATTTAATTACTAGAGTGAAAGTAGTTGGTCAGGCAGATAAGCAAGGGAAACACAGTGTAGAAGCTACACTGAATGGAGCGGTTCAGTATGGGATTCGGCAAAGGATTTATACCAGAGGAAAAGAGGAAACATTAAGTGATGCAAATCTGGCGGCACAAAAGATACTAGAGGACGAGGGCAAGATTGAAAAGAAAATGGCAGTACAAGCACCAGATGTTCCATTTATACGAAAAGGTGATCTAGTCTACATTATAAGCAGTATAACATCAAGTTATTATTATGTTAAAAGTATTCAGCATAATGCAGAATCCTATAACATGTCCATGGATTTGGAGTACGCTGAACCAGAAGAAATAAGTGGAAATAGTGATAATAATGGACAGGAGAAGAAAGCATATCAGGTAGGAGATATTGTGAACTTCCACGGTGGTACACACTATGTCAGCAGTTATTCTGATGCGAAAGGATATTCTGCAAGCGCTGGAAAGGCAAAAATTACTATTAAAAATGGTTTAGGCAAAGCGCACCCATGGCATCTAATCCATACAGATAGTGGCAGTAATGTATATGGGTGGGTAGATGATGGAACATTTGATTAGAGGAGGGTATAGATGGAAGGATTTGACGGACACCCTGGCACAGCAAAACTAGCAACTGTCTTGAGCGAAAGAATGAAAAAAGAAACAGAATCACCTTTTGTTTTAGATTTTGGAGAAATACAAGGAAATTACAGTCTTGTAACAAATACTTTTCCAGTTCCAATACCAAAAGGTGATTACTCTGTTTGCAGGTCCATTAATGGGTATCCGCTAGGGACGTCAGAGTCTAGCTGGATAGGGCATATACAGGGGGATAAACATATACATGATAATCCTTCAGGTTTTTCAAGACACAGCCATGATGTATTACTGCCAAAATTAAAAGCAGGAGATCGTGTTTTAGTGGCATGGGTGCAAAGTGAAGCGGTGGTAATAGATGTAATTGAGCAATCATAAGAAGGAGGCGAGACAGATGTCACAACCACTATTCCCAGTGGTGCAAGTACCAGAATTTACACCACAAAATACAAGATATGATATGGAATACAGGCGAAGTGCAAAATGGGACCCTGTAACCAATGATTTTGTTAGAGATGGTGCGAACCGTATTGTAGAATGTGATGGAAAAGAGGCTTACGCTATATGGTGTTTTAAGATTGCACAAACAGAGCGGTACCGCTGTCTTGCGTATCCAGGCTCTATTGGCGTTGAGATGGAACGTGCTTTGGATAATGACGATGTAGAAACAGTGGAATCTATGGTGCAGAGAACCATTACAGAAGCGCTTATGGTAAATCCTAGGACAGAGGACGTTCTGGATTTTGAATTTTCCTGGGAAGGTGATAGTATGCATTGTAAATTTAAAGTAAAAGGTGTTGATTGTGATAAGGAAATCACAATTACGATTTAAGAGGGGGAGAGGATATGCAGCCGGAATTTATAAGACCAGATTTTATCGAGAATAACAGTGCAGAGGAAATCCATCAGCGAATGATGAACAACCTTCCAGCAGATATTGACAATATGCCAGGAGGCTTTCCCTATGATTTTACAAGACCTGCTGCACTAGAGAAAGATGAATTTATTAATTACCATCTGGTAAGGGCTTTAATGATTGCTTTTCCCCAATATGCATGGGATAACTGGTTAGATCTTCACGGGCAACAGGTGCATCTTGAAAGGCACCCGCCAAAGTGTGCATCAGGAAAAGTGAAAGTTACTGGCACACCAGGAACAATTATAGCAGAGGGAACAATTTTTTGCACACCAGCAACGGACAGTGGACCATCTATTCTGTTTTATTCTACAGAAGAAAAAGAAATTGAGGCGGAAGGGACAATTCTTATTCCTATATTAGCGGTGGAAAGTGGTTCCAGTTCTAATGTGCCAGCAAATACTGTAACCCTTATGGCAAAACCAGATAAAAACATCACAGAGGTAATTAATCCAGAACAGATAACAGGAGGAACCGAAAGGGAGAGCAACGACAATTTCTATGATAGAATTGCGGTGGAATATGACAATAGTTTAACTTTCTTAGGGAATGATAGTGATTATATTCGGTGGGCAAAAGAGTCTGGTGCTGGTGATTGTATTGTGATTCCAACAGCAGAGGGACCAGGAACGGTAAAAATTGTTTTGGTAGATGCTAACGGTCAGCCAGCTAATGATGAGCTTGTACAGAAAGTATACAATTATATTGTATCCCCAGAAGATAGAAGTAAAAGGCTGCTGCCTACTGCCTGTGCGAAGTTAATCTGTGGACCTGCCACTACCGTAAAGATAGATTATGTAATTACAGGGCTTTTCTATGATGAAACCACCACAATAAAGCAGATTGAGAAGGACTTTTCAAC
This sequence comes from uncultured Lachnospiraceae bacterium, assembly GCA_951801955.1. Classification (GTDB taxonomy): domain Bacteria; phylum Bacillota; class Clostridia; order Lachnospirales; family Lachnospiraceae; genus Petralouisia. Next base: position 17,155 of record CATOOV010000059.1, read on the forward strand.
AGCGGTGAAAGCGGTATATACAGTTGCAAAACAACAAAATATACTGCGGTATAATGATGTAAGACCGATAATCTCTAATATTGCTGGTGTGATAGATTTTGAAGATTTCCTTATGAATGGCGAAAGAGAGAATATTCAATTGAATAAAGAAGAATACCCAGAAACTGGCAGTTTTCATTTCAGTTAAGGGGGGGCAGCTTGATGAAAAAAGAGAAATTTGACTTGGAGCATTTTCCTACAAGCGGTAGTGCCCAAAAGATGTTAAGTTATGTGTCAGATGGTTTCTATGATAAATCTTATATTGGCAAATGGCTGTATCAGGTGATGGGCTTAGAGTATGATAAAGTATTGGACATTATTGAGGAGCTGCCTGAACAGTTTTTTCCAGAAACGGCTACATGGGGGCTGATGTACCATGAAATCAAATGGGGATTGCCAGTGCGATTCAATTTGTCCGATGAAGAACGGCGCAGCTTAATTTATCAAAAGAGGGATTGCAGAGCGCCCATGACCCCTTACCGAATGGAAAAATATCTGGAAAATGTTACAGATTTTGAAGTACATATTGCAGATGCAAATGATTTAGGAGCGTATGGCTTTGTTCCTTCACACCCCAATGTTTTTAAGGCTTACTTTTTGGGGGAGGGAACATTAAATTCAAAGTTGGTGCATGCTGTATTAAACAAGTTAAAGCAGTCACATACAATCTATATCATAAATGACAGAATTGAGATTGGCTTTAATAATGTACATTTAGAGCAGCTTAGGGTTGCCTGTATATTTATTTTGTATATTCCATTCTGGGGAGATGATATTTATACTGGACCATACTGCTATGATGGCACACTTCTATATAATGCTGTAAGAAAATATAAAATTGGGCTGTTAATAAGATATTTGATGCATACAAAGACACAACAGTATGTAGCATACAGGTATAACAGAATTAAGACGTTTATACAAGGGAGAGAATATACAAATCTGTCCCTATGCAGCTTTTACAGTATAAGTTTTTGGGGCTGTAGTGTATATAACGGTCAAGCGTGTTATGATGGCACACTTCTGTATAATGCTGTAAGAAACTATAAAGTCTGTATTATAGTAAGAAATTATATAGGCATTTTTACACTACAAAGGATTGTATGTAGTAGGAATTGTACAAGAGTGCTTGTACAGAACAGAATGCAGACAGGTGTGTTACTGTATTTTCTTTATAGAATAAAGCAGAGGGAATTTATTCTTAAAGCGATATCACAAAATGTAGTAAAGTTAAGTGCGGCAGAAAAAATAAATTATAACAGCCAAATTTTGTCTATGCAGGTGTTACATAAAAATATTTTAAATATTTGGTATATATACAAAAGCAAGGTTAAAAATAACAGACCTAAAGTGGTGGATAAAGTTAAGATACAAATGGATATAAACAGTCCGTGTGGACAAATAGGAAATATGCAGATCATAACTTCACGCAATGTTGCTTACTATGATGGAACATTACGATATGATGGAACGGCAAGATATGACGCATTATACGAAGAAGAAAGGGTGGAATAAGAATGAGTGCAACAAACAAAAATGTAGTAATAACGAAGGCAGCAAGAATGAAACTGGTAAAGGCTAGAGCAGGAGCGATAACTCTTCCAAAGGTTGTCGGTATGGCATTTGGCAATGGAGGCGTAGAAACAGATGGAACAGTCATAGAACCACCAGACAGTCAAACAGCTCTGAAAAATGAATTATATAGAAAATCGATAGATGGCTATAGCTTCCCAGAAGATACCATATGCCGTTATGAGTGTACACTTGCGGGCAATGAACTTGCAGGTAGCGAGATTAGTGAAATTGGACTGTACGATGAGGAAGGTGATATTATCTGCATTAAAAACTTTACTCGCAAAGGCAAAGATGATGATGTGGAACAAACCTATGTGTTGGAAGATATCTTTTAAAAAGGGGGAAAATGCTATGAAAGATTATACAAGTGATAATCCGGCGTTCTCTGATAAGATTTCCATTGTAGAGCGGGCAGACCTTGTAAATTGGGAGAATAAGACCAAATCAGAAAAGCAGTTACTTCAGAATGATTTGGTATTAAAAGCACGAATGGATAAGTATCTTGGAAGTGATGATAATTCAGAGGGACCAGAATTTGCAGAAGGTATTGAGGCAGAGGATGTTGTTGGTGCAATAAATGAGGTTTTTCAGCTTGGCAGTGAGAAGAAAAAACAGCTTGCGGAAAATCTTACTGCCTTGGGAATAACATCATCTGCAAATGAAACTTGGGAACAGCTATTAGGAAAAGTGCTAGATTTAATAGATCCATCAAAAGATACAGTTACAGCAGAAACCCTTTTGAGTGGATATACGGCACATAACGCTGCTGGAACAAAGATTACAGGCACCCTTGCAGATAAGACAGGCACAGCAGACTATAACGCAGAGGCATCTATAGATGGAACAAACAAGCGTATAAAGTTAAAAGTACCAGCAACAGGGAAATACGGTGTAGGAAACTATCTGTATGCTGCATACACCACAATAGCAAACCTAATTGGTCTTACAGCAGCAAAACTTGTAAAGGGGAATACAATATTAGGAATAACAGGCAGTAACAATAATATGGATACCAGTGGAGCAGATGCAGGAGCAGGAGACATTTTAGCTGGAAAAAAAGCTGGGGTAAAGGGCAGCTTAATTACAGGAACAATGCCCAACAAAGGAGCGTGGACAGGAGCGACAACAGGGAATGGCAATGTAACAATTCCAGCAGGCTACCATAATGGTCAGGGACATGTATCTGGTGCAGGTGCCTATAATGCAGGAGTAAGCGCGGCAGATGGGCGAGTAAACGCAGACAGCGCCAACTATAAAGGCGGTTACAATGCAGGAGTAAGCGCGACCAAAAAGGGAACAGCAGGGGCAGGAGATGTGCTGTCTGGAAAAACCTTTACAAATGGCAGTAGTGTAGGAGCCAGCGGAACAATGCCAAACAAAGGAGCGTGGACAGGAGCGACTACAGGGAGTGGCAATGTAACAATTCCAGCAGGATATCATAATGGTCAAGGGCATGTGTCTGGCGCAGGTGCATACAATAAAGGCGTTACAGACGCAGATGCCCGAGTGAATGCAAATAGTGCCAACTATAAAGGCGGCTATAATGCAGGAGTAAGTGCCACCAAAAAAGGAACAGCAGGAGCAGGAGATGTGCTGTCTGGAAAAACTTTTACAAATGGAAGTATTGTAGAAGCCAGTGGAACAATGGCAAACAAAGGAAGTACAACACAAGATGCTACAGCCACACAAGATGATACCTATACATATTTGGCGGTACCAGTAGCAGGATACTATAATACGGCTAGTAAACTTAGGACGAAAAATAGTAAT
>CATOOV010000060.1 GCA_951801955.1 uncultured Lachnospiraceae bacterium
GTCACGGAGTGACAATTTTCCCTTGTGCGCGTGCGCATCCTGCCTGGAAGGCTTTTCTCATATAGGAAATTTCCTATATGAGAACACAAGTGCGTTTCACGCACTCCCGCGAGCAATTACTTTTGCCAACGCATCTTTTGTTCCCGCGCCGCGCACCGTCACGGAGTGACAATTTTCCCTTGTGCGCGTGCGCATATTTTTTTGTCATATAGGGAATTCGAAGGAATTTCCTATATGGGAAAAAAGGAGACACCTTCATTACAGCGTGTCTCCTTTCTTTTCTAGTTCCACCTTTTATTTATTTGTTGGAATTCGTTTTATTGTCCTTGGTGTTTGCGTCATCATTTCCATTTTCCGTATTGGTGCCCTTGTCCCCTGTGTTATCATTATTATCTGGACCATTTTCATCTGTCATATCATCCAAGCCATTTTCTACATCATTGCCGATATCTTCTACACCGTCCACAATATCATCACCAAGTTCATCTACGACACCATCACCATTGTTATTATTACTATTATTCTTGTTATTGGTATCTTTATTATCTTTGTTCGTAGTATTATTGGTATTTGTGTCATTCATGTCGTTGTTTGTATTGTTATCATTGACATCTGTGTCATTATTATCCACACCGTCTGTTCCAACAGTTCCATCATTGGTGGTATCGTTGGTAGTGTCATTGGTTTCGCTATTGTCATTTGCATTGTCATCATTTCCGCAGGCAGTCACACTAGTTAATACCAAAACAAGCAGACAGCCCACAAGGATTTTTTTAAACTGTTTCATAATATGGTCTCCTTTTCAAAAATTTTCTTTTCACTATCCATTATGGACAAAAATTTCTAGTTTATACCTGTTTTTTATTTTTTCATTTTTGGCTGGAAAATAAGGCTTGCCAAATATCCAAACACTAACGCGGCAGAGATTCCCACGGCGCTTGCTGTAAACCCGCCCATAAAAATTCCAAGGAATCCATCGGAATCTACTGCTTTCTGAATCCCTTTCCAGAGCGTGTTTCCAAATCCAAGAAGGGGAACGCTTGCCCCTGCGCCTGCAAATTCTTGAAATGGGGCGTATAACTGCAAAGCCCCAAGTACGGCACCGCTGCAAACCAGAAGAACCATAATCCTTCCTGGCAGCATTTTTGTTTTTTCCATTAAGATTTGAACCAGCGCGCAGATTAACCCGCCTACCCAAAATGCATTTATATAATCCATACACTTACTCCTTATCCTGCATATTCTATCACGACACCATGGGCAATCCCTGGCACACTCTGCCCTTCATTAAAACTGACGGTAGACAGCAAAGCACCTGTGGGCACAAACAACACCCTCTTCCAAGTTCCCTTTTGTAGTTTTGGCAAAATATATGCGCTCAAGGTCACTGCCGAACAGCCGCAGCCGCTTCCTCCGGCATTGGTATTTTGGGATTTGCTGTCATAAATCTCAATTCCGCAGTCCATATGCACTTTCGAAATATCAAACCCTTTCTTTTTCATAAGGTCAATCAATATTTCCTGTCCGACTGTGCCCAGATCTCCTGTGATAATCTTATCATAATCCTCTGGCTGCCGATGAAAATCTATCAAGTTCTGGCTGATAAGGTCACATGCAGCAGGCGCCATTGCTGCTCCCATATTCATAGAATCCTTGATTCCATAGTCTACCACCTTACCAGTGGTAATTCCTGTGATGCGCACAGGGCTCCTCCTTTTGCCAAGTACAAAGGCACCACTTCCTGTGACAGTCCAGGTAGCTGATAAGGGTCTTTGATTGGCATACTCCAAGGGAAAACGAAACTGTTTCTCCGCACTGGCAAAATGGCTGGATGTAACGGCAAGAACTTGTTCCCCGTAACCTGCCGCCACTGCCATTGCCCCCAGGGATAAAGATTCTCCTGCTGTAGAGCAGGCGCCATACAAACCAAACAGTGGAATATTCAACTCCATCAATCCAAAGGTCGTGGCGATATTTTGCCCCAGCAGATCCCCTCCAAAGATATAACGGATATCTTTTTTTTCCAATTGTGCTTTTCCGATTGCCATGGAAGCAGCCTCTTTCTGAAGGGTGCTTTCTGCTTCCTCCCAAGTGTCTTCCCCAAACTTATCATCCTCTCCCACCAGATCAAACAATTTTCCCAGCGGTCCTTCTCCCTCCTTGGTGCCAACAATGCTGGCACTACTTAAAATATAAGGCGCCTGATCAAACTGGATACTCTGTGTTCCAATGACCTGTGACATAGTTTTTCCTCCTGTTCCCATTTTCCTGCTGTTATTTTGCCCGGAACTCTGGATTTTAAACCTTTCCTATAAGGAAAAACATGTCCTTGCTATCTAATTCCAATCGTTTTATAATATTCTTAAGAAACATTGATGCTTTCATACATACTAATCTTTATTTTTCATATAGAAAACAAAAAGGAGAACGCCCATGGATATTAAAATTTATGACATACAATATGACAAAGTAATAAAAAGTTTTTATCTGACAGTAGGAGCAACTTATGATTATGCTGTCAAAAATTTTGTTCCACTCATTAATAAACTGGATTTTCAAAGAAACCCTCTCAGAAAATCATTTTACAAACGTTTAGAAAATGATATTTTATTTGGCTGTATTATGCCCAATATCACATTGGCTATCAATCTAAATGACCATTTGCCTCATAAAGAAGAATTAAATGAAAACTATATTGAACAGAACTTAAACAATGCCTTTGTATTAGATGGAATACAAAGACTAAATACCCTGAAGAGAATTGCAGATAACAACGATTTTCCTAGGAATGGAGTGATCTACTGCAATATACTTGTGTGCAATTCCATGGACAAATTACTTTATCGGATGATTACATTAAATAATGGTCAAAAACCTATGACCGTAAGACATCAGATAGAAATATTGGCATCTAATATCTTCGACTTTCAGGACCTCCCAATTCTTGCCATCACAGAAAAAGAGAGAAAACAAGTTGGTAAATCAAAGGATACAATGAATAAAGATGTACTAATTAAAGGATATTTGTCTTATATCAGTAATTCTGTGAATATTGATAACCAAAAAATTATTGAAAGCAAAATGGATGAGCTCATCGCTGATCAAATTATGGAATCCAATATTCCCCAAAAGAAAAGTGAATTTAAAGATGTCATTTTTTTTATTGATAAACAATTAGAAAACAGTTACCTAAATGACTGGTTTAAGGTACCTAATAACTTTATTGGTTTTACAGCCGCCATGAATAAAACCTTTCCTATCATTCAGAAAGTAACTACACAGGATATGGCTGATGCTATACAAATTTTTGAAGAAGCCTTTACCGCATTAGATATCTCTAAAATTAAATTAGGAATGGCGAGACGCAGGCTTGTACAAAACTACTTTGAAAATTTTGAAAAACTTTCTTGTTGTAGTATCAGCAAATTAATTGATCATATTTCACAGGAGATATAATATGACTAGAGAATATACATTAGGAACATATAAGTACCGTTGTACCAATGACATAAATAATTTAGACAAACTCCCAGACCAATTAAAAATAGAAAATATATCTGCTTGTGGTGTATTATTACAGTTAATGATGGGTGGTATAACAATTTTGGACCATCATAGTGAAATTCTTTCTATCCCAAATATTAATTTTACAAAACTACCTTATGAAATCCAAGAAAATTTTACATATGATCAATTTAATGATGTCTTAAACACCAATATTTTAGATCAAACCTGCTGTAGAATCTGTAACAAATTTTTTATACAAGATAAAAGGAACAATTACGTTTATGAACATATTTTAAATGAATTAACACAATTTTTCGTTATTAATCACTTATCTTCCTGCGAAGGATTTGTTCATTTATACAGAACCTTAGAATTTATTAGCTACAGTTTCCCCCTTATATATGCCTCAAAATCAAAGGATTACAGGGGTACGTACAACAGTCTTAAAAAATTTCTCAACGGAGATGGCGGAGGTGAACTAAATTTTTTTAAAAAATTTTTGACTGAATTATTCAAAGATGATATTTCTTATCAATTTTTATTCGAAGTTTATGTAGATTCAGACCACATAACTGAATTAAAAAAAGAATTTGAGGAAATCTTCAAAACAGATATTTTTACTTTTGAGGAACATACCTTAACATTTAAATTTAAGAATGTTATTGAATTATTTATTGAGATTAGAAACCGTTATTTCCATATGTTACTTGGTCAGGGAAGAAATAATTTTTTAAACATTGAGTACAACAAATCAGATTTGTTCCGAAGTTTAAATCCAATTTTCATCAATTGGTTAGTAATAATTTTTATAAAAATTATTCAACACAGTTTGGAGTCATCTGATTTATAACGAATCATAATGGAATGAAGTATCTCTTCTTCTGAGATACAAACAGAATGAGAAATATCTAAAATTGTAACAGAATTTGAGCATATCCAATCATTGACCTGAGCCTCCAATTCATGATGATCTCTTTGAACAAATATTTTTATCATTATTTCCTCCATTCTGTACATTTTCAGCACAAACAGATTTGGCGGCACTATGTGCCCAGCAAAACTTGTTAAACACAAACCAGAACATAGATACCACTAGGACGCTTATCTTAATCTTTAACATTATAAACAAATCCTCTCCCCAATATACCAAAAAATAGAGTCATTAGAAAAATTTTTATATTTCCTAATGACTCTATTCCATAACCTATTCAAAACACTTTACCTTTTTGTACTAACCCTATTCACACCCTTCGAAATGCCCTTTCTCTCGTCAAAGAAAGCTCTCACTTCTATCAGTGGTAAGTAAAACCACGAACGTCAATCTCCGCAAAAACGCTAATTGCATTCTTGAATTTTCTATAAATGAGGAACTGGAGGCCTCTTGGGATCGATTACCTCTGTGGCTTCAAACAAATCAGATAAACTATCCATTTCTCCAATGGAATTGTAATAAATTCGGTAGCCGTCCAGATTTCTTCTGCCCTGCCGGAAATAATTATCTCCAAACTGGACACTATACTGCTGGGAATCCACATTACAATAATAATTAAAGCCTTGCCCTTTCAAATAATTGAATTTTTCATTGTCCGCAGTATATCCTGTGGTCCATTCTGCAAGATCCTGCCCATGGGCAAAGATAATGGTATCGGTAGGACCTACCAACGGTTCCACATTTTCTTTCCATTTTTCCGTATCAGCTTTGATCCGTTCCATGGAAGCATCCCCTACCTTCATATGTCCCCAGGTATGGCTGGCAAACTTCCAACCTTCTGCTTTGATGGCGTCTGCCACCTTTTTTGCATTGGCGCGCTCTGTCTCCAGGTCAAAATCTGGATGTGCTTCCAACCATTTTTTCTTGTCGGCGTCGATATCTGCCGGTACTGTTTGATAAGTGATATCGGTACGATACCCCAATATCCCATTATAACCAGTCAATGCAATGGTCCCTCTAGCGCCTTTATATGCCGCGTCTGGATGTTCTTCCAGGAATTTATCCATTAGGGGGATTACATCAAAATCCCCTACTACGACAGAACCGTCCTTTTGTATGTACTCACATTTGGGTTTTCCATTCTCATCTACAATCATTTTAGAGGCATATCCATATCCGTCATAGCAGTGATAATACGATAAATCATCAATAGAGAGTACGAATGCTTTCTTATCTGGAGGCAGCAGGATCGTGCCCTCCTTAAAGTGGACATTCCCATTCTCGTCTGTAGTCTCCTCCACCAAATCGTGCAGATCTACAAGCACATATCCTTTCTCATACATGGTCTGTGTAATCTTGTTAAATTCATCAATCGTAGTCATCCACTGATTATTTCCCACTGCCTGCCGGTCTGTCTCCTGGTTGGCAAAGGCAAGTTCTGGGTCAACCACCAGGCTGTGATAAAATACATGGGTAACCTGATTAACATTTACAGGAACACATTCTGCTTTCTTCGCCTCATAGCCTGCGATTAACTCTGTCATTTCAGAATCTCTCTCATAACCCTGATAGCTTTTCACTGTCTCCATGGCGCCGTCATAATCATATCCCGCTGCAAGCAGCTCTGCCTCCGCAAGCACTGCCGCACGCAAATCTGATGACTCTTCCTGCTCCTGCTCTTGTTTCTGTTCCTGCCCTTCCTCCTTTGGCTCTTCTTTTTCCTGTTTTTTGATATTTTTAGAATTTTCTTCTTTATCTGCCGGTTTAGCACTTGCTTCCACTGACTCCTGTTTCCCTGATTCCTTTTCATTTTTGGGAAGCAATATAGCCGCCAGCACACCGGCACCTGTCATCAGCAGTAATACAATAAAGGTGATTGCTAATCGTCTCTGCATATATCTCCTGCGTGATCTCCTGTTTCTATTATGGTTTGATGTATTTTGATGTCTTTCCATCTCATTTCTCCCTTGCCATTTACTATATTACTCTGATAGTTTTCTATCTGTGTAATACGATTCTTTTGTCTTATCTATCATATGATGAATTGATACAAAAAATCAACCTTTCTTGTATGAAAATTTTCTTAAGATTCTTTCAATATTATTATTAATATATCACAAATCCACCAATAAACAGGAGCCAATCCAAATCCCATGCCAAAATATGGAACAAAAATGCGTTTTGTGCACTCCCGAAAACAATCATTTTTTCTTACGCATCTTTTGTTCCGCGCCGCTCACGATTGCGCAGCAATATGTTCCTCTGGTGCGCGTGCGCATCCTGCCCGGAGGGCTCTTATCTTATAGGAAATTTTAACCTAATTTCCTATAAGATAACAAAAATGCGTTTTGTGCACTCCCGAAAACAATCATTTTTTCTTACGCATCTTTTGTTCCGCGCCGCTCACAGTCACCTAGTGACATTTTCCTCAATAAGCTGCAGACAACACACTTAAAACTATTCCTGCTGCTGGGTTCCTGCTGCTACTGGTTTTATCCCCATCTGGGATAGCTTCTTCATCACATAAAGATATGCGGGAATCAAAAATAAATCCGCAAAAATCCAAGCCACAGGACTGGCAAAACAGATGGCAAGATAGCCGAACAATGGTACAAATGCCAATGCCACGATACTTCTTGCCGCCATCTCACAGACCCCGGCAAGTATGGCAAACTTGCTGAATCCCAACCCCTGAATGGTAAAACGCACAATATTTACCAGGGCAAGGGGGAAATAAAACACTGCAGTGATAATCAGGAACTTTGATACCTGCCCAATCAGTTCTGTCTCTGTGGAATCCACAAACAACAGCGTAATTGTTTTACCAAAAGATGCCAGCACAATAAGCGCCACAACCGAATAACCAAGTCCTAACAGGCAGGTGGATTTCATGCCTTTGGAAACGCGATCCAGTTTCCCGGCACCCACATTCTGCCCTGCATACGTTGCCATGGTGGAACCCATAGCATCAAAGGGACAACAAAAAAACATACTGATTTTGCTTCCTGCCGCCACCGCCGCTACAGCAGTGGAACCAATGCTGTTGACTGCTGTCTGCAAAATCACGCTTCCAATTGCAGTAATGGAATACTGTAGTCCCATAGGAATTCCCATATTGCAGAGTACTGCCACACAGCGGCTGTCTGCCTTCCATTCCTCCTTTGTGATTTTTAATAGTTCAAACCGCAAGATCATATAAATCAGACAGGAAATTCCAGAAACTGCTTGAGAAACCACCGTCGCCCATGCGGCTCCTGCGACTCCCATATGAAATACCACGATCAGCACAATATCCAAAATAATATTCAGCACAGAGGACAGCACTAGAAAAAACAAGGGGCTTTTGCTGTCGCCTAGGGATCGGATAATTCCAGAAAGAAGATTGTATAAATAAATAACAGGAATCCCCAAAAAAATTACAAATATGTAGGAATAAGCGCCATCTATAATGTCTGGCGGCGTGTTCATCCAGATTAATATCTGGCGGCAGAGCACACAGACTGCCACAGTCATCACACTGGCAAAAGCAATAGACAGCCAGACACTATTTGCTACATATTTTCTGAGATTATGGTAATCGCCTGCTCCAAACTGCTGTGCCACTGGAATGGCAAACCCATTGCACACCCCCATGCAGAAACCAATAATCATAAAATTGATGGAACCAGTGGCTCCTACAGACGCCAATGCCTGGACCCCTAAGAACTTCCCTACAATTACCGTATCCATCATATTGTAAAACTGCTGAAACAACATACCAAAAAACAGTGGTATGCAAAACTGCAGGATCAGCCGAATCGGAGAACCTGTCGTCATATCCTTTGTTGCACTTTTTGCCATTGCTGTCCCTTCCTTTCTTTCTTTGTTTCATTTGCAAGATTCTACTCGCAAGCGTGCTGCAAAACTGCAACTACTTTTGCTAACACATCTTTTGTTCCCGCGCCGCGCACTGTCACATAGTGGCATTTTTCTCTTGCGCGCGTGTGCATTTTCGTTTTGTTCTATAGAACAATAAAAGAACCACCTGGATAGGTTATCACCCATGTGGTTCTTTGTTGTGTTTGAAATTATATGCTTCTATTTTGCGTTTGTCAATAACTTTGTATTAAAAAGATTCTACAATTTTTTTCTGCAATGCCTGTACTTTTTCTTTCTCTACAAGAAAATTCTCCTGCCCGTTGACGCTGACACTCATGGATTTCTCATCATACTGATAATACTTTACTTCAATATCAGATGCATGTTCCATATTCCGCAGATACTGCACGGTCAAAACCGGATCTCTCTCAGGACTGAGCATGGCATCTTTTTCGATCTCTCCCATAAGCAGAAGATCCAACAGTTCCCCATAAAGCGTATGAAAATCCTTCTGTGTCACATCTTTATCGTTTAATTTCCAGCTATCTTTCCCTTGCTCCATCTGATAATTCTTCTCCCCAGATACAATCTGGACCTTTGACACAGTATCTACGCTTACCAACACAGGAATTTTCAAAATATACTGGTACGGCTCTACATTTAAAAGCTCATCCATTAACATTTGGCTTACAAGAGATACCTGGTTAGAACCTTTGAGCATCACATAATAACTGCCTTTCCCGTCTTTGTCCCCAATCAAAATCGTAGCTGCACTGTCCGGCTCTGCTTCTCCGGTTTTCTCATCTTTCTGTTCTTTGTTATAGGCAAGAAAAACTGAACTGGTACTGTCAAGCAATCCTGCTTCTTCGGGGGTAATTCCTTCTGCTTTGGTCCATCCCATCAAAGCCACTGTACCAAATAGGCTATATAATTCTTCAGTATTTACAGATACTAACGACTGATATGGTATGGAAATATCCCAATAATCAAAAGATTCTTTCTCTTCCCTTTGCTCATAAGATACCGCAAAAATTTTCTCCCCCTCTTTTTGTACTTCAATCCCTCTGATTGCATTGGCATTCAATCCCTCTGGTTTTGTATCCTGGGGCAGTTCTTTCTGCCAGAGCGCAAGATGGTTCTCAAGCTCTTGTATTTGAGGTTTTTCCATAGAATCCTGTGCCAAAGCTCCGCAGCCCTGCACACACACTGAAAGAATCATTGCCAACATACAAAAACATATGCGTTCCATTACCTGTTTTCGCAATAAAATAATTTTTTGCTTCATACTCTCACAACCTTAGATATATTTCCCATTTACATCCATTTGATCTAATTCTTCATATTTAAAGTAATCAAAATCTGCTGGAATCCGTGTGCCAAGCCCGTCCACACTCATCATTCCAACAAACGCCCCTGTAAACGCTGCATCATATACCGCCTTTATGTATTCATCTGATAATTTTGCAGAATCAAAGATATAAGGCGTCTTTTCCCATTCTTTCCCATCAAACGAATAGAGATATTGATAAGAGATTCCCCTTACCTCAACCTTCAGGCAGACATATTCTGCATCTTCTGGCACCGGAATAGGAGTTTCTTTATACACGCTGAAGGTTTTTCCAAGGTCAGTACTTACGACATCGATCACCCTTCCATAGTTCTCGTTCCAGGTAACCTGGATGCAGGACCAGTTCTGGGTATTGTAGTAACAGGTAAGGCCTGCAAACTGCTGTATTGTCTTAGGACGATAGTCCATCTTTACCTCTGCGTCAAAATTGAAAGCCTGCCATCTTCTTGCCACATGTGCCTGGGTATAAGTGGAGGCAAGGGAAAAATGCCCGTATAGACGCAGATGCCCGGACCTGTGCTTTAAGGACATTACATCTTCTCCCAGGGGCGTCCGAAGGCTCTGAAAATGGATATTCAACTCCTGGCTGTCAAAATCATCGGTTCCTTGCCAGGTCGGCTCCCATTTCTGCTCCTCAATTCCAAGGGGCGATTCAACCTCTGCCATACCGCAGTGACCGCCTGTAATATGGGGCCAGCCTTCCTCATCCCATGTTACCTTCTGTATGCCAGTCTCCCTTCCCAGCGGGCACCAGCCCCTGGGATCTACGATCGCCTCTGTACTGTGATGCAAGGGGCGCCCCATCAAGTGTGTAAAATACCATTCTCCCCCCTGTGTCTGTACCAAAGAACCATGACCCGCTTTTTGAATGGGATGATAGGGCGCGTCCAATGTGGTCAAAAACGGCTCTCCTGGCTGTGTTTCAAACTCATCGTGCAGTGTTTTCCCGCGTGCCACCCGCTCCTGATGGGCATACACGGTTCCCCCCTGCGCCACAAAAATGTAGTAATATCCATTGATCTTATAAATATGTGGACCTTCCGTAAACTTATCATTGGTTCCTTGATAAATTACCCAAGGTTCCCCCACAAGGCGTCCTTCCTCTTCTGAGTATTCCGTGCACATAATTCCATAAAATGGATGGTGGAAACTCCTTGGATCCCAATACTGGTTCAACAGATATTTTTTCCCGTCGTCATCGTGGAACAAGGATGCGTCAAATCCAGCCGTGTTAAGGTAGATAGGATCCGACCAGGGTCCCATAATATCCTCTGCGGTAATCAGGTAATTGATACAGTCCTTGTAAGAACCATCTGTCACTTTCACATCTGTATATACCAGATAAAATTTTCCATTGTAATAGGAAAGATCTGGCGCCCAAATTCCGCCGGAATCTAAATTTCCAGTCATGTCCAAGAGCCGTTTCTCATTTAGGGGATAAGTGATCAGCTTCCAGTTTACCAGATCTTTTGACATATGGATCTGCACTCCCGGCCACCATTCAAATGTTGAACTTGCAATATAATAAGTATCCTCCACCCTCACAATACTTGGATCCGGATGAAATCCTGGAAGAATTGGGTTTTTAATTTTCATATTTGCCTCCATTCTGTGCGTTTTTTCAGCACAAACATGCCGTTTGTGAAAGCATCCACAAATTCTTTCACTATTCTGTGGTTTTATCACAAATATGCCACTGGTGAAAGAACAAACAGATTTTTCACGCTTTCCTTGTTTTTTTATGGTTTCCCTACTTTTTCTGAAGCATCTCACGGTATTTTGTAGGGGACATCCCCGTATGCTTCTTAAAAGCCAAAGAAAAATAATTCGTATCATTGTATCCAACCATCATGGCGATCTTTCCTGCCTTGATAGTGGTAGTCTCCAGTAATATTTTTGATTTTTCAATTCTCTTTTTTACGATGTACTCATTACATCCTTCCTTCATCACCTTTTTAAACAGGCGGGAAAAATAATTGGGGGACACAAAAAACTGCTCTGCAAGCCTTGCAACGGAAAGGTCTGATTCCAGATTTTCATCAATAAAGCGCTTTGCATTTGCAATAATCTCATGCTGCTGTGCCTCCTCCCGAAATACCAGCTTGCGAATAAACATCCCTGTCATTTCTAATGTCTCTTCTTTGTCTGCACCTACCAATGCCTTCATCAAGGATTCCATCCGGTTATCCACCGATTCCCCAGTCTCTGTGATGCAGGTGAAATAAATACTGGAGGAAATGTCAAAGCACCATTTCTGGACCTGCACCCGTGACAGGTTATAAGATTTTGTCGCCTGCCAAAACTTCTCATACACATGCATCACCTGATTCCCATTGGCTATATTGGCAATCATGGTCTGTTTAAATTCACGGTAAATATCATAGATTAACTGCTCTTTTGTCTGTTCATTGCTAGACCTCACAATTTCCCGAAATCCTTTGCGCTCCTGTTCTAAGAGATAAGATGCATCATTATAAGATACAAACAGTGAATCCAGTCCTTCGGATTCGCTGCCCAGCACAATCCTAGGTTTAATGTCGCATTCATTTTCCAGGATTTCACTGAGTTCTTCCACACACTCTGTCACATTCCGATCTATATTAGAAGTATAAATTGCCACTACGATCTTTCCATCATCATCCGAAAAGGTAATTCCGGCACGGCGTGCATCAATCAATCCCATACAGATATTCTTAATGGTCAGCTGCTGCAAATCCCGATCTGACTCCTTTCCCTTGTCCATGTATACTTCTGGAATCAAAATGGCAATTTCCATGGGTTTGTTGCGCTCTGCGGTAAGTTCCATGGGATAATTTTCCACCTCTTCCCCATTCATTCTTTGATGAACCAAGTCACGCATAAACCGTTCCATTGCTGCCTGACGTTTGGAGCCTTCTGTCCTTAAACTTGCCTGTTCCTGTTCCTGTTTCATGCGCAGTTCTTCCAAGACTCGAATTTGTTCCTGTACCGCTTGTTTTAACTCTTCTTCATCCACTGGTTTTAACAAGAAATTCTGTACCCTCATCTGCAGGCACTGCCTTACATATTCAAATCTGTCATACCCTGTCAATACCAGAACCCTCATCTCTTCCTCACCATACTTACTGCGGATTTTTTCCATCAGCGTAAGCCCAGACATCTCTGCCATACTAATATCTGTCAACATAATCTTAGGATGTTCTTTTTCTATGATATCCAATGCTTCCATGGCAGACCCTGCGGTAAAAACCTCTTCAATCCCTAGTGCATCCCAGTCAATTCCATTCTTAATTCCCCTTCGGATCATCTTTTCATCATCTACAATCAGCAGTTTATACATCTATATGACCCCCTTGTCCTCAGTCTGCACTTCAAAGGGCAGGTGAATTTCCACTGTAACCCCGCCTTGTTCATTCTTAAAATAATATAAGCCATACGCCTTTCCAAACATCAGCTCAATTCGTTTATTCACATTTCTTACTCCATATCCAAAACTTTCATCATATTGGGAGATGGACTGATTCATCTCATCAATTTCCCACTGCGTCATCCCCGAACCACTGTCCCCCAGTGACAAATAAACATCTTCTCCTTTCCTGCGGATTTCTAAGAAAATCTTTCCTTTCCCGCCTTCCTTAATGCGTATTCCATGGTAGATGGCATTCTCAACCAGCGGCTGCAGTGTCATTTTCGGAATATTCACACGATAGAACCCTTCTGGAATATGATCTTCCAGGTCGATAATATTGTCATACCTCATATTTTGTATAACCAAATAAGAACGGATATGCTCCAATTCCTGCCCCAGCGGTATCATTTCTTTTCCACGGCTCAGACAGACCCGATAATACTGTGCCATTGCCTTTACCATCGTAGATATTTCCTGGTTGCCGTCTGACACTGCCTGCCAATGGATACATTCCAATGTGTTATACAAAAAATGCGGTTTAATTTGGGCATACAGCGCGTTAAAGCGGATTTGTTCGATCTGATGCTGTTCTAATTTGACCTGTTCCATCAGCATATCAATCTTATCCATCATATCATTGAAGCCTTCCGCAAGTTTCCTGCTGTCAGTGTCCATACTCTTCATATCAATCCTCTCATCCAGTTTTCCCTCCGACACCCCGTCCATCGTGGTCACAACCCGGTTGATTGGCTCGTAAAATGAGTTAATCATTTTTCTTAGAATCGTAATGGAAAATGCCGTCATGCCCAGAGTCACAAACATTAAAATTATCATGGCATTGATACTGCCTTTATAGAGTTCGAAAACGGGAATTTCATTAATTAAATAATAATTCCAGTTCCCTACTTTCTGGTAATTGACCAACATCCCCTTCTCCTGGCAGCTTCCGCTGCTGCCGCAAATTTTTTCTGCATAAGGAACTTTTTTTCCAATCCGTTCCTGGTTGGAGATGGATACAATTTCACCATTGCAATTCATCAGAAACAACTCCGACTTCATCTGCTGCAGCCCTTCCTCGTGAAGCTGCTCCACCAGGCTGTCCCCCAGATTCATCACCAACATACCTTTATTCTCATTGATCGAAGAAGTGGAATAGATTGGATGGTATAAGGTCAACGTATAGCTTCCATCCCGGAAATAGTGGTTTCCAAAACTTATCCTTACGGTACTCCCTTCCTTTGCCGGAAGGCTTTCCTTGTAATCATTTTGATACACCACATCAAACCTTGCATCTACTACGCTGCTGTTTCCCTTATAGACATAACGGCCAGAACTTTCCTTTTCTACAACAACAAAGTTGAGGTTACTTCGGACATTCAGCATATTCAACAAATAATTATAGACATCGCCCGCCTCCTCATCGTATGCCATTCCAGCATTTTTATCACTTTTACAATACTTTTGCACACTGTCTTCAATCACCATTGCCACGGCAAATTCCTGATACTGTTTCAATGTATCATCATAACTGGACACTATGGTGCTAAGCTGTGTCCTTGCCAGCTCTTTTGTCTGCTTTGTCATATAATAAGCCGCTGAAATGGTTGACAACACCATAATGATCATGGATGTCACCAACATCGTAAGCGTCAGAAAAAATGTAATCTTCTTTTTCAGATTCCAAGTGTTCATCTTTCCTCGCAATTCCATTTCAGCGACCTCCTGTCAACGAATTTTAACCTTTTACTGCTCCTGCGGCCATTCCCTTAATCAGCTTATCCTGTGCAAAGATAAACAAAATAATCATTGGGAGGACTGTCAGGGTCAGCACCGACATAATCATCGGCGTATTCATGGAATACTGTCCCTGGAATTCCCATACCGCTAATGGTAGTGTACGATTCCCGCGGCTCTGCGTCAATGTATATCCAAAAATAAATTCATTCCACATATTTACGCCATTGTAAATCGCCAAGGTAGACAATCCAGGTTTTGCCATAGGCAGTATCACCGAAAAAAACATTCGGACCTTTCCGCATCCGTCGATGGTTGCCGCTTCTTCGATCTCCTTTGGAATCTGCTGCATAAAACTAGTGAGAATAAATACGGAGATCGGAATGTTCATTGCCACATAGGGACCAATCAATGCCCAGATACTGTCATACAGATGCAGTGTCTGTGACATCTTAAAAATAGGAATCAGTGTAATATGTACTGGAATGGACATACATGCCACAATTACTGCATAGACAAATCCATTTAATTTAAACTTAAACCGTGAGAGTGGATAAGAGGCAAACGCCGAGATCAACAGCAGGATGAGCAGGGAAACCACCAGGACAATCACGCTGTTCAGAAAATAACTGAAAAAATTTCCTTCCAGCACTTCCTTATAATTCGTAAAATCCAATTTTTCTGGAAGGGCAAACACACCCTTGGTCAGCATTTCAAACTTCCCTTTGAAAGAATTCATAACCATGAAAATAAATGGAGCAATTGAAATGATCACTGCAATTACTGCAAGAATTGTGGCAATCACCCAGGATATCCTGCTTTTCATCCGATTTTTTCTGTAAGTTCCTTCCATGCCTAATAATCCTCCTTCTTTCCGTTCAGTATCCGCATTGTAACCAGGGAAATCAATGATATCAAGATAAACATACCGCCTGCCACGGCTGAACCATACCCCATATTAAACTGTGCAAAGGATAATTTATACATATAAGTCGCCATCAACTCTGTGGAGCTTCCTGGACCGCCTCCTGTCATAACATATACCAGGTCAAAATACTTTAAGGAGCCCACCATGGATAAAATCGCCGCGCTTTTGATGGTAGGTTTTAACAAAGGCAATGCGATATGCCAAAAGTACTGACGCTTGTTTGCGCCGTCGATGACTGACGCCTCATAGACCTCCTCTGACACATTGGTATAACCAGCAACGCAATATACCATATAAAAGGGTGTAAACTGCCAGGCAATGACACCGATTACCGCATAGAGCGCCGTCTTCGGATTACCTAAAAGATCCACATTCCCGCCTCCCAAAAGCTGGGAAATACTGCTGATAATTCCGCCGTTGGTGGCAAGGGCATATGTAAATAAGAAACCGATGGCAACAGATGACATCAGCATGGGAATAAACCAAAGAATCTTAAAGATCGTAGATTTCTTTCCTGCAAACTCTACAAAAGTAGCCATGGCAATCCCAAGGGGAATTTGAATCAGGATAGAAAGAATCATAACTTTTATATTATTTAAAAATGCAGTCCAAAACTTTTCATCCTGGAATAATTTTGCCCAATTATCCAACCCAATAAACTTTGGATTGGAAGAAATACCATTCCAGTCAAAACCGCTGACCCGGAAGGTCTCCAAAATCGGATAAAAAATATAAATTACCAATAATATGACTACTGGGGCAAGAAAAATTGCCGCCACACGGTTTGTATCTTTCTGGCGCTTCTGCGCCAGCAAACTTTCACCTTTCTTCATTTTGAAGCCTCTCCTTTCCTTGACATGCCTTCCCACTGAATGAGAGAGCAGCCTCAGTCGTGATTGTCCTGGGCTGCTCTGTCATATCATAACAATTCATGCCTTCTGAACTGTTACATACTGCCTTCTCATTTCATAGGAATGCCTTTGATACCTTAACCTTATTTATCTGCAAGATATTCTTCCATGGCTTCTTCAAATTTTTTACCTGCCTCGTCTGGCTTCATGGTCAGCCCGAACATCTCCTGGCAGGTATCCAAATGAACCTGTGCTACTGCTGGCGGGAGATACTGGTCATACCACAACTGGACGGAAGAGGCATTGGTAGCAGCGTCAAGAATCTGTTTTGTCACACCGTCTGTAATCAGATCTCCGGCATCCTTGGTAGGCGGAATCTTGCCGACTTCTACCATAAGTTCCTTTGCACCGTCAGAAGAATAGTAAGATGCACATTCAAACGCTGCCTTTAATTTGTCACCTGTACAGTTAAAGGATACAAACTGGTCTCCGATGGTTCCAATCTGGATGGATGCGTCTGCGTCAGAACCATCTATTTTCGGGAATGAGAACCAGCCAATCTTCTCATAGAATTCCGGGCTGTCTGAGGAGAACGTACCTGTATACCAGGAACCGCATAAGAGCATTCCTGCTGTCTCCTGGTACATCAACTGTTTTGCCTGACCATCATCCTCGCTTAAGGAGTTGACGCCTTCTGGGAAATATCCTTTCTCTACCCATTCCTGAATCTTTTCCCCTGCATATTGGAAACACTCATCTTCAAAGGTTCCTTCTCCTGCCACTGCTTTCTGGAAAGGCTCCAGTCCGCCTTTTCTTGCAGCTAAACACTGGAAATACATGCTTCCAGTCCATTTTGGCGCATTTGCAAGGGCAAATGGGGTGATTCCTTCTTTCTTCAGCGCGTCACAGACTGCTTCCAGCTCTGAAACGGTTGTAGGTACTTCCAGTTTGTATTTCTCAAACATTTCCTTGTTGTAAAAAATACCTGCAAGGGACACATTATAGGTAGGCACCGCATAGAGTTTGTCATTATAGGTTGCCTGGGCAAGTGCCGCTTCCATATATTTGTCTTTCAAGCCAAATTCCTCGTACAGATCATCCAGAGGCTGGGCAAAACCAGAATCAATATACTCGTTCATGGGACCGCCGGACCAACTGGTATACATATCCGGGCATTCCCCAGAACTCATAGCAATTACCAATTTTTCTTTGTAATTGTCATTCTGGGTTGGTACATTCTCAACCGTGTAGCCTGATTTTGTGTTCTTGTTGAACTCTTCCACTGCATACTCAAGCGCCTGTTTGTCTGCACCCTCTGTTCCAATATTCCAGTAAGTAATCACTTTGTCTCCATCCGACGAATTGTTATTGTCTGCCGGCGCTTCCTCTGAACCGCCCTCTGAATTGTTTTCCGTCACATTTTCATTGGATGCAGCGCTCCCGCCGCCATCGTCTTTGCCGCCGCATGCCGCCAGGGATAATGTCATAGTTGCGGCAATTGCCAAAGCGGCAATTCTCATCATTCTTTTTTTCATTTCATTTTCTCCTCCTGAACATATTTGATATTGTAATCTTATCATGTTCGAAAAGGAATCTAAATTTAATTAACTGTCCAAAATCTATAATAATCTTACCAGATTTGCAGCCGGTTTTTCCCAGGCTTTAAGTCTGCAAAAGGTCCGACAGACACTTTCCCCTCTCTGGAATTTCCAAAGTAATCCATTGTAAATGTAATGGGGGATCCGTCTGGATTCTCATACATAGCCTCGGTAATCCGGGGCATGGAGAGATTCTGTGTACCGTATACGTTTGTTTGTTTTTGAACCATCCCTTCCTCTGCATTCAGTTCTAAGTAAACGCTATATCCTTCTTCAATCAGGCAGACTTCAGGATTCCAATCGCTTACATAAGGGTTCTTTTCACGCTCAAAAGGTTTTGCTCCGTTTAAATATACATTATCGTCAATATATACAGGCTGGGGAACTTTTGCAAACTGCTCATGGTCTTCATTTCCAAGAGATTCTACGGTCTTTGTGTACTCTTCCATAGAGGTCAAATGGTTTCGATACCCTTCCGTGCCATACTGCGACTGTTCGGTATACACCTTCCCCCCTTTCAAAAAGATATTCTGATAAAGCCTGTCGTCCCCGCTGTAGACCAGCGCAACGCCAGCCACCTCCGTGGTATGGGGATAATGGTATGGGGTTGCCCGGTCTAACACGGATTCCCTCCTCATACTGCCGCAGCAGAGGTTTTGGATATAAGCGCCGCCCTGGGCAACGTTGTCAAAATTATACTCTGACCCAAAAATATTGTTATCTACGATATAGGGTCCATGGGTCACCTCCACCATTAGATCCCTGTCATTTCCATAATACAGGTTCCGGCTTACCCTTGCGCCCTGTGCCTGCCAGTCCAGCCATGTCCCCAAGGTACAATGATGGATATTGTTGTGTGCCATCTGGACATCAATGGCGGCATGAAGTTTGATTCCGGCAATTTCATAGCCAAAAAATTCATGCTTCACGCCAATCTGGTAAATCTCATTGTCAGATATCTTGGAGAATGCACATCCCATATGCCCTACAATCCCATTCTGCCCACAGTCGTAAATCTGATTATTTCTTACAATATGGGAGCCAATGTTCTTTTTGTTCCATCCAATTTTCCTTCCCTGGAATACTGCCTCCATCTGATACTGGTAACCCGGCTTGCGATGGGTAATCGTACACAGGTTATGCCCAGTGGAAGCCTCTTTCCCAAGGCTGATGCCGCTGCATTTTGCATCGTGCAGGATATTATCCTCAATCACCCAGCCTTTGCTCCAATTTGCCCCCACCATTCCAGGCTGGTCTGCGGTAGGCGGCGTCCAGGGACAAGCCGCCTGGGCGATCTCAAATCCTCGCAGGGTAATATAATTGATTCCTGTCTTGTCTGGATAAAAACAACATTTTCTCACATTGATCTCTGTCAGTTCTTCATTGGGGTCTTTTCCATGAAAGTTTGCATAAATCACAGTCTGCCGGGAATCCACTTCTGCATACCACTGATAAATGGTATCTTCTGGGTGCAGCAGCGGTTCCGGGTGCTTTGTCCAAGGCGGATTCACTCCATATTCCCGGCGCTTTGGATTTTTTACTTCTTCAAAAGATTTTGCCTCATAAAAAGATTTTCCATTAAGATACACTTCCCCGGCATGGAGGGAATTGTCATCTGGATAAATAAACCAGTCTCCACCCAGCACTTCCTGATAGGGGTTGTAATTTCCAAAAAATGAATTGTCCCTGACAACCTTCCAGACTGTCCCCTCCACGTTCTGCCAATCAGTGACCTGTTCAGAGCCTTTGATTACCACCTTTTCTCCTTTTGCAGCAGTATAGACAATCCGTTCTGCATCGCTCACTCCCCCATATTGAGGCTTGACCCATTCCCGATATTCTCCTTGACGGACAATCACTTGATCACCTGCCTGTGCTTTTTCTGCCGCCTTGCTGATAGTGAGAAAAGGATGCTCCTTTGTCCCTTTTCCTAAATCGTCTCCATTCTTTGCCACATAAAATACTGCCATAATTTTGTACCTCCTATATATTTTTATAATCTCTCGGAATCTTTAAGCCAGTAAATATAAGGCTTAAAGATTCCTTTTTTATTAAAATCCCCCACTTTTTTGTCAAAACACTTGACAATTCAATCGAAAAATGCGGCGCTTCGCG
>CATOOV010000061.1 GCA_951801955.1 uncultured Lachnospiraceae bacterium
CCGTAAATTTCCAACCGCGCTTTTGTTGTGTCCCAGGTTCCATCGCTTTAAAGAATATACCGCTTTTATTTCGGATTGTCTTCCCATTCATGTCAAGCGTCATCTCAAAGGGCTTTGTTGACTGGATGGCTATATCGCATTTCGTATCCAGCGTCACATCCGACTGTAAAATTAACCGGTTCCCTTTTATTTTATGGTTGCCGCCAAGCGCCTTGTTCATCTGTTGGATATTGTTCACCGTGGCATGCACGGTCTCTGCCGCCTGCACCTCCACCGGATGGGACAATGCCATCCATAGCGCCAGCATAACAAAAAATCCCCCGCAGGCTGTTAATATCCTCCCTTTATGATGGCTTATACAACTGGAAAATCCCATCCGCTTGTTCTTTGCCTTTTTTACAATTTGACCCACCATACTCTCTCCCTCCAAATATTCCATACCCGCTATTTTCCCATAAATCCAAGAACGCCATCGCCGTTCTTGCTACAGGGGGCGGATCAGCTCTGTGAACAAAAACAAATCCGCCCCCTGCAATCAACCAGAGGCTTTTCTCTCAATCGTAACCCCATTTTCCACTGAATTAAACCTTAATATCCATGGCTTGATAGAGATATTTATTTCTAGGCGCCTGATATGCATGGAGCTGGCGCATGGCGGCAAGCTCTTTTTCTTGCTCCTCTTGCCTTTGCTCTGCAAGGCTCTGTGCCTCTTTGTCCAGCCCTGCCATTTCTCCTTTGTCATCCTGCATATCCTGGGTTTCTTTGGACAAATCTGCCATTTCGCCTTCGTTGTCCTGCACATCCTGGGTTTCTTTGGTCAAATCTGCCAACTCGCCTGCATTCTGCTTTGCATCCACAGCTTCTTGTTCCAGATCTGTGATTTCTTCCAACACGTCCGTGGCTTCGTCCAGCATTTCTTCCAATGCACCTTTGTTCTCCTCTGTTCCCAGAGCTTCCTCTGCCATCTCTTCCTTTCTCTCTTCCGGCGTCTTTGTCTCCATCTTTTCTGCTGCTTCGGCAATCTTCTCCCCGCGTTCCCGCGCTTCATCCATCACATGCCACATCTGCTCATTATTAAATGCCTTCTTTGCCGCTGCAATCTCATCTTCATATTCATGGAGAGAATCCAGTTTCTTAGCAATGTCTTCTATCGTGTCACATTCCACATCTTTCAGATTCTCCTTTTGCTTTTCCCAGAATGAAACCTGATTTTGCGCCTTTTGCTGCCGTTCAAGTTTTTCCTGGGTACTTTTCAACCCATTATTCTGAAGCATGGGAAGCCCCCCGGCAAAAACCGAGCCCTTTTTGTACGTATCTGTCCCGATACCCATAAGTGAAACATTCATACCATCCAACTCCTTTCTTTGTATGTTTTTCGGCATAATAACTGCATTTCTTAATGTATTTGCATGGTCCAGATATGTCAGGAAACCCTCCATTCCATGCAAGGCTTTTTATTATTGACAATAGTATTTCTGTGTCTCAATCATATCTGCGTAAGTCTGAATATCAGGATACAGTTCAGATCGGCGTTCACCGCTAATCATCAGTTCCCTCGCGATTTCATGAGGATTGATAATATAAATTACTTTCAGGCAGTCACTGATATAATCTTGTTCTTCCATATTCCGAATATCCCGTTTCCTATTTTTGCATTTTTTCTCTACCTGCTCCTCAACAAAGTAATTGGGAAACATGGTAAACGCCCCCCGCTGGGTACGGATACGGTTGCTGTGATAGGGATGGAGAAGCGCTATTGGGGGTAAAATCTCCTGATCATATGTTTCAATACTGTATGGCACCGCATCGGAATAAATACTTAATGCCAGATAATAAAATGGGTTAAATTCAAACGTATGCACTGCCCTTTCAAATCTTTCCCCAAAAGACTTTCTAGAATCCTCCAAGGCACAGAGGCTGATAACCCCTTTAATTTCTTGATCACTATCATTGCCATCAAAATAAATATTCTCATTCCCCTTTATTTCCTCACAAATAGGAAGCCAATCTATCCATGGCTGAAACATGGTTGCTGAACGTTTTATCACATCTGGAAGTTTCTCACCCATATAACCATATACTTTTTTATTTAACTCATACGGATTTAACACCCACACGCAAGGCGATAAAGTCTGGCGCTTATATTCCAAAGCTTTATTATCCTGGGTGTCGATAAATGGTTCCAAGGCAAAAGACAATGCCGTTCTTGCCGATTCTGTCCAGTCCATCAGCCTTGTACGCCCAAAGTGATGCTGGTAAATTTCCTGCCATTCGCTTTTATACACCGGATTGGAATCCACATAATGGAACGCCCTTGCCTTAAAATGCTGATATCGGTAATCCTCTTTCAAATTCATCTGCGTATAGGTATTATTTTGATTTCTTGAAAAATATTGGTCACGGTATAAGGTTGGAATCAAATTATAATAATTATAACCATGCCCCCGAAACCAAAACCTTAAGTCGTCCTTGCCACCATTAAAATCTTCCTTCATATCATTCAGTGCGCCATAAAACTCGGCAAGCGTTGACGCATAAAATTTTGAAATCATTCCTCCCCCTCCTCTTCCTTGGTACACGGATCCCCTGTCTGACCCTCCTGTTTTTTGGAACCATCATCCCCAAACAAGAAGTCCAGGATTTCCTTTGATTCCCCCATATTCATTTTAACATTCTGGATGCAATGGAACATTTTCTCATAATAATCAAACACAAAGAGATTCTGGTGGTTCAAACACCTGCCTAATTTCTTTTGCTCCATAACAAACGAATAGCTGTAATTGTTATAGTACTCCCCTATATCCTTAATATTATCATCATTATAGCACTTTTGAATCCATAATTCTTGTGGTTCGGTTTTATCTGTATGATTACTCGTATGTGAAACTTCTTGATACAATTTTTTTCGGAGCGCTTCTTTTTTTTCTTTTGGATTCATCTGTATCTTTTCATCATTCCCTGTTTCTACCTGTTCTTTTACTGCAAGGACATGCAAATACAACTCTTCTAGCAGCTGATCCCTGTCCTCTTCCAATTCCAACTCAAGATTCAGGTCTTGATACAGGGAACGCATCCACCTTAAGATCTCGATCTGCCTTAACAATTCTCTGTTATTTCGATAAGTTTGATTTAAATTACCGATCAAATATACAATCTTGTCAAGCTGCGCTACCTTAAGTTCCTGAAACTTTTCCTTACCTAAAAATGCGTGATACAACTTAATAAACTCATTTACATCTATTTTTTTATCACTGGAATCCTTTTCCTTATTTACATCCTTTTTGTTCTTTAACTCCTTCTCTTCTTCCTTTAAATCCTCCTCTAAACGTTCCTTTTGATTTAATAGACAATCCCTTAAATCATCCCAATATGCCTGTAATTTTCCATGGAACTTCTCTTCATTTTCTTTGTCTTTGACGTCTGCCCGATAATAAGATAACAGCAACGTACGGATCCTGTCTGCAATTAAATTTTTGGATGCCTTTCTTGGAATTTCTCGTTCTTTCCGAATGATATGGATGCTGTACATAAAATACCCATATGCCGTAAACTGAAACGCCATACACATACCAAAATCCGCAAAGATCTCTTCATAATTTGCCACCTGGTCATGGACAATCTTTTGTAATTCAATTTCTGATGTCTCCTGTAAAGCCTGCCTGTAATAATCCACAAACTGTTTTGGAGCTCCATTAATGATTCCCAATGACATCAAAAGCCTCTGGTTTTCCTCCAATAAAATCCACTGGTTTTCAAAACAATGCCTGTCTTTTAGCCTTGCCAAATAATCATCATGCATAGACTTATGTACTTTTCCCGCAAAGGTTGGCGCTTGATCGTTTTCTTTCAAAAACAGATAATCTTCCTCTTGTTTCCCTAATTTTACATAGCTCTCAACGATCGAACGCCGATAACAGAACTCATAGAGCTTTTCATAAAATCGAATTTTTTCATTTTGCCCTATCTTATTTTTTTCTATTCCTTCTGGCGTATTGTTACTTTCTTCTGACCATTTCTTGAGCAATTGTATCGCTTTTTTGACTTTTCTTTCCTCTAACGCAGTTACAACCCCTTCAAATTCAGCAAATTTTTCCTTTAACTTAATTTCCTTTGTATCTTTGTTTCCCTCCTCCCAAACCTCTTTGTCTGTTTTTTTCCAAATACCAAGAAGGCAGGGAAGAATATAGTAAATATACTTTTTGTTAATCATTTTTTCAGAACTATGCTGCCCCAACAACTCCTCCGCAGCTTGTACGATCCCCTGATAATCCTTGTGAAAGGAAGCACTGTCCTTCCATGCCTGGATTTGATCTTTCCATTCTTTGCATAACTGTCCATCCTTCTTTGGATTTAGCAAATCCAATAAAAGATTCAAAAGCAGCGTATCCTTCCATACACCATCGTTCTCGGCAGGGACACTGCCCGCGATATCCCCTGGCAGCAAAACGGGCGCTTTGACAAGATAAGAAAGCCGGAGCAGTTCTGTATAAACGGTCTCATTCTTCTCATTTTTCTGGTATTTCATCTCCTGTAAACCGGTAATTTCCAGAAATTGTTTCAGAAAATAATTTCCAATATCCTTTAATTTGATATGGCTGGCATATGTTTCAATAAATGTTTTAAATTCTTCCTTAAGCGCCTTCTCCATATGCATCAGGAAAAAACGCTCCCTAGACTCATAATATCCCACTTTGCATCCAGCATTTGTCCTCTTTAGTATCTGTTCCATCATATATTTTGATAAATGCCCGATTAAAAATTCGATTACAAACTCATTTCTTTGTTTCTGCCCGATATAACGGAAATTATGGGAAATCTCATGCGTAATCATCGGCAGCACATGATAAGCATTTGCAAACCACTGATAATTCGGGCACCTTACAGCAAGCAGGGTATTCCATGGTTTCCCATTTGATTGACCTGTTTGGGAATTTTCCGTCTCCTTATCATCCAATACAGAGACCCTTCCAAACAACGTATGCGCCTCGATTCTGGTCGCATTAAAATCCAATGTAAAAAAAGGCAGCGTCCGGTCCGCCCCTTGCTTGTAGTGTCTTTTATAATAATTCTTGCTGATTTCAAACAAATACATCGTATATGCCATCAAATATTTCTCAATATTGACTTTGGTCTGCATCTCATAATTGGGGATATTTACCACATACTGGTTTACAGACTGTATAAGCTTATTAAAATTATTGATGCTGAAAATTGCCTGGCTAATATCGCTGCAGGTCTGCCGTATGACAGCTTCCCTTTGGTAATAATCCTCCAATTTATTTGCCAGCCTTTCATACTGCCGGACCCCGTTCATCACGCTTTCCAACTGGGCATAAAAGACAACCCCTTTCCACCAGGAACTCTGGCGGAACCAATAATCATTATAAGTATAAAACAACTCTTTCAACAGGCTTTTCTGCTCCCTCAATTGATTTTTCAATGAATTATCCTTTACAATGATTTCTCTGGGAAATTTGATTGTCCGCTGTTCAAAATCCTTTATCAATTCCCTGTCTTTCAATTGAAGCCCTGAAGAATTTTCAGCATTGCCCTCGTCTTCTTTGGGCAGTATTGGTTTTTCACCGCTTGCAGAAACGTTTTGCACCTTTTCTTGCTGTTGTATGGATTGACTTGTCCGCCCCTGATTCTGCACAACACCTGCTAGGTCTTCTGCTTCATATGCATGATATTTCACCCTCATATAAGTGCACTGTATCTGGGAGACGTTCTTTTTAAACAGCTCTTGTAGTTCTGAGGAAGCCGCTATCCGATTCATTGTTTCATCTCCGGATTTTATCTGCCAGATAAAGGGGTACAACCCTGCAAAAATTTCAAAATCAAGTTCCAAAGAATATTGCCCGCTTCCTGTGATGCCATACAATTTACAAGACAATGGCAATTTTTGTTGTATATTTTTTATCATTTGCTGGGAACAAGTGATTCGTAACTCCAGGAAAATACCCGAATTTTTTTCAGGCAGCTTATTTTCTTTCACGGATTGACTCCAGCCCTTGTCAGGCAGTTCAAACAACGTGTAAGAAGTCGTGTGGCAGACTGCTCCCTTTATCTCGTCTAACTTTTGATTCGAAATCTGTTGTTTCACATTATAGATATCCTGGAGGGTGTCTGTCCTCAGTACAATACACAGATCCGCGCAGTTCGGCGTATAGAAAATTTTATAACAGATTTCAGATTCCACTTGATTTTTGTTTTTTTGCTTCCTTATATCTGTTACTATCGTATATAAGGCATCCCTATATTTTTCTAATAATGTTTTATAATCAGACTCTGGATCACATAATTTAGTCCCTGCATCATTTTCTTTTTTACTCACAGAACTATTTCCCACTGTTACTAAGATAATCCCTAGAAATGGCTGCCTTTTGCGTTCATTCTCATCCTCTATCTCAAACGGTTCCTTTTCCTGAATTTCTGGAGTAGGATTGTTTTCTTGGGATGGAGCCTGTTCCTGTTTTTCACAAACCTCTTGTTCCTGAGTACGATTCTCTTCTTGCGGCTGGTCCTTCTCTTGTTTTTGCTTTTCTTTTTTTGTCAAAAGGGTAAACATCTGATCTGTCATGATGCGCTGTTCACCCTTTTTATAAGGATATTTTGTTAAAAAACAATGTTTGTAATCCAGTATTCCCTCCTCATCCTTTGCCTTTACATATGACATTTGATCGTAATACCCAAGGCTGCAGAACCTGGAAAAATACCGGTTTTTTTTAGGTTTTCCAATGGTTTCTTGTGTGCTTTCCCCTTCTTGTAAAGACGGAAGGCTGCCCTCCTCCTCAGTGTTTTTTTCTTCTTTTTTCTCACTTTGTTCTTTATGTAATGGTACCAGTTTCTCAAAATGGAGCACTCTCATATCTAAAATATCAAATTCCCATTTAGAATCGGATCCAAACTTTGGCTGCATACGTTTCTCCCCCTTTATTCGTATCTTTTTTCAAGACCCGCCCGATATCCTTGCACTGGATTCAGGTCAGCTTTGCTTGCAAATATATGACCGAATCCATATACATCTTCACGGAGCGTTTCTGGCTTGACGTTTGTTCTTATTGTTATTATTTTATGTGGTGATTCTGCACAAACATTTACATGACAAAAATAGGTGATCGCGAAATGAAACATTCAAACAATCAAATTTCACAATTACCTACTCTAGATTAAAATGCCAAAAAGTGTCCCGTTTGGCAATTCGGCATGCCACAAGCTATACCCAAAAGGTACTTCATTCGGCATTTCACAAAGTTTTAATTCCGCTAAAAGAAATCCAAACTTATTGATAAACTTATCCTTACTATATAGAGAAAAAGAGTCTTGTAAACAACAATATGATACCTTGAATAACTGAAACGGCAAAAAACCAAACTCTTTTTTAAGGTATCATATCATCAATTACATAGACTCTTTTTTCTCATTTTTTTTAATAAGAAGACTCAACTCATCACAGGCATCTTCCAAATCCAAATCGTTCTCCAGATGGTGCCCTCTTAATAAATTGAAATCAGATTCGTAATCCTCACTTACAAACCCATATACGATTGGTCGCAGGTTTTCTTTTTCAATATACATTTTTTCCCCTCAGTCCTTTCTTTGTAGAAAATTACATGTTCCATTTTATGTGCAAATTTACTAAATCTAACACATATTTCCTCTTTTGTCAAATCTTTTTTTTAGTATGCTATAATCTATTCTACTAATTTTACTTAGATCTTGTCAATCATCAAAAAATTAATTTTTTTAAGAATTTTTTGACAAATTTCTACAAAATATAACACCAGGCAATTTACTTGTCTGGCGTTGTATTTTTCAGTATATAGTATTGGAATTTTTAATACAAAATATACTGTTCCTATAAGGTATGAAAAAGAAAACTAGTTGTGACAATCCATATTAAAACAGGAAAAATTTTCCTATTATTTTATTACATCTCCCCAAATACAAACCCCTCATCTATAATAATCTTGCAGCACATGTTCCTGCTTTACCCACTCTGGCAAATATACCATATCAATTCCTTCTGTTTTATGAACCATTAGTTTTCCAGAATACCCCAACTGTTCCAACAGAACAGTAAGGACAAAAGGTTCCAGATTCAAAATCCTGCCTGGACCATTCTCTGTCGTAAGCAATTCTTCTATACTAATCCCTCTGCCTTTCGGCATAATCCCAGGCAAAAGAAATAAAATAACTTCGATGGGCAGATTTTGTAATTCTGGCTGTTTCTTAACATAAATTCCATCTGCCTCTATCAGCAAACCCATTCTTGCAAACGGGCTGCTGTCCTTCCCTTTTCTATTGCCTGTTCCATGCAATTCTGTATACATGCGCAAAACAAGGTCACAGTCGTCTTTGACAGAGCGGGTGGAAATTTTCTGAGTTCCGGCAACTTTTCCCGCTAATTCCAGCATTTGTTCTTCCAGCTCCTCCCTGGTAAATTTTTCAAGGCAAAATTCATTAAAAAACAACTGGCAGACCGTCGCCTGTTCCTTGTTTCGGGCTATATTGCAGTGAATGACCCACAGGGAAAACAATTTTTCAAAATATGGATCCTTTTTTAAGATAATTTCCCCCAAATCTGTCAGCCTTACCACCGTCCGCACACTTTCATCCGTCATACCGCTGCACTTTAACCAATAGCGGATAGACTTTGCCATATCAATGGAAACACCCAGGGCATCGGCTCCAAAATTTTCAAAAAACACCCTAGGATTTTGTTTCACTTCCTGCAGGCCTTTGATCAGCCACTCCTTCCTTATAAAAAATCTTTTATGACCGTTAAAGCAAACAGATTCCATCTTTTGTCTCCTTCATATTTAAAAATCTTACTTAGGTAATTGCGAAACTCAATCATTTTAGAAATTTCATATACAATTCAACAAATTTAAGGAGAAATATTTTATCATACAAAAGCTAAGAAATGCATTCCAGCACCAGGGAAACAAAACACAAAAATCATGGAAGCCTTTGCTGAACATGATTTTCGTTTTCAGTCGTTTGTTGGAATGCTTGGTGCGCCTAGTATTTCGTGCTTTTGTATGAAATAAAATATTTGTGTATAATTGTATGAATTGTATATGAAATTTTGATAATTTATCAGTTTTGCAATTACCTATAAAAATCTTACTCAGAACAGTCTATTGAAATATTTTCAGGTCTGATATGAAGATATGCACATATTCGCAAAAATTCGTCCGCATCCAGATTTTTTTCTGTACCAATTTGGAGTTTTTCCACTGGAATTTCCAGAACATTGGCAACTACCTCTGCTGGAATATGGTTTTGTTCCATCTGGTCTGCCAACCACCGTTTTGCCTTCTCCCTCATATCTTCCTCCGCCTTCTCGTTTTTAAACCTTTAACCCTTTCATCAATTTTTAGCATATTCTCTATTATATTCTTTTTATACAAGAATTTCAATATAACTTTTTCTTGATTCGCGAGAATTATTTTTAAAGTAATTGACGCAATTTTTCGGGTAGTCTATGATTAGAAAAGAGGTGAGACAATGAAAAATCCAAATATTGCCAAGGTTTTAAAAGCATATCGAAAATTAAATAAATACACGGTTGTGGATCTGGCAGTAAAATTAGATGAACATAAATTACAAGTTGCCCCAAAAACAATTTATAGTTGGGAAAACGGAACTACACAGCCAGACGCAGACACACTGCTGATTCTCTGCAAAATATATCACATCGAAAATATCCTGGGCACCTTTGGCTATACAAGCCCTATGGATGAACTGTTTCTTTCGAAAGAAGAGAGAAACCTGGTTTTGCAATATCGGAACCATCCAGAAATGCAGGTTGCCGTTAAGAAACTTTTGGAAATAGAATCACAGTAAATCTATCCATCAGCCTTTCGGATACAGTTACAATATATTATTGTAAATTTTTACATAATTCCGGAAGGCTGATTTAAGATTTGACGCAGGATACGCATGGCTTTCGCCATACCCAAGTACCGCCCATTAATGCCGTTCGGCGTGTCATAAGGTATTTCTAAGGGCATCCCCTTATAACCATTCGTTCGTTTCAAAAGATATGAAATGAACGCGCAAGACTTTCTAAGATTTGGCGTGTGTACAATGCCGCTTCAAATTCAGTAATTCCCCATGAGAATGCACATGGATTTGGCAATGTATTTGCCAGCAAAGCTGATATCTCCCGTTCTTTCTTAGAAATTTGGAACAAAGTTGCAGAACTTTGTGCAAATTGCCAACAAATCTTTTTGAGAATCCAACTTCCCGCACGAATACTAAAAAAAAACTAAAATTTTTACTGGTATTTTAGTAAAAATGATGGTATAATATTTTTAATAATTTATTTTTTATTTATACACCCTTGGAACCTCTCACTCCACAACCTTGAGAGATTCCAAAAAATGAAGAAGGAGGATTCTTATGTGGAAAAAAAGAAAAACACTAAGTGCAGCAATGGCTGCGGTGCTACTGTTTACCTCAATTGTTTTCTGCCCCCAAGAGGCACATGCCGAAAACCCCTGGGACACCGTGGCAGGCACAGAATGGATGGCAAATATTGACAGTAATAAAAAAATTACAGAGATCAACCTGCCTGGAACTCATGACAGCGGAACACAAAAAATTTCTAACGCAACCTTCGCACAATGCCAAGATAAATCCATTGCAGAGCAGTTGAATTTTGGAATCCGTTTTCTGGATATCCGCCTAGAGGCAGAGGACAATGGAAAACTATACCTTGTCCATGGCTCAGAAGACTGCAAGTCCAATTCCGGCAGCAAACTGTACCTGGAAGAAGTGCTCTCAGACTGTTACAGCTTTCTGGAGGCACACCCCACGGAAACCATTGTGATGAGCATGAAAAAAGATGACGGAACACAAGATGATTCCGTAATTCAGCAATATATCCACAGCTACATTGACCAAAACCCTGATTTTTGGTACCTGCAAAACGGCAAGCCTGTGTTAAACGACGCAAGGGGCAAGATTGTCCTTGCCAGGCGCTATTATGATAAAAACAACTATGGGGACAAAAAAGGCGGGCTGAACTTCCTCTGGGGCGACCAGGGCGGTTCCGATGTGCAAGAGACCCCCTGGGTCCGGGTTGCCGTTACTGGGCTGACTGGATTGTGGATACAAGACCGGTATGAATATTCCACTTCAGACAAATGGAATGCCGTCAAACAGGGGTTGGATTCCCCGCCAGACGAAAATAAACGTGCCAGTGTTTATTTCTTAAATTTTATGAGCGCGGCGCCCAAAAAACTTGGTCTTCCAACCTCTCCTAAGAGTAATGCCAAGGAAATTAATCCTAAATTCTTAAGCTATGAATTAACCCAAGGGAAAGCTTACGGCTGGATTATTATGGATTTCGCCACAGAGGAACTGGCAAAAAAAGTAATTGCCAGCAACAACTATACCGAAAACCCAGAACAAGTAGAAATCAATAAAACTAAAAATGCGTTAAAGATTGCAGATACCCTGACAGCAAACCTAAAGCTTCCCCTTACGGGAGAAGAAGCTGGAGCCGGCAATGGCACCTCGATTACGTGGGCTTGTGACCATCCGGAGCTTTTAACTATCTTGGGTTCTGATGTATGGATTATCCGCCCATCTTCTACTGGTGAAGATGTCACAGCCACCTTTACTGCCACCATCACATCTGGCAAATTTTCACAGCAGGCATCTTTTACTGTTATGGTAGAAAAGTCAAAAGGGGCAAACTTAGGGGATCTGGTCAATACCTTAACCAACGCAAAAACTGCGTACAACAACAAAAACGCAGCAAAAATATACAATAAAACTTCTATGGAAGCCTTGGCAAACGCCATTGCAGCCGGAGAAAAAATTGTAGCGGACGAAGCAAACGGAGAAATCATCACAGAAACCCAGGCACAGGAAGCAGTCGCTGCCTTGCATACAGCTTGTAACAGCCTTACTTTAAAAACTTTAAAAGAATTAGAGGAAAACCTCCTTGGCTGGTATCCTTTGGAGAAAGACAGCAGCGACGCCACGAAGAATAACAACCATGGCACTGCAAAGGGTGTTGGCTTCACCAGGGAAAATGGCGCCACTTTTACTGGCAATGGCAAACTTCAGAGCTTTATCTCCCTTCCCACCAAAATGTTTGATGGAAAAGACCAGATGACGATTTCCTTCTGGACAAAGGATGATGGGACACAAGCGTCCAGAAACCAGGCTGTCTTTGGCTTTGGTTCCGGGACAGAGCCTGACGGCAACAACAGCCCCAATGTCTTTAAATACCTGTTAATCAATCCCAGTAATAACAATTGCCTGAAAGCAGTTGTGACAAATAATACATGGAGAAATGAAACAGGTTTTAAATCCACAGAAGCAAGTTTTCCCAAAAATACATGGTCACATATTACCTGCGTATTCAACGGAACATCTTTCACCTTATATAAAGACGGCAAGCTTGTAGGAACCAAAGACACTGGAATCCGGCTGACAGATTTCGGAACAAACCGGGTTGCCTACATTGGAAATTCTATCTGGGGAAATAATGACAATGATTACATTGGCTCAGTCAAAGATTTCCGTATCTACGACGGTTCACTGGAAGCTGAACAGGTTGCAGAAATATATGATTTTTGGAAATCGCTTCCTGCAGAATATGTAAAACAAGACTTAGTTACATCTATCACACAGGAACTTGGAATCGGAAGTACAACGGATGCAAATGGGAATATTTTATTAAACATTGCAAAAGATTCCCTAACCCTTCCTACCACTGGCTATAACAATGCAAAAATTGTATGGGAGTCTTCCCACCCAGACATTATTGATGCATCAACAGGAAACATCACACGTCCAGAAGCAAATACTCCCAATGTGGATGTCACCTTGACTGCTGTTGTCACTTTGTCTACGGGCGAAAGTACCCAGATTAATTTTAAATGCTCTGTAAATGCCAAACAAAGTTATACGGTTTCTTTTGATTCAGCAAATGGCAGCGACATTATAAATATAACCGTGGAACAAGGTAAGAAAGTTACACCTCCAGAAGAACCACAAAAAGAAGGTTATACCTTTGATGGATGGTTTGCAACGGACAGCAGTACGGCATTTGATTTTGACACTCCAATTACAAATAATTTGTTATTGACTGCAAAATGGACAGAAATCCAGGAGCCGGATGACCCTTCGGATCCTTCCAAACCAACTGACCCCTCGGATCCTTCCAAACCGACCGACCCGGATGACCCTTCGGATCCTTCCAAACCAACTGACCCCTCGGATCCTTCCAAACCGACCGACCCAGATGACCCTTCGGATCCTTCCAAACCGACTGACCCGGATGACCCTTCGGATCCCTCTAAGCCAACCGAGCCAGATATAAAAGACGACGGCAAAGGCAATTATGAAGTGACCATTCCAGAACTGACGCCAGGTCAGGACACACTTGTCAATATAACGCTTTCAGGTTCCCTTGCAGACAGTATTAAAAACAGCCAGGAAACGCAGGTTTCTATCAATGTGAAACTGCCAGAAGCTCTGACCAGTGATAAGGTGGAGGCAATCACCATTCCAAAAGAAGTGCTTGCCGCAGCAAAAGAAGCAGAAAAGGAACTTACCATTACCATCAATGGCAGCACTTCTTACCAGTGGGTATTTGACGCCAAAGATTTGACAGAGATCCAGCCCTCTGACTTGAATCTGGCACTTGAAGTTGACAGCGAGAAAAATGCACAAATCAAGGATCTGCTGGAAGAAGATGCAAAAGGTATGGTACTCTCTTTTGCACAGGAAGGAGGACTTGCGAATGCAAAAGTTACCGTAGACGCCTCCAAGATGGGATGGAACACAGGGGACGCCGTGACCCTGAGCTACTATAATCCAGAGACAAAGAAATTGGAAGAAATCCATACTTATACCATTGGCGAAAATGGAAAAGTAACAATTAACGCGGCAAAAGGCGGTAACTATGTATTGTGGAAGAAAACAACCAGTGAGACAACAATTCCAGTGGAAAAGGTAACGCTGAATAATACCCGTCTGACCCTTCTTGTGAATAACACTTTTCAATTGGAAGCGACAGTAACGCCAGAAGGTGCAACAGACAACGAGGTAACCTGGCAGTCTGAGAATGACAGCATTGCTACCGTTGACGGGAATGGGAAGATTACCGCAAATACTCCTGGCACAACCAGAATTACTGCAACAGCAGGAGGGCAGACGGCGGCTTGTTCTGTGACGGTAGAGCTTCCAGTAACCAAGGTGAGGTTAAATAAGAACAAACTTACCCTTGCGCCAAAGAAGACTTATTCCTTGAAAGCAACGGTTACACCAACAAATGCAACCAAGAAAAAAGTAACCTGGAAATCTGACAACACCAGCGTTGCCACCGTTACCTCTAAGGGCGTAGTAAAAGCTAAGAAAACTGGAACAGCTAAGATCACTGCAACTGCAGACGGCAAGAAAGCAACTTGTAAAGTAACAGTAAAGGTTCCCGTAACCAAAGTGACGCTGACCAAGACAAAGTTAGTTATGGGCGTCAAAGAGACATTCTCTCTGAAAGCGACAGTGAAGCCCAGCAATGCCACGAACAAGACAGTGAGCTACAAGAGCAGCGCTAGCAGCGTTGTGGCTGTCAAAAACGGAAAGCTTACGGCAAAAAAGAAAGGCACAGCGACCATTACAGCAACCGTAGACGGCAAGAAAGCAACTTGTAAGGTGACAGTAAAATCGGCGCCCACGAAGAAGACAAAGGTGACGCTGAATAAGAAAAAAGTGACACTGAAAGTAAAGAAAACCTTCCAGATTAAGCCGAAGGTTTCCTCGAAATTCGGAAGCGCTTCCTTCCAGTATACCATTGACAAGAAAGGCAAGAAGGCTGTGAAGGTAGATAAGAACGGAAAGATAACAGCCAAAAAGAAGGGCAAAGCAATTATTACCGTTAAAACCTATAATGGTAAGGCAAAGGCAACGCTGAAAGTGACTGTAAAATAGTTACGCCACACAAAGGAGTCGTGGCATTAACAATGCAAATACGCTTAACTTATTGACAATTGTCCAAGCCAAAAAGGGGCTGCCGCACGAAATAATTCGTGCGGCAGCCAGCCCCTCTGTGAATGTCTTGATATTTCATATGGTTCCCTTACGATATGTTATCCAAAAGATTTGTTTTATAGATAAACCTTTCTTATCCTTTCAGTTTCCAAATATCTTTATCATACTCTGCAATCGTCCGGTCTGAGGAGAAGAAACCAGCCTTTGCTGTATTTACCAGCATTTTCTTTGCCCAAGCATCCCGGTCTTCGTAATCCTGGTAGATTTCTTCTTTTTTTGCAGCGTAATCCTTGTAATCAAGCAGCGTCATAAACCAGTCTTTATTCAGAAGTTCGTAATACAAACGCTCCAAATTTTCTCTCTGCCCTATGTTCAACAAGTCATCACTTACAATAAAGTCTACAGCTTCCTTGATTTCCTCATCACTTTCATAAAAATCCCTGGAAACATAGTCACCTTTTTCATAATGTTCAATTACTGTATCAGAGCTTTCACCAAAAATATAAATATTATCTTTTCCTACGAGATCTGCAATCTCCACATTGGCTCCATCCATGGTCCCCAGGGTTACAGCCCCATTTAACATAAATTTCATATTTCCAGTACCTGACGCTTCCTTGCTGGCAAGGGAAATCTGTTCAGAAATATCACATGCCGGAATCAATTTTTCTGCCTTGGTAACATTGTAATTCTCTACCATAACCACTTTCAGATACGGGCTTACCTTGGGATCTTTGTTGATAATCTCCTGCAGGCACAAAATCAGATGGATGATATCTTTGGCAATCACATAAGCCGGCGCTGCCTTCGCACCAAAAATTACAGTGATTGGCGTAGCCGGCGTTTTTCCTTTTTTAATCTCCAAATATTTATGAATGACATACAGCGCGTTCATCTGCTGTCGTTTGTACTCATGAAGGCGCTTGATCTGAATATCAAAAATAGAATTTTCATCAATCTCCACTCCCTGGGTTTCTTTCAAATATACAGCGAGGGCGTGTTTATTCTCCTTCTTGATCTCCAACAGCTTGTGCAGCACAGTTTTATCATTTTCAAAAGATAACAACTTCTCCAATTCATCTGCATCTTTATGCCAGCCAGTGCCGATTACCTCATCCAAATAGCGGCTCAGCCCCTTATTGCAATGCATCAGCCAGCGCCGGAATGTGACACCATTGGTTTTATTGTTGAATTTTTCTGGATAAATTTTGTAAAAATGATTTAATTCATTCTTCTTTAAAATCTCGGTATGCAGATATGCCACCCCATTGACACTGTATCCATAGTGAATATCCATATGAGCCATATGCACACGGTTTTCATCGTCAATAATCGCCACAGATTTGTCATGGAATTTATCTTTTACAATGGTATCTAACTCCCGGATAATCGGCATCAACTGGGGAACTGCTTTGTTTAAGTAATCCATCGGCCATTTTTCTAATGCTTCTGCCAGAATGGTATGGTTGGTATATGCACAAGTCTTCGACACAATATCAATGGCATCCCCCATACGGATCCCTTTTTCCATCAGCAGGCGAATCAACTCTGGAATCACCATACTTGGATGGGTATCATTAATTTGAATCGCTGCATATTCTGGCAAATCGTATAAATTACATCCCTTTGACTCACACTCTGCAAGAATCAGCCTCGCCGCATTGCTTACCATAAAATACTGCTGGTAAACGCGAAGCAAACGTCCTGCCTCATCAGAATCATCAGGATATAAGAATAACGTTAAATTTTTGGCAATGTCTGCCTTATTAAAATTAATTCCGTCTCCCACCAGGCTTTCATCTACTGTTTCAATATCAAACAAATGTAATTTATTGGTACGGTTTTCAAAACCAGTCACATCCAAATCATACATCCTGGACCAGACTGTAAAACCGCCAAACTGAACGGGATATGTTACGTCCGTCCTGGTCAGCCAGCTCTCTGTTTCAATCCATGGATTCTTACGCTCCTTCTGCAGATGGTTTTCAAAGGTCTGTAAAAACAATCCAAAATGATAATTTAAACCGATTCCATCTCCGTTTAATCCCAAAGTCGCCATGGAATCCAGAAAACAAGCGGCAAGGCGTCCCAATCCGCCATTCCCCAAGGAAGGTTCTGGTTCCACCTGCTCAATCAAATTGATATTTTTTCCATACTGCTTCAACATGGATTCCACTTCGTCATAAATCCCCAGATTGATCAGGTTGTTGGACAATAATTTGCCAATTAAAAATTCTGCAGAAATATAATATATTTTTTTCTTTCCTTCATGGCTCTCTTTTTCCTTGGCAAAATCTTTTACGATTGCTAACAGCCCATAGTATAATTGCTCATTCGTACATGCTGCAATGTTGTTGCCACATTTCTTTTCCAATAACTCTCTTACCTCTACACTCATTTTTTCCTCCATTCTATGCATTTTTCTGCACAAACAGGTAATTAGGGGCTGTTGCATTTAGAATATATCATATAAGATATAAACTATTGTTTAATAGAAAATACTATATCCTATATTTTCCTTGTTAATGCGACAGCTCCTCTCATTCTCCTTTTTCCTATAAGCGTTCCCCTTTTTGCAGGCACTTATTCCCGCTGGCTTTTCTACAAACTCTCTATTTTCCCCCTGGTATCCTGTGCCTATCATGAGGGCGGCAGCTTCATTGCTGCCAGCTTTTCATCAATTATATCCTTACTTTCCATTTTTTTCTTGCAATATGATAGCAAAACATAGTACAATACTATCAAGTATAAGTAGATCATAAGCAGAAAGAATATCATATGAATATATTAGAATATGAAAAATCACAGGAAACCAAATTCCATGGCCATAATAATTTCCCCTTCAATATTTACTTATGCACTATTCCATTGGATTTCACAATCGTACCTACACATTGGCACAATGATATGGAGATTATCTATGTCAAAAAGGGAACTGGCAAAATCACCGTGGATCTTGAGCCATATCAGGTGGCACAGGGCGATATTGTCGTGGTGCCTCCAGGGCACCTCCACTCCATTGAACAACTTTCAGACAATTCTATGGAGTATGAAAATATCATTTTTCAGCTTTCCATGCTAATGGCGCCCCAAGGCGACACCTGCACGGACAAATTATTCCAGCCCTTAATCCACGGCAAATCTCTCTTTGACTACCATTATTCCACAAAATCCAAGGAATATGCGATACTTTCTTCTTGCCTCAACCATATGGATGAAATTTGTAAAAATTTTCCATCTGGTTATCAGCTTGCAATCAAAGGGCAACTTTTTACTTTTTTCTTTGGTCTGACAAACTCCATCCATTCCAGGCTGCCTCATGAAAACCAAAAGTCTCTGGACCGCCTGAAGGAAGTATTAAAATTTGTAGAAACCAATTACCAGGAAAAAATTTCCATTGCAGACGCTGCCTGCATTTGCGGTTTCAGCAAATCACATTTCATGAAATTCTTCAAATGCAAGATGGCAATGTCTTTTACCGAGTACTTGAATGACTATCGGCTGACCATGGCTGCACGGCTTCTCTCCTCCTCCTCAGATTCGATCGTCTATATTGCGTCAGAAGCTGGATTTGACAACCTTTCCTATTTTAACCGCATATTCAAAAGAAAATACCAATGTACGCCAAGTGCTTTCCGCAGACGAAACGCCCTAACAAAATAGCGATTGTAATTTCTCAATATCTTTCTTCTTACATATTGACAATTTTTTATCAAAGTTATATATTAAATATAGTATTAATCACCAAAATACATAGGAGGGTTCTACACATGAATAACTTAAAATTGGAAGTAGCTGATCAGATCGCTGTCCTCACCATCAACAGACCAGGAGCTTTAAATGCTTTAAACAGTGAGACACTGGATGAATTAAATGTTGTGCTGGGTGAAATTGAGGCAAGAGATGATGTAAAGGTTGTTATCTTAACCGGCGGTCCAGACAAGAAAGACAATGCATTTAAATCTTTCGTCGCTGGCGCTGATATTTCCGAAATGGTAAACTTTACTGCCGCACAGGCACGCGCATTTGGAATGAAAGCTGCTGAACCATTCTTCAAATTGATGAATATGCGTCAGGTTACTATCGCCGCTGTCAATGGCTTTGCTTTAGGCGGCGGATGTGAGATCGCAATGGCATGTGATATCCGAATTGCCTCTGACAATGCAAGCTTTGCACAGCCGGAAACTGGTCTTGGCATTATCCCAGGATTTGGCGGCACCCAAAGGCTTGCACGCCTGGTAGGCATGGGACGCGCCAAAGAACTGATCTTTACCTGTGACAATATTGACGCTGCAGAAGCATACCGCATCGGTCTTGTAAATAAAGTAGTGGCAAAAGAAGAATTGATGGACACTGCGAAAAAAATGGCTTCTAAGATTATTTCCAAGGGAAGCTATGCTGTTTCCATTGCAAAAGCTGCAATCAATAATGGTTATGATATGGATATCAAGAATGCTGTGGAGATGGAAGCAAACTTATTTGGTATCACATGCTCTACCCATGACAAGACAGAAGGCATGACTGCTTTCTTAGAGAGAAGGGCTGCTGACTTGACAGATTTCTAAATCTGTTTCCGCAATTGCTGGCTATGAGATGATATCTTTCCCCCAGATATCAGATTTTTGAATATAGTTTCCAAACTGCCAGATGTAGGATCATGCATCCCGGATAAGGGTTTGCTTCCGCTGCTTATGGCAGAGCCAGTTTTTCTGACAGGCTGTAAAGCCCTGCAATTCATTTTTATAATTAAATCTCCAACGATTAT
Organism: uncultured Lachnospiraceae bacterium; assembly: GCA_951801955.1. Classification (GTDB taxonomy): domain Bacteria; phylum Bacillota; class Clostridia; order Lachnospirales; family Lachnospiraceae; genus Petralouisia. The sequence goes on from CATOOV010000061.1 coordinate 19,784, forward strand.
ATTACTGCTGTAGAATAGGTTTCTATTTTACAGCAGTATTTCTCTTGTCATATAGGAAATTCTTCCGAATTTCCTATATGACAAGAGAAATATGCGCACGCGCACAAGTGGAAAAACTCACTTCGTGACTGTGCGCGGCACGGAACAAAAG
>CATOOV010000062.1 GCA_951801955.1 uncultured Lachnospiraceae bacterium
CGCGCCGCGCACATTTGCGCAGCAATCGTTTTCCTCTTGTGCGCGTGTGCATTTTGATGTTCTATATTTAGGAAAGTTTATAGAGCTTTCCTAATATAGAACAAAAGTGCGTTTCTCACACCCCCGCAACCAACTTCTTTTGCTAACGCATCTTTTGTTCCGCGCCGCGCACATTTGCGCAGCAATCGTTTTCCTCTTGTGCGCGTGTGCATATTATTTTGTCATATAGGGAATTTGCAGGAATTTCCTATATGATAAAAAAACAGGAGCCGCTGCAAAAAATTAATTCTGCATCGAATCCTGTTTCCCTCATTTATTCGGGACTCACTCCTGTGAGCCTTTATAAGAAATTAAGTTCATTTTTACAAATATACATTGCTATTTTTAACTAATTACTTCGTGATATCCAAATAATACCACACACGCCCAAAATACGCCTCACGAATGCTGTAGTATGTGATAAATTTCACATCGGAAAATCCAACGGATTTTATAATCTCTAAGATGTCCCACCCAAAATCTGTGTATGCGAGCACCCCAAAATCCGTGTGGTTTGCCCCACCATGATAGACAGGCTCCTTCAAAAATATTGTTTTTCCATTTTCAATTTTTGCCCTGTCCTCTGTGATATCTCGTTCTACTTCCATGGGAATAGTCAAAAACAATTTCCCTCCTGGCTTCAAAACCCTGTAAATCTCCTGAAATGCCTTTTTATAAAAATAAATATGTTCAAATACATCCAGAGAAAGTATAATATCTAAGCTTTCATCCGAAAAACTTAAATTTGTAGCATCCTCATGGAGCACGCCATTTACATACTCCCCGCTTTTGTACTCACTTCCAAAATATTCACTGCCAATCAAATCTCCCTTTGACACAAAGGATAATGCACCAAAATACGCAGGCGAGTTATATTCATACATATATACTTTCTTCCCTAGGCTGTATACCTGCCTTACCTTAGACAAGATCCGGCGCCATCTCCCTGTCAGCTGGCAGATCGGACAATAAAAATTGTCCCGGAAAACATCCCGCATTTGTTCCATGCTGTTGTCTTTTGCACCCCGATAATACATGGTTACATCCTTCCCGCAATGGGAACAATACGCATGGCAGAAAAAACTTTTTTCAGAAGTATCTAAGGCACAATCATTGATAATCTCCTCATATTTATGGTACTTTTCATACTTTTTTAACACCGCTTCATACTCTTGGCGGGAATGGACCTCTTCTTCCTGTGTCATCCGTTCTGCAGGCGTATACAATTTTTGCTGAATGGTGTCCAGCTGTTCCAGCAAAGGTTCTACAAACTGGTCAAATTCATTGATTTCCTTTTCTTTATTCTCAACTTCTTTATTTCCCATTTCTGTGCTCCCATAGTAAGTACTCTTCAATCCCCTGTTCTATGGAATATTCCGGCTGCCATAACAGCGCCTGTTTGGAAACAGTTTGGTCAGCCCAAAAACTGGCAGGTGCTGCATTACGCTGAAATTCTTCTGCATCTACTGGAAAATTCAAAGACTCTCCAATCTTTTTCACAATATCTAATACGCAGGTTCCTGTTCCTGTTCCCACATTCAAGATACTTTCTTTGGGATTCACTTCTACCGTCTTTGCAACCGCTTTTGCTACATCCTCTACAAAAATAAAATCATTCCTGTTATAAGCTCCTGACAGCTTTGGCAAGTTTCCCTCTTTCATGGACTTCACAATCATTGGAATCAGGGATTTTTCCTTCTGTCCTGGTCCATAGACATAAAAAAAACGAAGCCAGTGGTAATGCATATGGTTTTCTTTGCAAAAAGCTTCGCACATACTGCGCAGGGCGTTCTTTGCAGCCGTAAAACCATTGTGGGCCGTAAGGGGGTCCTGTTCCGCCACGGCACCCGATGGATTCGCATATTCCCAGCAAGAGCCTGACATAACCACATGTGCAATCTTCAATTGCCTGCATAATTCCAATACATTCATTCCCATCATAAGGTTTTTCTTTGAAACCTGATAAGAATAATCTGGAATGCCCTCCCATGCCAAATGAATACATGCTTCGATTTGTTCCATTCCAATAGAACTTTTCAGTTCCTCAATATCCAGATTCGACAAATCTGCTTCCAACACAGATTCTTTTTGCAGCTTTTGATAACTGTTTTTATTTCTGACCACTACAATTACATGATCGTTTCGATTTAAAAATTCGTGGACAACGAATTTTCCGATAAATCCGCCCGCCCCTGTCACTAAGATCGTACTCATACTGCTTTCCTCTCATTTACCGCTTTAATAGGTCTTTTACTGCTTCCAAAAGGGGATATTCCTCTGACACCTGTATACAATCGCAGCCCGCGGCATTTCCGGCATCCATATCCCTGTCGTCGTCTCCGATTACAATACACTTAGGTAAATTCAAAGAATGCTCCCGCTGTGCCTGATACAGCAATCCTGGTTTTGGTTTCCTGCAAAAACACCCCTCATCCCAATTATGGGAACAACAGTAAATGCCGTCAATCCCTGCTCCAACTTCCTCCAATTCCTGCTGCATTTTCTTGTGGATTGCCTCTAAGTCTTCTTGAGACAACCTGCCTCGGGCAATCCCTGGCTGATTGGTAAACAGATAAATCGTATATCCTGCATCCTTCAAGCGTTTTACCGCTTCTTTTGCCCCATCCATCCATACAAATTCTTCAGGATTTTCAATGTAACATGCCTTGGGAGGCTTTTTGTTCAACGTCCCATCACGGTCTAAAAATACCACGTCCTTCTCTTGAAAAAACTGTTTGGTCAGTTCCATCCGTTCCCAGGAACCAATGCTGTAGTAACGATGTTCCGTTAAATAGACAGACATTTGATTCTTTCCAACAACCACAGGATATACTTCTCTCTCAAAATTGATATTTCCCTCTGGAAGATAACGCAGCGCTTCCTTTTTTATCAGGGCATATCCGATGTCAACCGCATTTAATCCCTCTGTCTCCCTCTTTTTGTCATATTTAACAACGCTGGTTCCCTCCGTTTTCAGGTTATTTTTTGTATATCCATCCCTGTTCGCATATGCTGTAACCTGGATCATACATTTGCTGTCTCGGAACAATTCATACGCTTTTTGATAATTAATAGGACAGTAATTATCACAATACAGTAACAAAAATTCCTCTTTCAGAATGTTTTGCACGGAACGGATCCTTGCGCCTGTATCATATTCCTTGGGCGTAACAGAATAGGAAATATGGACGCCAAAAGAGGAACCTTCCCCCAGATAATTTTGAATCACATCCGCCCGGTAGCCCAGCAACAGTATAATATCTTTGATCCCCCAACTATACACCTGTTCGATTAAATAAACAATAAAAGGTTTTCCCCCAATCTCAAACATTGGCTTTGGATAATCCTCTGTAAACGGTTTTAACCTTGTCCCCAGCCCTCCCGCTAAAATAACTGCCTGCATACGATCCCTTCCTCAACAATTTATCCATTGTAAATCCACAAATCTTCATATTCCGTTTCCCGCAGTGCCTGCGCCATCCGTGTGGCACCATTGCTTCCCGATGAAACCAATCCCTGGCATTTTGACAAGATATATAAAATGGAGAAATATCTTCTCTCACGCTCTTTTAAGTCTTCCTCCCCAACTGTCAATTCAATAATCTTATCCACGGACAATTTCTCTCCATTCTGCCAAAAGACAGAAGAATCCATTCTATGCTGGGGAATCGCAATCACATGCCCCCCCACCTTGCTCCCCAAAAACATCTGATAGACATCCTCGTTCTTAGCATTGAGAAAGATCTTGTCATAATTTTTCTCCTGGAATATTTCTTCTACCTTTCTGATAAAATCCGCGTTCGTCATAAACGTGGAGCCATCGTAAATGCCATTTTCTTTGTCTGAATATGCCACCACGCCCAATACTTTCAAATGACCAGGAATAAATTTGTGATACTGGTTTTCCACATAACTGCTCGTCTCTTCATTGAGGAAAAAATATTCTTTTAACATCTGGCGCCACTGTATCATATATTCCACTTCCATATTGTAGGGATTAAATCGCTCCATGATACACTCGTCGCACACCACTATGTTCTTTGCCTTTTTAATATCCTCCACCGTTGCACTGGTAGGCTGTTTCATATAAAATTCCCAGACATTCTCACCGCCCGTATTAGAATAATGCGTCTTATCTCCCTCAACGCTCAAGTCAATGACAGGAATCATTCCCTTTCGAATCGCCATAACGGCTTTGTACAGCGGATACTTGATCAAATCCACAAAACCATGGTCATTCCCCAGCGGGCAATGGATCCAATAAAATGTTTTTTCTGGATATTCCTGTCCCAGTTCTACCCTTTTGCAGCTCCAAAACAGGCTGGTCATAACCTGAAGGCTGTGGTAATGTTTGTTCAACACCTTTCTAACATCGTAGGGACCAAAAAGTTTATCAGAATCAATCATCAGCACGGATTTAGACCGAAACTCTGGGTAGTTCAAATATGCCTCCCCGATCGTAGTAATCACAACATCCTCATTGCCAGAAAAGAACAAATTTGCCCTTGCATCTTGAAAAAATACCTTTTTCCCTGGATATTTTCTTAGGATAATGCGTGCGATTTGATAGGTATACTCCTCAAACCCATAGAAAAAATATACATCTGCCCTGCTGAGTAAATCATAATCAATAAACGGGTTTTCTATGTCATACTCTAAAAATTCTCCCACATACCCTTTTTCTGTAGCGTCCACGCGGTTTTTACTATACTGGAGCAGATATAAAATATCATTGGAATCCTCTGAAAAAACAGGAAGACAAAGCCCTTCCCTGTCTTCGCAACCCCTGAATATTTCCAATGCCTTCTCAAAAATATCTACACTGTGAATTAAAAATCCCTCTGGCACAGACCTTCCTGTCTCCAAATCCTGGTATGTCAAAACCTTTACAATCTTTCCTTCTCTTTGAACTCCAATCTTTACATTTTTATAATCATGAATTAAGTTCAAAAGTATCAGCCGGTCAAAGCTTTGCTCCTCAACGGTAAGCGTTTCTTCCATTAAAATCTGAATCATATTGCCCCCTTGTTCTTTTCTTTTATTTCATCTTTACAAACTACATTTTTCCTAACGTTCATTTTTCTACGTTTTCGCCGAATTTAGCCCCAATTTTACTGGCGCTTTCCTCCATTGCCCGCGACCAATTTTGTAAATAGTTATCACTTGGAAAATACTTCTGAAAATGAAAAATGGAACTTTTGGTCTTTTCCCTGAAAATAGGCTGGCAGCAAACCAGTTTTTTTGTTTGCTGTTTCAAAAACATTTCCCTGTCCTCTGGCCTCATAGCGGACAAAAACCATTCCCAAGGTTTGGTTCCAATGATATGGGAAAATGAATGTACCTGCTTTGGTCTTTTCATGCACTGTGAAACCTGTTCGTCAAACCTGGTTATATTTTCCCTTATTTTAAACTGGACAGAAAAACTTTCCCTCGCCCTGCGCCCCAAATCCTCCCGCAATCGCTCCTCCTGATACAAGTCTTTCAGTATTTTTCGGAAATCATCCTTGGTATCTGCAAGCATTCCTGTCTGGCGGCCTTTGATAATATATTTTTCTGCCGCCTGGTCAAACGCAACAATAGGCAGCCCTACTGCCATCGCTTCCAAAATCACATTCTCCGTTGTCCCAAAATGAAAAGGATTCAGCGGATAAAAAAACACATCGCTTTCTATCATAGCCTGGTATACATCATCAATGAATCCCGTCCATTTAAAATGATCTTCGATCTGCAGCCGGGAAATTTTTTCTTTGACCCAGGAAGCTGTTCCATCCTCCCCTACCATTACAAAACGGCTCTCAGGAATTTCTTGGATAATTTCCTGGCAAACCTCTGCAAATCCAGGATATAATTTACTTTCTGTAAAGGAACCTACGTAAATCAGCGTAAATCCGTCTTTGTTTTTGTCATACCCCGTCTTAACCTTAGCGGGACAAATATCTGACAATCCGTACACAATGCCTGATTTCTCCTCAATATGTGCAAGACCCTCATCTCCCCATAACAGATTTTCATAGGCATATGGCGAGGTAAATAAAATTCTCTGAAAACAATTCAGGAAATCATAGGGCAGAAACGGATAAGTGCATCCTGAAACATGGCTCCACAGTACCGCCCTGCATAAAACGGCAGGAAAATTTGCCAAAAATTCTGCCATAGGGGGATAATGCCACCAATGTACGATTACCACATCACTGATTGAAATTTCTTCTGTGATTTTCTCATAATCAGGCTGTTCCAAAACCCGTATTCCCTGCCGGATGCACTTCTCTGCCTCTCTTCTCTTTTGGGAATATTCCAAACAGAGAATGGTATGTTCATGAACCGTTTCATTTAAAACCAATCCGCTGATTGCTTTTCCAATTCCAGCCTCCGCCATATAGCCAGTCACATGAAGGATCTTCATTTTTCCCCTCCATAGGTCAATTTCAATGTGTCTTTCACGCCATCCAACACATCCTCTTTGCAAATCTGGTTTCTCCACACGGGGCACTGGACACAGGTTGGGGAGGCATGTTGTACGCCTTCCAGCATTTTTATCCGAAAATCATTAAATTTGCGCCCATTCCAAATATCCACAAAAGATTCCTGCCCGATATTTCCCATAATCAAATCAGACTGGGGATTCCATAATCCATAGCAGCACGCCATCAGATCCCCATTGACACAGAGCATGGAGTCAAAAAAACTTCTGGGGCAAATCTCAGTCTCTACAATCTGGCTGCCCGACTTCTGGTTTAAGTTATAAATCCTGTCTCCAAATTTTGTTTCATAGTCCACATAGGGGGAAGTTTTTATCAGATGCTCTATGTTTAACTCGTCCGAAATTGGTCCAAAGGTATCTTGAAAAAACTTTTTCTTTTCTTCCGATTCCACCATATAATCCATAATTTTAATATAGAGGTTCGTGCCCGTATTGCGGGACATCTGATAAAAAATCCTGATATTGGATAACATTTCATCAAACTCTATGGCAACGCCTGTATTTTTTAAATAATCCTCTTTGGATAATCCATTGATGGAAAGCCGCAACTGGTCCAGCCCGCTCCCGATCAAGGCATGGCTCCAGGTCTCATCCAACAGTGTGGCATTGGACACTACCACCACATGGTCACAGACCTGTTTTTTCTTGATATAGGAAATCATTTCTGGAAGCTCATTGCATAACAACGGCTCTCCAATGCCGCTAAATTCTATATTCTTTAATTTTTTTCCGGTTGGCACAAGATCGTCCACAAGCTTTTGAATGGTTTTCAGGCTTATTTTAGAACCATTTTTCAGATTTTCTTTATTTGCCTCCTCAGACTGGGAACAAAATTCACATTTTAAATTACACATCATGCTTGCGGCAATTTGCATGGAGATTGGTATGTCCAATGGTAAAATTTCTGACAGTGGAAGTCGCGTACTAGCCATCTTGCCGCCCTCCTTGCTTTCTATCTGGCACCCATGCATATAAATTCTTCCAGGAGTGCTTTACGATATAGTTACTGTTTATGGATGTTATCAAATGCTCCAGCACCTCGCAGTCGTCTGGATAATGGTTTGTCCGCATGGAAATCTTTGGCTCATAATTTATCAGCGTATTCTTTGCTCCCAAAAGCATCATGCGTTCAGCGCCTTCAATATTAGATTTGATAAAATCAACCTTCGAGATCTGATTCTTCTGTACAAACTCGTCAATGGTAGTAACCGTAATGTCTATTTTCTCTTTCAAATCCGCATGTTGGCGAAACCCATCATAGCCCACGGTAGCGCCGCCTGTAAAAAATTCATGGGTTCCGGTGTAGTCCGCCAACCCTGTCTGTACAAGGTGCATCCTTTCTGTCCCATACTCCGGTTCCATCAATGACAGATATTGGAAATTCCTGGGAGAAGGTTCAAATGCATACACATTGCATCCTTTATTCCATGCCAGTTGGGAAAATACCCCCATACATGCACCCAAATCAAACACTGTATCTCCCGGTTCCAGTTGAACGCTTTCAAATTCATAAGGTCCTTCATTGATATAATCCATCGTTCCAAATTCACTGGGCAGTACAACATCAATTAACTCCATAAAGTATTCCCAATAATAATCGTCATCCACAGAAAATGGATTGATAAATTTCTTATCCTTTAGTTTCAGTGTCCTTGACGTTCCATTCCCAACAGGCAAAAGTTCCCTGCCCAGCTCTTTGGAAATGGAAAGCAGCTCCTCCACCTTCAGGCTGTGCGCATCCTGAATCTGTTTTTTCTTTAATAATTCTTCCACTTCCTGGGAATACATCATACAAATCACAATCTGCCCATTTTTTTCTGCTTTTATATAATCATCCAGGCTCACAACCGCCAGCCCGTTGGAAATATTTTGCCTCCCGATCGCAGTGACAATATATCCCCCTACTGGAATTCCCTTTTTCTTACAGTACTGGTAAAAAAGGTTTCCCCAACATCCGGCGCCGTAAATATAAATTTCCCGTTTCCCCAAATCTTTTAAAACTTGATCTATTGTATGGTCCATTCCTTTTCTCCTAATTTTTGTTGCTTATTGGTTTGCCACCAATTTCCTGCATTCCTATGCAGCCATATCTTTCGCTGTCAATTTCCTGCATTCCTTTACAGCCATATCTTTCACAGTCAATTTCTGGCATTAACCTTCGCCAACAACTCTTCTGCATATGGGTCTATGTTGTCTGGAGCGCCGTGGGTCAACTGCCCACATTTTTTGCATATGGCATGGGTATTTCTCTGCCGCGCAAGAAACATTCTCAGATAATCATATCGTTCTTTGCTGTCCCAAATTTCTTTTACCGACTGCTTCTGGACATCGCCAATGAGCATATCCCGCTTCCAATCCAGAAAACAGACGCTTGCCGTACCATCTGCATTGATCGCCATTTCATAAAACACATAGGGGCACACATCGATATCCGTCAACGGCTGCCCATAAATTCCTACATTTTGATTTACTTGTACATCCTCCATCTCAAAATCGTGCCAGCAGGACATAATGCTCTCGATGGACACGCCGTCTGCAATGTCCCCAAAAATAGAGTAAAATTCTTGTTTCTCCTGCTCTGTCAACACGTCCCCATTGATTTTTACAATCATTTCACACTGTCTGCGGTGTTCATAAAAATAAGCGATCTCATCCACAAACTTATCGAAATCCAACTTATAGTTAGAAAATTCTTGATACTGTCTTGCATTTACCCCTTCAATGGAAATATTGATACGGTCCAGCCCGGCTTCAATGATACGGTCGCTCAACTCATGGGTTAAGAGGGATGCATTTGTCGTGGTGTCTACCCGGTCACATGCCCCGTTTTTTTTGGCATATGCCACCATCTGCGGAAAATAGGGATTAATCAAAGGTTCCCCATCCTTATATAAGCGAAGCACCTTCACTTTATGTTCAAATTCACACATATCCTCAGCAATTTTTTTGAACAGCTCAAATTCCATATTTCTCTGCTTTCTCCCTGGGATGGTTTTCAGCAGCCTGCGGTCTCCTGTGGGACAAAATTTACATTGAAAATTACATGCGTCGCTGGGTTCCACCATCAAAATAAACGGGGTATCTAAGGGAATCACTGTTTCCAAACGGGTTCTGTTTTCTAAATCTATCCTTGGTTTTATCTTAGCTTTCATAATCCTGCTCCAATATCTTCAATATATTATCTTTTACATCATCAATATTATCCAAACAACCATGTGTAATTACCTTGCATCTGCGGCACATAGAATAATCATCCTTGCAGCCCTTTAAATGATGGAGCCACATATCCCTCATTGTTGTATTCCAGATAGAATACAGGCTTTCTTTTTTGATATCCCCTAAAACCTGTTCATGTTTCCAATCTCCCACACAAGAACTGACGCTGCCGTCCGCATTTACAACAATGGTATAAAAAATATAAGGGCATACGGTCCTTGGCTCTATTTTTTGTCCATAATGCCCTGTCTCAAAACTGTCTGGGATGCAGTCAGCCTCAAAGTCCGGCCATGCTGGGGCAAGCCTTTCCAAAAAAATCCGGTCAGAAATTTCGCCGAAAATATCAAAAAATTTTTCCTGCTCTTCTTCGGTCAAATTATCCTGGATTGCCTTAATATAAATCAGGCAGTCTCCCTTATGCTGGTATAAATCCCGGATATTCTCTGTATATGCTTGAAAATCCACCTCCCGGTTGGTATAATACTTCATCTGCTGCGAGCTGACGCCATTAACCGAGATATTAATTTGGTCAATGCCTGCGTCAATAATCCTGCGGTTTCTCTCCTTTGAAAACAACAGCCCATTTGTTGTGGTATCAATCCGTTTGATTTTTTTACTGCGCTTTGCACAGGCAACCATCTCTTCAAAATTCGGATTTACAAGAGGTTCGCCTTCTTTATAAAGACGCAGAACCTTTATGTCTTCGGGAAATTCTAAGAGCTGCTCCACAAACTTTTGAAACAGTTCCAGATCCATCACTTTTTGCTGCCTTCCAGTTTTTTTGATGAGGTCATCATATCCAGAAGGGCAAAACCTGCATCTCAAATTACAGATGCTTGAGGGATCCACAACTAAAACAAAGGGCGTGCGCAAGGGCAGTTGGTTGCCCAATTGGTCACGTTCTTCTGCCAGGCGATTTTTTACCGTACCCATTCCCTGTTCTCCTTTTCCATATAATTTACTGTTTACAAACTGCTTTTTTGGTTTTCAGATTTCTGGCAAAATCCCCTTTCATCGAAATCAAGTAATTTGATTTCCAGACCCTTAGGCAAGATCTTTATGCCATTAAAATCAGTTAAACCAACTGATATCTTCCTCCCTGTCCTGAAGCAGCACCACAGGAATGTGTGTTCCATACTCTTTTGTTAATTGGTCGAATATTTCTTCTTTATATTTCCATGTCAGAATCAGAATCACTTCCATTCCCATGGACAAAACCTCATCCCCGGAATGAACTGGTTTTCCCCGGAACATCGTACCCTGTTTCTCTTTGGAAGAATTAAAAAACTCGCAGTCCTTCTCCCACTCTGGCGCATCGTATAAGTCCAGCACACGGTCAGCATAGACACAGGAAGGCCAAATGGCAATTTTTTTCCCTTCATACGTTTGGCGAAACGCATCAATCCTTCCACAGATTTCCTGTACAGTATAAAAATGCTCTGCGGCAAGGTTTCTCATCTCTTTCAACCTCTGAATAATAGGGATCTGCCTGGTGCAGCGGCGCTCGCATCTGCCGCACTGTATGCAAACATCTTCCTCCAAGGGTTCCACGCCATACCCCCTAAGTTCATGGAACATTTGATCTGTCCCCTGCCCAGGTTCTTGCCCCCCCAGAATCAGCTTCAGATTGTATGCCTGCATATAATCTGCCACCGCAATCCCCTTGGGGCATCCTGTGCAGTACCGGCATCCGCTGCATATTGCATCCTGGATGGGCAGGGTAAAGTGAATATCCTTTGCCTCTTTCGTTGTAATGCCTGTATCAAAGGCAGAGACATTTTCTGTAATTTGTTCCAGTGTGGGCATTCCCGATAAAATCACGCTAATTTCGTGGAACTGCCCATTAAAACGCAGCGCTTTCTGCACAGCAGAATTGGAAGAATCATCCAATCCTTCAAATAGATCCGGGTATCTTGGTATCAATCCTCCTGAAAGGGAATTCATGGTTGCAATTCCCCATCCTTTTTCATGCGCCTTTTCGATAATCGGAATCTTTGCCCGATAGTTGATCGGGTTAAATACAATCGTAATTCCTTCAAATGCATCCTCCGAAATAATCTTTAAGATCTCCTCGTCGCTGCAATGTACGGAAATACAGATATGTTCCACCAGCCCCTCTTCTTTTGCCTTCCATACCCCTGCATAAAGCCCTCCTGGCTGCATAATCACTTTGTATTCCTCCAGGCTCATCACCGACCAGATATGGTAAAAAGATATTTTTTCCATATCCAGATGGGAAAGAGTGGTATGGATCCGCCGTCGGATATCGTCGGCAGTTTTATCAATCTGCAGCCCTGACTTTGCGGAGATATAGATAGGACCTTTTATCTGTTTCAGGCCCATGCCCAATATTTTTTCATTGTAACCCTTTGCATAACTGGGGCTACAGTCAAAGTAATTGATTCCTTGGCTTTTTGCATAGCGGACAAGGTTGGCGCATCGTTCCAATCCCTCCTGGTCCTGTAAATCTGATTCCAAAAAACGGTTGCCGCCAAACCCAAGCAGTGATACTTTTTTTCCTGTCTTTCCAAACTCCCGATACTGCATACTTCCACATCCTATGGTCTAAATTTATCTATGATTTCCTGGGGCAAGCCATCAATATTATCCATATCATTCCCAGGATGGTGGATATCCTTGTAAGAGGTACAGTTTCTCTGGCACATGGGATAATCCTGCAAGTTTCCTGTCAAATGTGCGTACCTGATTTTATTCATTTTACTGCCGCTCCAAATCTCTTTGACACTCTCGTTGTTTACATCTCCCACAGGCATATCTTTTTTATAATCCTCCAGGCAGCATGTCACCGTTCCATCATATAGGATATTAAAACGGGTAAAAATACATGGACATACCTGTCTTCTGTACTTTTCCAAACTTTTATACCGCTTTTCAATCACATCATATTCTTCTTCTGTCAGGTTATTTTTTGCCAATCCCTGCCACGCGTCGTCCAAATGCTCCTCAAAAAAATAATCGCAAATCTCAGAAAAAATGCTCTCAAACTTTTTCAAAGACTCTGGTGAATAAAACATATAGGGAATTTTCACATACAATTCACATTGTTTTTTATGATGATAAAAATAAGTGACGTTCTCCACAATCTGCCCAAAATCAGCCTTAACCCCTGCAACATTTTCATAATCTTCATCACTAATGCCTTCTATGGAGACATTTAGGGTATCTAATCCAGCTTCAATCAATTTTTCACTTAACTCCGGCGTCAGCAGGGAAGCATTGGTAAAGATAATTACTTCCTGTGCCACATCCGCCTGTTTTACATATTTTACCATTTCGGCAATCTGCGGGTGCAGGAGGGATTCCCCTCTGTGATATAAATACACAGATTTAATTTTTTTTGGAAACTCCTTCAAATCATCTACGATTTTCTGAAATAGGGAGAACTCCATAAAACCTTTTTCAAATTTTACGTTCCCATCACCGTGAAAACAAAAACGGCACTTAAAATTACACACGCTTGTAGGTTCTATATTGATTCCAAAAGGCGTATCTAAGGGTACTAAATCCCTCAAATTATGCCTGTCTCTTTCTGATTTTCTGATTTTCTTTTCTGCTGCCATTTTCTTACCTTTCTAAACCAATTTTTTCTATATTTTAGATCCATTATTTCTCTAGTTCTTCCTTCAAGGACCGCTCTAAGGATCTTTTCCTGATGCATAATTTTCTTTGTATTATCGGGCTCTAAATACCTTCTGCTTACCCAAATATTTTTCTCTGCTTTTCCTGCATATAGATACACTCATGCCAAAAACTATCTGTAATCTCCTCTGACAACTGACACTTCTCTGATAAAACCAGGTCGGCAAGTTCATTGATAAACTCCTCTTCCACTTCCCGGTCTTTCAGTGGGATACCCTGGTATATTTCCTCTATCCGCTGTGCCATGGCCAAGATTCCGCTATGAAGTTCTTCCTTTAGATGCCAGTGACGCTGGTTCGAACCCGGTTTTTCTGTGAAAAACTTTCCATCTTTCCCACACTTTACATACATTCCCTCTTTTGCCACAAGGACGCCTTCAAAAAAATAAATTTTCTTGCGCAAAAGGCTATCCTGGCAGGATTCATCCTGCTTGCTGGCATAAAGAGCACGGATCCTGTCACCAATCCCATAGGGATTTTCTTTTCCCCGTTGTGCAAGCATGTAATAACCTATCACATTTTTTTGTATAGTTTTTTCAAAAAAATGCTGTGTGGTTCCCAAAAAAGATGGGTCAACCACATGTAAATCATAGGAATCATCATAATTTGAAAAGAAATACTGCAGGTATTGTTCCCTTTCCTCTGTGGCATTCTCCAAAATCTGCTTACAGTATGGCTCCACCCAGGCTTTGAGCTTTTCCTTTTCCCCTGGCAGACTGACAATGGTATTATTTTGTGCCCCGTTACTCTCAATTCCAAAACGGTCACGTAAACACTCCTGAAACGTTCCTTGATACTTCAAATCCAGCAAACCATAGATATCATCTTTTGTGCGGATAGATGCAACCGTCACAACCCTTCGGGAAATCTTCAGATATATCCCCTCCGGCAAATCGTTGTTATTATGATACTTCTTTATCATTTCATAAATTTGAAGTAATAGATATCCATCCCTGGCAAAGAAAAACAGTTTGTTTCCAAAATTAATATGGCTCTTCAAAATCCAAAGGATATAATTATAAAGTATGGCGCCATAGCCACAGTAACCATACTTATATTGTGTATCAAAAAATGGAATTCCGTTTCTTCCATACAAACAGAAGGGATCCTGGAACAGTTCATTACTGGTCAGCCCTATCAGAATCCGTTGGTTTAAGGTCTGTGTTTTATTCAAAATATCCCGGATTCCAGAATGTGAAAGCATCTGATAAGGACTCCAGATCTCAAACGTATCAATTCCATAATCCTTGGGTCTTTGCACATCGTATTCTTTGTTGTCTCCAATATGCAGAATACGATCGTTTTCCAATGTTTTTAATTTTTCCCAAATATCCCCCTGATGTTTGGAACATCCTATTTCACAAGAAATCCAGAGGTCTGTATATCCATCGATCCCACACTTTTCAAGCATTCTTTCTATAAGCCCTTGTGAAAGGTACATATCACTAATCAGGTAAACTTTCTTGTTACACGCTACAGCCCAATGAAAAATATCCACTAACGCACTGCGCGGTCGAACTAGTGACAGCTCCAATGCCGCCTCCTTGTCCTTGATCCTTTTCAATTCCTCTGTATCAGCCCCTGTGATCTCTGCAAGTTCCTGATAAATATCATGTAACTTGGGACATCCATATTTATTATTTGCAGAGGCTTCCGCTTCCTTTCTCTTCAAGGCAAAATCAAAACTGATCTTTCCTTTTAGCTGCAATCCAAGCAGTTCAAATATATCATCAGGGTATAACATGTCACGAAGCAGCAATGTATCAAATAAATCAAAAGAAATGACCACATGTTTTTGTATTTCTTTTTTCAAGTCATTCTCTGACACATTCCAGTATGTTTCCTCTGTCTTCCCTTTATCTAACACAGCCTTTTTTCCATTCAAGAAATAAACGGGAATCTCTTCCTCTATCTGTTGGATTCTGGCAAATATAATGCTCCAATATGCCTCGTCTGCGGCAATCACAATCAAATCTCCCTTTTGGGATGCCGCTTTTAACTCTATCACTGGCAAACCATGAATAACCTTTCCCACATTTGCCGGATTTTTGTCCATAAGCCCCACAAAATGAAACTCCTGTAATCCCTCTATCATACTCTGTGCCAAAGTGCCAATCCCGTATAAAAGAATCCTTTTGCCCATTGCGAATGAAAAATTCTTACGAAATTCCTTGAAAAAATTATCTATGTTCATTGTCTCCTCCATCTTGTGCGTTTTTCAGCAAAAACAGGCAGTTAGTGAGAGGTTCAAAAAATTCTTTCACCCTTCGTCCTCCTGTATCGCCCCAGGAACCATTTTTCGGTATACTTTACTGCAGCCAATACAGTACTTACATAAAGATACATACTTCCCACCCATAACTCCCAATTGATGGTTTACAATATCCTCTTTTGTATGCGCTGCATGCAAGTCTACATAATCATCTTGACAATCTGGCAATATCCCGCACTCCACCGCGCTCCATACAATATGGCAAAAATAAAACTTTCCATCATTGAAACCACGAAATCCTGGATTACAGCGATACATATTTTCAATTGCCTCTTCCCTTGTCAAATCTAAGGGTTCATGGGGAAATGCAAAATCAAACCACTCGCCTCCCAATTTTTCCGAATACATGATTTCTTTTTTCTCTAATGCTGCGATAAAATCCCTTACCTTTTCTTGGTAATGGTTTTTCGTAAGGTTGTAATTGCTGATTGTCACAATGGCGCTTGTCTCTTTCATAATCTCTAACAGTTCTTCCTCTGGCAATACCATCCCATTGGTATAAATTTCTGCCGAGCCGTACCGATCTGCATAGTTTTCTTTCAAATACTGCAGCACCTGCCCCAAATAGGGGTACATCATTGTCTCACCACCAACCAGTGCAATCCGGTAAACACGGTCTATGTCTTGGAACATCTGGTCAATATCATGTTTGATACGCTCCAGCCCTATATGCCGGAACGTTTTATTTTTCCGGTGGGAAGGCATAAACATATTGCAATTGTGGCAGTTCAGGGTACAACAGGTTGTGACGGCAATATGAAGTTCTGAAATATGCAGTTGCCGATTCTGGAACCATTGCCAGCCAGTAATAAACAAACGGATATCACAGAAATCTACATTTTCAATAAGCCCATAAGATAGCAACTGCTCAGAAACCTCTTCATAGGCGCTTACAACTACAATTTTGGTGTTGTGCAGTTCTTCTATATAATCGCCAAACCAAAGGACTGGAATATCCTTTGTTTTTCCTGCCGTGCGCTGTTTGTCGTTATCTAATATCGCTTGTATTTCAAAATTCTTTTTTATCTCAGGAATATGGTAACGGGTAGTTTTTCCATTTCCAAACAGAACAATTTCTTTTACATCCTTCCACTCTTCATACCACTTTTCCAATTCCAGTTTTTCCATAATTTCCACTCTCACATTTTGTTTTTCGTTGGGACTGCAGCATCCAAAAAAATAAAAAGCCACCTTTTGGCGCCTAAATCCACTTGTTTAAGATTCGTTCGCAGACCTTGTCGTTGGATTCGAACCAGCTTTGCTGCCAGATATATTACCAAATCCATGTACATCCTCGCCAAGCGTTTATTATAAGCTATTCGCTCACATAAAGAATCTTGCTTCCCTGGGGTTCAAATTTCACATTTACCAAACGGTTATCTTTCAAAGCTTCCTTTACCGCAGGCTGATGTTCCAGGGGTACGTACATCATCAAAAACCCCCCGCCCCCGGCCCCTAATATTTTGCCTCCCAGCGCCCCTGCATTCATGGCACGCTCATACATGGTGTCAATGGTTCCATTGCTTACGTTGCTTGCCAGCCCCCTCTTAATCTGCCATGCCTCATGGAACATTTTTCCCAAACCGTCTAAGTCATTCTCCTGTATGGCGCTTTTTGCCTCATTTGTGAGTTCCACCAGGCGGTCTAACCTCTCCCTCTTCTTCGGAATGTTCTGCCTTTGTTCCCCCAGGACGGATGCCGCCCTTCTTGTAATCCCTGTATAAAAAAACATCAGATTCTGTTCCAGCTTACGTTTGGTATCTGGCTTACAGATGACAGGGTTTACTAGCGTATTCCCATCCGCGTTAAATTGGTAATGCCCAAGACCTCCATAGGCAACCGCATACTGGTCCTGTTTTCCAATTGGGTTTTTTAACAATTCAATTTCAATCTGGCATGCCTCCCGTGCCAGCTTTTCTGCAGACACAAATTTCCCCACATAAGCATAGAGGGCATTTAAAATTCCAACTGCAAGCGCGCTGGAGGATGCAAGCCCTATTCCAGCGGAATCCAAGGGGACATCCGCCATATATACAATATCAATCCCCTTTTCAATCCCCACGATCTTCAATGCTTCACGGATAATATTATGTTCAATCTGATCTACCGAATCCACCATTTCCGTTTTGGAGTAGCTGACACGGATTTTATCATCAAATTTTTGATTCACCGTCATATAAGTATACATATTGATTGCCGTACTTAGTACAACGCCATAGCCAAATTTACTATTTTCGTAATATTCTGCAAAGTCCGTGCCTCCACCAAAAAAGGAGGCACGGAACGGTGTTTTTGATATAATCATATCTTTCTCCTATTCAGCAATTTTCCCCATAAATAAATGGGGTTTCAAAATCTCCAAATCTGGGCAGGGAGGCGTCTCTTGGTGTAATAATAGGGCAGATATCCCCAAAATCTAAATCCACGCTGTCCCAACGTATGCCGCCCTCATACTCTGGCATATATTTCGAACCCAACTGGTATAATACTTTTGTATTATTTTCCAGTACAAGATGGGCATTTGCAATGCCCTCCGGGATGTAGAGCAGCTTTCTATCTTCTGTATCCATCCGGTAACAGATCACCTTTCCATACGTTGGGGATCCCTTTCTTAAATCAACAGAATAATTATTCCAGGCGCCCGACAGGCAGTAGTACAGCTTGCATTGGGTATATGGCGGCTTTTGATAGTGAAACCCGCGAATTGTATTTTTTTCCAAGTTTGTTGTAATCATAGTTTCCCCGAAATCACATTTTAACCCTTGATTTTCAAAGGTTTCTCTATGGTACGTTTTCATATTGCTCCCACGCTCGTCTGCGTGATAATGGGGCCTTACCACCAGCAGCCCTGGTATTTGTGTTTCTTCAAATGTAAACGCCATGTTTTCCTCCATTCTGTGTGTTTTTCAGCACAAACAGGTAGTTCGTAAAGAAATTATTAAATTCTTTCACTCTTCTCTCCTATTCTTTGTCCCAGGTAGGGGCAAATTCATTTCCAACTTGTATAAATGCACTCTTTTTATTCCAATTTGCAAAAGAAGCCTGATAACAATTCCGGCACGGCAGCTCCATACCGCTGTTGTTTACTTTTGACCGGAACTCCTGGTACTCTTTGGAATTCCACATTTCATCAAATGTCTGGTACTGCTCCACATGAAAGAGCTTTTTGGATGTAGACATGCAGCTTCTCACATAGCCGTCGGAACCAAGGAAAAAATCCCTCCATCCCACATAACAATCTTTATGTGCCTTTTCAGCCGCAATATCTTCTCCCTGCAAATAGGGCAGCTTCACATTGACTCCAAGTTCCTCGCCAATTGACAGCGCCTCCTCAAACACAGCCTCAATCTCTTTTCGCATATCATACATACATTCATCCATCAGCCGTTCTTCAAATACCGTAAGATAAACGCCCTTTGCTTCCTGAAGCCCTAATTTGTGCGCCAGTTTGACATATTCGGGAAATTCATGGAAATTAGACTGCATTAAGGTCATTACAATTGACAAATAGGGATACTCCACCTGCAACTGTGCCTTTTGTGCTGTAATTTCTTTGATATTTGCCGTAATTTTATCAAAATCGGCACCAGCGCGAATGCGGTTGTTGGTCTGTGCGATGGCGCCGTCCAGGCTGACTGTCAGCAAATCAACCTTATTTCGAAAAATATCTTCTTTTAATTCCCCAAGCCGTGTGCCATTGGTACAAAAAAAGATCCGAAGCCCCTTTTCTTTGCCCCATTTTAAAAATTCTTTAAAATTTGGATGTAAGGTAGGTTCTCCCCATCCCAGCAGGGTAACTTCTTCTATTTTGTCTGTCACTGGTTCAAAAATCTCCAACCATTCAGGATGAAAAACGGTCGGTGTAAAATCTGAGGCATTCCTTCCGCACATTTTACATTGGATATTGCAGGCATTGGTCATTTCCAAAACCAGCCTCCTCGGATAAGACTCTAACATGGTCTTTCCTGCCAGCGCTTCCTGCTCGTTTAATTTACTATTTGCTTTCCGCTCCTGGGTAAGCGGCGTAATCTCTTTTAAATCAAGTGTCCTAGCTCGTAATAAACTCATTTATAATTCCTCCGGTTTATATTCTGCCCAAAATGTGAACTACCCATTGTCTAAAGCCAATGGGCTTCCTGCTTCTATGACCTCGCAACCTACTATCTCCACAGGCGTTAATTCGGGCTGCACCATCCCTATTTGTATTTTATTATCCTATGCTATTT
>CATOOV010000063.1 GCA_951801955.1 uncultured Lachnospiraceae bacterium
CAAATAGCATAGGATAATAAAATACAAATAGGGATGGTGCAGCCCGAATTAACGCCTGTGGAGATAGTAGGTTGCGAGGTCATAGAAGCAGGAAGCCCATTGGCTTTAGACAATGGGTAGTTCACGTTTTTTGGGTGTGGAAGGAGGAACAGATGAAAGTACACAAAGACCCAGTGATAACCATTCACCAGGTGACAAAAGATTATGGAAATGGAAAAGGCGTGTTTGATATATCTTTTCAAGTGGAGGAGGGGGAAGTGTTTGGCTACCTGGGATCCAATGGAGCCGGAAAGACAACCACAATCCGGCAGTTGATGGGTTTTATCCGTCCCCAGAGGGGAAGCTGTCAAATAATGGGAATGGATTGTTTTACACAAGCAAGCCAGATTCAAAAGAGAAGCGGCTATCTTGCAGGGGAACTTGCTTTTCCAGAAGATATGACAGGCAGGGAATTTTTAAAGTTTATGGCGGAATTAAAGGGAATGAAGCAATTTGCGCGTATGGAGGAGCTGATGGAACGTTTTGAACTCAATCCTCAAGGAAAAATACGAAAAATGTCCAAGGGAATGAAACAAAAGGTTGGGATTGTAAACGCATTTATGCATAATCCCCAGGCGGTGATACTGGATGAGCCAACCAGCGGCCTGGATCCTTTTATGCAGAATCGGTTTGTCGAATTGGTCTTAGAGGAGAAAAAGAAAGGGACTACAATTTTAATGTCTTCCCATATTTTTGAGGAGGTAGAAAAGACCTGTGACAAAACAGCGTTTATCCGTGCCGGAAGGATTGTGGCAGTGGAGGATATGAACCAGCTTGCACAAAAACGGAATAAAATTTATACGGTGACTTTAAAAGATGCAGGAGCCGTGGAAAAATTGAAAAGGGAAAGTAATATCCAAGTAATGGAACATAAATTGCAAGGTCATGGTATAGAAGAAAACCAATTGCAAATTTTAGTGCGTGGGAATCTTACAGAAATGCTGCAAACGATCCTAAAATATGAACCAATTGATTTAAGCAGTAAAGATCAAAGCCTTGAGGAATTGTTTATGCATTACTATGGAGAGGATTCCGAAAAACCCCGTCAACAAAAAAGAGGTGTACGACAATGATATCTTTTACATTATTGAAGCGGAATATGAAAACTTGTTTCAAACCATTTTTGGTGGTCCTAGCGGTTATCAGCATGTATACATCGGTAATTATTTATATGTACAATCCTGATTTTTCGGACATATTCAATGAATATCAGAAGATGATGCCGGGGGTTATGGCTGCCGCGGGAATGACAGGGCTTGCCTCCAGCCTTCTTGAGTGGATTCAGATCTATCTCTATGGATTTATTATGATGTTATTTCCTTTAATTTTTATTATAATAATGATTCACAAACTGCTGATGGGGGATATTGATTCTGGTTCTATGGCAAATCTTTTGTCTACAGGAAATTCCAGAGGCAGGGTGATACGCACACAGGTTGTTTCCGCTCTTTTTTGGATTGTGCTGCTGCTGGGGATGGTTGCTGCTGTTGGGATTGCCAGCAGTGAGGCGATATTTCCAGGAGAGTTGGATATCAAACGGTATCTTATCTTAAATGCCAGTGCAATGTTTATGCAGTTTGCGGTTGCCGGAATCTCATTTGCAGCGGCATGCGTGTTTAGTGAGACTAGGCATTATTATATGGTAGGCGCGGGGCTTCCCCTTTTATTCTTTTTAATTCAGATGGTTTCCAATATGGGCGAAAAATTAGAAAATCTCAAATATGTTACCATTTATACATTATTTTCCGCAAATGATATTGTGGCAGGAGAAGCCGTGCATTGGGGACAGAATGCCGTCTTGCTGCTATTGGCGGCAGCGTTGTTTGGAACTGGAAGCTGGTGGTTTGTGAGAAGGGACTTGAGTTTGTAGCGTGGATTTGATAATATGTTGTAATTAAGGAAGATTTAGGATATAATAGACTTGTTTTTTAGGAATCACACCGTGATGGTCAAAATAGAAGCGTTACTATCTAATGAAGAAAAGCACAAGCATTTTTCGGGAGTAAAAGGGTGAAAGAAAAAAAGAAGGAAGGATAAAATGCAAACACACATCTTTTACCCTTTGTGTTTGCGCCTCAAAGGAAAATGCAGGCATTTTCGCTTGAGGCTTGGTGCATAATATGATTGATCTAAAGTTTTTAAGAGAGAACCCAGAAGTGGTGAAACAGAATATCAGGAATAAATTCCAAGACAGCAAGCTGCCGCTAGTTGATGAAGTGATTGAATTGGATGTCCAGGCAAGAAAGGCAAAACAGGAAGCGGATGCATTGCGTGCTGACAGAAAAAAATTGTCCAAGCAGATTGGCGCGTTGATGGGACAAGGGAGGAAAGAAGACGCTGAGGCGACAAAGGCCCAGGTCAACGCAGGCGCTAAGCGCCTTGCCGAGTTGGAAAAATTAGAGGGCGAATTGCAGGAAAAAGTAACAAACATTATGATGACAATTCCCAATATCATTGATCCTTCCGTACCCATTGGAAAAGATGACAGTGAAAATGTGGAAGTGGAACGATATGGTGAGCCTGTAATTCCAGACTTTGAAATCCCTTATCATGCAGAAATTATGGAACGTTTCTGCGGACTGGATTTAGACAGCGCCAGAAAAGTGGCAGGAAACGGGTTTTATTATCTGATGGGAGATATTGCAAGACTGCATTCTGCCGTGATTTCTTATGCCAGGGATTTTATGATTAACCGAGGCTTTACCTATTGTGTGCCCCCATTTATGATTCGCAGCAATGTTGTGACAGGGGTTATGAGTTTTGCGGAGATGGATGCCATGATGTATAAGGTCGAGGGGGAAGATCTGTATTTGATTGGAACCAGTGAGCATTCTATGATTGGGAAATTTATAGATACGATTTTAAATGAGGAACAGCTTCCGCAGACGCTGACCAGCTATTCGCCATGTTTCCGCAAGGAGAAAGGCGCCCACGGCATTGAGGAGCGGGGAGTATACCGTATCCATCAGTTTGAAAAGCAGGAAATGATTGTGGTTTGTAAACCAGAAGAATCCAAGATGTGGTTTGAAAAGTTATGGCAGAATACCGTGGACTTGTTCCGCTCTATGGATATCCCAGTGCGCACGTTGGAATGCTGTTCCGGCGACCTTGCAGATCTGAAAGTTAAATCCATAGATGTGGAGGCATGGTCTCCCAGGCAGAAGAAGTATTTTGAAGTGGGAAGCTGCTCCAACCTTGGGGACGCCCAGGCACGCCGATTAAAAATCCGTGTAAATGGCAAAGAAGGCAAGTATTTTGCACATACCCTCAACAATACAGTTGTGGCCCCGCCCCGTATGCTGATCGCTTTTCTGGAAAATAATTTGTGTGAAGATGGAAGTGTCAGGATTCCTGAAGCATTGCGTCCATACATGGGAGGACAGGAAAAAATGGTGCCTTTGGATAAATAGAATTCAAAATTTGTTCCTTTTAAATACTCCGGCGGTTAAAATGATTTGATATTTAACCGCCGGAGTAATACCATATAGGGCATTTTGGAAAATGGATTTGTCAGACGCAGGAGCTTTTGCCCTGACAGGCGCCAAGCAATAATTTCATATCAGTAGCAGGGTGGAAAAAGTAAGGAGGAGTCAGATGAAAAAGAGATATTTGGCAGCAGGTATCGTGCTCGCGGTGCTTGTACTGGCAGGACTCTGGATACTTCCTTTGCTTCGGGCGGCAGGAACACTCCAAAGAATTGCAGGTGGAAAAAGTTTTACTTACCAGATTGAGGCAGCGTTGGATTCGAATGGATTGTCAGAGGAACAAAATCAATTTCTTACAGCGCTGTCCTGGCTTTTTGGCACAGATGAGAAATCATGCCTTACTTGGCAGGCAGCAGGGAAGATAACAGATAAGTGTGGGTATGCAAGGCTCTACAGCAAAGGAATCGAGGAACCTGTGACAGAAGTATATTTTACGCAAGATCAAAAGGTGGTCAATATAAAAATGCTGTATGAGAAATTACAAAAGAATTTTGGTGAGGAATATCCTTTGCTGGAAAGCATTTTGCCAAAGTGGGAATATGCGCCTTATATTTCGATGGACCAGATGGAAGAAATATTTGAAACAGATCTGGAAAGTATGTTCCAGCAAAGTTCTTTTCAATTCTCAAAAATGAGTGCATGGCAAATATTGATGATGCTTGCCAAGTCAGAGAAAACCAAGGGGGAAAATGGCATACAGCAGTTTAAAACTGTTTGGAATGGCTATCAAGTGGTTTTGGAAATTGGAAAAAAAGAAGGAAAACCAAGAATAAACCTGCAGGGAATGGATTCGGGGGGCGGGAAGGTACTTGCGGCGTTTCAGGCAGAGATTTCAGCGGAAAAGGAAGAAAAAGTGGTTTTTCCAGATTTCTTGATGAAGCAGGAGGAAGTGGCGCAGTTTCAAAATCTTTGGTCTGCCATCAAGCAGATGAAGGAAGGGGCAAGTAATTGGTTTCATTGAAAAAGGGCGTATTGCATGGCAGGCTTTTGGGGCAGTAGCAATAAGGCAGGGAAAGGAGATTATATTGTTGAACAAAAGAGAAACACCAATTATTATCCGTAATAATTACATGCTCCTTGCAGCGCTTATTTTTTTATGTGTATTTGGAGCGATGATGGTCTATTCTGTGACTGCATATCAGTGCAGCATGAGTGAGGATTATAATTTTGACTCTTTTTATATGGTGAAGCGGCAGGTAATGTTTATGATTGCCGGATTTGCCTGTATGCTGCTGATCCAATTTTTGGATTACAAACTATTAAAATTCTTTGCAGTAATCCTATATTTGTCTGGAATCGCATCTATTTTCCTGCTGAGGACGCCCCTTGGGGTATCGGCGAATGGCGCGACACGATGGGTAAAGCTGGGTCCATTGGGGCAGTTTCAGGTAAGTGAGTGGGTAAAAGTCTGTGTGATTGTGTTTCTGGCATTTCTGATTGACCACTACAAACGTTACCTTGGAACGGCAAAATTTACTTTCTATCTCTGGATTGCCGGAGGAATTCCCGCGGCATTGCTGTTTGAGATCAGTAACGATTTGAGCAGTTCCGCTGTTGTGTTGGGCATATGCTTTGTGATGACGTTTATCAGCACCAAAACAGAGCTGCTGCACTTAGGAGTACTTCTTGCCGCAGTTATTCTGATTGCTTTGTATGTGTGGAGTATTTGGACACATATGCCTACACCAGAAGAGTTAAGTAAGATGCCTTTCCGTGTAAGGAGAATTGCAGCATGGCTGGATCCCAATCGATATGCGGCGACCCAAGGATATCAGACGCTGCAAGGGTTGTATGCAATAGGCAGGGGCGGCGTATTCGGA
Source organism: uncultured Lachnospiraceae bacterium (assembly GCA_951801955.1). Classification (GTDB taxonomy): domain Bacteria; phylum Bacillota; class Clostridia; order Lachnospirales; family Lachnospiraceae; genus Petralouisia. Next base: position 5,345 of record CATOOV010000063.1, read on the forward strand.
AAAGGGCTTGGCGCTTCCATTCAAAAACTGGGACCAATTCCAGAAGCAGAAAACGATATGATTTTTTCTGTTATCTGTGAAGAACTGGGGATGGTAGGGGCTTTGGTGCTAATCTATCTTTTTGTATATCTGCTCTATCAGATTTCCAGAATTATGATGTCTTCTCCTGATTTGTTTGGAGGAATGCTGAGCCTTGGGGTCTTTGCACACTTAACCCTTCAGTCCATATTTAATATATGTGTTAATCTGGCAATTCTGCCCAATACGGGAATCCCCCTGCCATTTATCTCTTTTGGAGGTACTGGGGTGTTTTGCCTGCTGGCAGCGGAAATGGCAATTGTGTTTTCCGTTGAACGCAGAATCGGAAAAGAAGAAAGAAGGAGGAAGTAAGCAGGAAGTTCGCAAAGCCTGTACAAATCAAAGACAGCAAAGAAAAACAATTGTATTAATTTAAAAACTTTAGAAATCTTGTAAATTGAGTTCCAATGTGTTAAATTATGAACGAACGGTATTCTGGTAAGAAACTGTATCATTTGATAAGATGAAATGCCTTTCCATTTTTGGAAATGGAGGCGGATATGAAAATTGGAATTATAGGTGCCGGAAAAGTGGGAACTGGGATGGGAAAATACATCACAGCCCACGGCGGGACTGTAACCGGATTCTATTCAAGAACCGAAAGCAGCGGGAAGGAAGCGGCACAATTTACAGGTACAAAATTATTTACAACGTTAGATTCACTGATTGAGGAAAGCGATACCCTTTTTATTACGACCACAGACGAAGCAATTAAAGCGATATGGGATTGTATTGCCACAAAGAATGTGAAAGGAAAAGTCATTTGCCACTGTAGTGGTTCATTATCAAGTGATGTATTTTCAAACTGGGAAGGGACAGGCGCATGGGTCTGCTCCATCCATCCAATTTACGCGTTCAGTAATAAATTCACAGCTTATAAAAAGTTAACAGGTGTCAAATTTGCCGTGGAAGGCAGCGACCAGGCATTGGAAAAGATGCAGGAACTGTTTGGGCTTTTGCCCAATGAGGTTGTAAGGATTTCTACGGCGCAGAAGGTGAAGTATCATGCTGCCACCAGCATTGCCAGCAACCATATTACAGGGCTGATTTATCTGGCAGTAGACATGATGCAGGAATCTGGAATTGAAAAACAGAAAGCTTACGACCTCTTAAAACCTTTGGTAGAGAATAATGTCAAGGCAGTATTTTCCCAAAGTGCCAGGGAGGAATCTGTGGATGCGGCAGGCGGCAGCAATCAAGCACAGATGCAGTATGCAGGCTGTGCCCGGACGCTTACAGGTCCCATTGAACGAAATGATATAACAACTGTACAAAAACATCTGCAGAAGTTGGGCAGGCAAGAATGGGAAAACGTATACCGCGCAGTTGGGATCCAGGTTGCGAAAGCAGCGAAAGAAAAGCATCCAGACCGTGATTATCAGGAAATGAAGCGCGTGCTGACATCATAGGTATCAAAGACAGAGTGGAGGTAGGAGAATGAAAAACACAGTGATTACAATACAGCAGGCAAAGGAGCAGGGAGAAAAAATTACCATGCTGACTGCATATGATTATTCTATGGCAAAGTTAATTGATGAAGCAGGTATCAATATGATTTTGGTGGGGGATTCCCTGGGCATGGTAATGCTTGGGTATGAGGATACCTTATCTGTTACGATGGAAGACATGATCCATCATACCAAGGCAGTGGCAAGGGGCACAAAAAATGCGATGGTGGTGGCAGATATGCCTTTTTTATCTTATCAGACATCAGTGTATGACGCTGTCTGCAATGCAGGACGTCTGATGAAGGAAGGAAGGGCGCAGGCAGTGAAGCTGGAGGGCGGAAGTGCCTTTGCAGAGCATATTCGCAAAATTACCGAAGCTTCCATCCCAGTCGTGGGACATTTGGGCTTAACCCCCCAGTCCCTGAATGCGTTTGGCGGATTTAAGGTTCAGGGAAAATCAGAAGAGGCGGCAAAAAAATTGCTGGAAGATGCCAAAGCAGTGGAACAGGCAGGCGCCGTGGCAGTGGTACTGGAATGCGTTCCTGCAAAACTGGCAGAGTTAATTACAAAAAAGCTGCATATTCCAACCATTGGAATTGGCGCAGGCGCAGGCTGTGACGGGCAGGTATTAGTATATCAGGATATGCTTGCCATGTTTGGAGATTTCAAGCCTAAGTTCGTAAAACATTTTGGGGATATTGGAACCATGATGAAAGAAGCTTTTGAAGCGTATGGCAAGGAAGTGAAATCGGGGGTATTTCCAGCGCCGGAGCATACATTTAAGATTGATGATGATGTGATAGAGAAACTATACTAAATGTCGGCAAAAGCCGACCCCAATCCCATGCCAAGACTTGCATAGGCAAGTCTTGGATAGATAGGAGATGGCTTCCGCCTCTGTAGGTGGTGAGCAGCAAGGAGGATGTTATGCAGATTATCAAAACAATAGAAGAACTGCGCCCGATCATCAAGGGATGGAAAAAAGAAGGCTTACAGGTGGGATTGGTGCCCACCATGGGGTATCTTCACGAAGGCCATAAGAGTTTGATTGTAAAAGCAGCAAGTGAGAATGACAAAGTGGTTGTCAGCGATTTTGTCAATCCCACCCAGTTTGGGGTAAATGAAGACCTCACCAGTTATCCCAGGGATATTGACAGGGATGCCGCGCTCTGTGAAGCGGCAGGCGCAGCGGTGATTTTTCATCCAGAACCCCAGGAGATGTATTTTTCGGACAATTGTACTTTTGTGGATATGGATGCATTGACCAAAGGACTGTGTGGTAAGACCAGACCTACGCATTTTCGCGGTGTTTGTACCGTGGTTTCCAAACTTTTCCATATCGTAACCCCAGACCGGGCGTATTTTGGACAGAAGGACGCACAGCAGCTTGCAGTGGTCCGTCGTATGGTGCGCGATCTGAATTTTGATATTACAATTGTGGGGTGTCCCATTGTAAGGGAGGCAGACGGGCTTGCCATGAGTTCCCGCAATACATATCTGGACGCTAAGGAACGTGAAGCGGCTTTGATTCTTCATAAATCCCTGGCATTGGGAGAAGAGATGATGAAAGCAGGAGAGTGTGACGCTGTAAAAATTAAGGATGCTATCATAAAGAATATTGGGACAGAACCCCTTGCAAGGATAGATTATGTGGAAATTGTGGATTCGGAGACATTAAAAGAAGTGGTTTCCATTGAAAAGCCAGTACTTACCGCTGTTGCAGCGTATATAGGAACTACTAGGCTGATTGACAATTTTAGTTATGAACCTTAGTAATGGAGGCTGCAAAATTCAATCATTTTAAATGAAATTTTGGTAATTTTAAAAGTCTTGTGATTGACAATGGAACCGTAGTTACCCGAAAGGAGCAGACAAATGTATTTAAAAATGTTAAAAGGAAAAATTCACCGTGCCGTAGTCAGACAAGCAGAACTGAACTATGTGGGAAGTATTACCGTTGACCCGGAGCTGATGCAGGCGGCAGGAATTTTAGAATATGAAAATGTCCAGATTGTGGATATTGAAAATGGCAGCCGCTTTGAGACGTATACCATTGCGGGCGAGCCAGGAAGTGGAATGATCTGTTTGAATGGCGCAGCGGCAAGGAAGGTTTTGGCAGGCGACCATGTAATCATCATGGCATATGCCCAGATGACTCCAGAGGAAGCAAAATCTTTCCAGCCCAAAGTGGTATTTGTAGACGAAAACAATAAAATTTCCAGAATTACTTCCTATGAAAAACATGGACAGATGGGATAAGAAAGGAAATAGAAAATGTTACAAGGAAAAACGGTACTTTTGGGGGTAACTGGCGGGATTGCTGCATATAAAATGCCAAACGTGGCAAGAATGTTAAAAAAAATGCATTGCCAGGTACATGTATTGATGACAGAAAACGCCACAAATTTTATTACGGCAACTACCTTTGAAACTTTGACAGGAAATAAGTGCCTGATTGATACTTTTGATCGGAATTTTGAATTTTCTGTTGAGCATGTGGCGTTGGCGAAACAAGCGGATTTGGTTTTGATTGCGCCTGCCACTGCAAATGTGATCGGAAAAATAGCAAATGGCATTGCAGACGATATGCTGACCACCACTGTAATGGCATGCACTTGTAAGACGCTTATCGCCCCTGCCATGAACCATAATATGTATCAAAATCCCATTGTGCAGGACAACCTGAAAAAGCTGGAGCGCTACGGATATGAGATGATACCGCCAGATACTGGGATGTTGGCGAATGGAGATATCGGAGAAGGAAAATTGCCTTCGGAAGAAGTTTTGGTGGAGCATGTGTTAAAGGAACTTGCCCATGAAAAGGATCTGAAAGGCAAAAAAATCCTGGTAACGGCTGGCGCGACCAGGGAGGCGTTTGACCCAGTAAGGTTTTTGACCAACCATTCTACTGGAAAAATGGGATATGCCCTGGCAAAGCATGCCATGCTGCGCGGCGCGCAGGTGACGCTGGTGACGGGGATTACCAGCTTAAAGCCTCCGATGTTTACGAATGTAGTAGAAGTAGTTACCGCTGAGGAAATGTACCATGCCGTGATGCAGCATGCAGCATGTGCCGATATGATTATAAAGGCTGCAGCCGTGGCGGATTACCGTCCGGCAGAAATTGCAGCAGATAAGATCAAGAAATCCCAAGATAAAACCAGTGTTTTGCTGGAGCGCACCAAGGATATTCTGGGCGAGCTGGGAAGAAAGAAAGCGGCAGGGGAGATTTCTGGATTTTTGTGCGGCTTTTCTATGGAAACCCGCGATTTAGAAGAAAATTCCAAGGCAAAATTGGAAAAGAAACATCTGGATATGATAGCGGCAAATAATCTGAAAGTGGAAGGCGCTGGATTTGGAACAGACACCAATGTGATTACATTGATTACCAATTCTGGCGTCCAGCATTTGGAGAAAATGAGTAAGGAAGAGGCGGCAGATAAGATTTTGGATGCAATTCAAAAAGAAATTTGTGAAATACGACCATAAGCTGTTTGACTCTTGCAGTTGATTTTGGATAGGATTGAAAATTGGATTTACGAAAAGGAAAAAATGCCGAAAAATGTTGGAGGTTTTTGGAAAAATTACTAAATAAAATTTACAATTTGTACATTTTTTGTTAATGCTGTCTATAAAAAAATTGGTTATACTATATGTAACAACAAAAATGTTGTTAAAATGTTACAAAGGCGGCAGACATATGAGAAAAGTATGTAATAAAAATGTAATAATATATAATGGTGTTTTTTTGTGTGTGATAGCGGCTGTGTGGATTCTTCTGGAAATTGGCGGGGGATTTCACGTAGTCGTTTCTGTTTTTCATAGCGTGGGCAGTGAAGAATCGAGAGGGAGCTTTACCAGTACCAAATATCGCTATGAGAAGGAATTCCAGAATACCCTGAATCATTATCGAACCTTTTCTTCCTATTATAACCATAAATTATCTACGGCAGTGCCAGGATTGGAAAATACCAATGTCTTGGGAAATCTCTGTGACCAGATGGTTCCCCAGGGAATTTGCGTGGCAGACGATTATATGTTGGTCACGGCTTATGACAATGGGAAAAATAAAGCGCGAACGGATAGAAAGAAAGAAACCAAGGTGAACAATTCTGTAATGTATGTGCTGTCTAACCAGAATCCCAAAAAGCGGGAACTTTTGACTACGATTGTGCTGCCTGATGTTAACCATGTAGGAGGCATTGCCTTTGATGGTGAAAATATATGGATTGCAAAAAGCACGGCAAGGCAATGCAGCATGATTTCCTATGATGTGATAAAAAAAGCAGCGGCTTGTGGTTTGTCCAGTTATGAACTGCCTGCATATGACCAGAATGTATCTTGCGGCGCTGTCGCCTCTTTTCTTGCCTTTTATAATGGAAAGCTGTGGGTTGGAACCTATACCAACAGAATCAGCAAAAAGGGAACCTTGAGAAGTTATGATATATTAAAAAAACATACGGAGCAGGGCAGGGAATATGAGTTAAAACAGCGGGAAGAATTGGTGATTCCAGGATATGCCAATGGCGCGGAGTTTGTGGAGATGCAAGGAAAGACCTATATGGCGATCGTTTCCTCCCAAGGACGCTACTTTGATTCCAAGATTTATTTCTATGAGATACAGCAGGATCCAATTACTGGGGCAAATTTGTATTACCCATACTATTTTTGTAAATTTCCTCCTATGGCAGAGGAACTGACGTGTGAAGGGGACAACATGTATTTTCTTTTTGAGTCTTCTGCTACCTGCTACAGTACCCCCACTTATCTGAAATGCATGTACCCGGTGGATCGCATTTGTGCGTTGTCTGCACGAGAGTTGTTTGCACAAAATCAAAATGGAGCATATCAAAACAGTATGGCAGACCTTTTGAGGCAGCAGTTTTTGCCTGTTTTTGATGAAATGTACCAGGAGCGCAAGTATTGGCAGCAGTATGTGTGATTTGACAAAAGAGGAAATTTGATGTAAAACAAAGCATATATAGTATGGTTGTTATTTTAGAGGTTTTAGAATGAAAATTTTAATTGTGGAAGATGACGAGGCGATTGCAAATTTAATAAAAATCAACCTTAAGACGGAAGGATATCAGTGTGTCTGTGCTCTTGACGGAAAAGTTGGGGCAGATCTGATTGAGAAAGAATGTTTTGATTTAATTTTGTTAGATATTATGCTGCCAGGGATTGATGGTTATGAACTGTTAGAATATATAAAGCCCATGGGAACGCCGGTAATTTTTTTGACTGCAAAAAGCGGGGTGGATGACCGTATCAAGGGGTTAAAACTTGGGGCAGATGATTACATTGTCAAACCATTCCAGGTTGGGGAACTGCTGGCACGTGTGGAGGCATTGCTCAGAAGGTATGGGAAAATGAATCATAAACTTGCTTTTGCTGATGTAGAGATTGACATGGTTTCCAGAACAGTGAGCAAGGCGGGAGAGCCTGTGGAGCTGACGGTGAAAGAATTTGACCTGCTGGTGGAACTGATACAAAACAAAAATGTGGCGTTATACCGTGAGCGGTTATACGAGAAGGTGTGGGGCAGCGCATATATGGGAGATACACGGACGCTGGATTCCCACATTCAGCGGCTTAGAAGGAAGCTTGGCTGGGAGAAGTATATAAAGACAGTATTTCGGATTGGATATCGGCTGGAGGAAGGGAAATGAAGCTGTTTCACAAGATCTTCCTGTGTTTTGTGGTGATTTTTGGTATTACATTTCAAGTGGCAGGGTATTTTCTGATCAATTTTGCTTATGGGAATGCAATTGAACAGGAAAAAAAGATTGCTATTCAGGATTTTCAATATAATCGTTATATTCTGCAGTCGGTCTTATACTCAGAACCGGAACTTTTTTCCAAGGAAAAAGATGAGGTCGCAGGCATTTTAACAAATTTTACGGTTCCAGTTTCAGTGTATGGGGTCGACCAAACCTATAATATCTCTAATATGGCAGTATTGCCAGAAGGGATTGAGTGGAATGAAGAGGAAGATGACAAGGTATCTTTTCAAATTTATGAGAAACAGGGGCAGAATTATATTTTTGTATATGATTATGTGAGACAGGGCAAAAACGAAATGTATCTGGCAACACAGACCAATATCAGTGCCGTGATAGAGAAACAGAAACATATGATTGCATATTTTCAGAGAATTTATATCGTCATTCTGTGTATTAGTTTTCCAATTATTTTTTTGCTGACAAAAGCGCTTACGGCATCCTTAAAAAAAGTAGGGGAAGCATCAAGAAGGATTGCACAAGGAAATTATTCCCGGAGGATTTGCACAGAAGGAAGGGATGAAATTGATGAGCTTGCTTCGGACTTTAACCAGATGGCGGAGCAGGTGGAGGAAAAGATGGCACAATTGTCGGATATGGCAAGGCAGAAAGAGGATTTTGCTGCGAATTTTGCCCATGAGTTGAAAACCCCGCTGACATCTGTCATCGGTTATGCCGATATGCTTTATCAGCGGGATTTGCCGCGTGAGGAGGTAAAGAGTGCTGCAGGATATATACTAGAGGAGGGGATGAGGCTTGAGTCTCTGTCTTTAAAATTAATGGACTTATTTGTGCTGGACAAGCATGATTTTTGTCTGGAAAAGATGTCTGTGGAGGAAATATTTGCAAATATGAGGCAGGGGTTGGAGCCTATGTGTGAAAAACATAATGTTATGCTCCATCTGGAGATGGAAGAGAGCCACATTCGTGCCGATTTTGACCTGTTGAAAACGATGCTGTTAAATCTTGCCGACAATGCCATAAAAGCAGGCTGTAAAGATCTTTGGATTAGCGGCGGAAAGAACAACGATTATTACCAGATTGAAATAAAAGACAATGGGAAGGGAATACCGCAAAAGGAACTGGGAAGGATTACAGAAGCTTTTTATATGGTAGACAAATCCCGTGCAAGAAAGCAGCACGGGGCGGGGCTTGGTCTTGCATTAGTATCTAAGATTGTGGAAGTACATGGGGCGAAGATGGAGATAGGGAGCGATGGGAAAACAGGAACGGCAGTGAGGATTGTTTTTTGTTTGGCAGAAGGAGGCAGGGATGAATAAGAGATATCAATATACGATTCTTACTGTAGTCCTTGCCATTGTCATTTCTTTTGGCAGCATTGCCGGCATGGATCTGATCCTAAAGGCAAGAGAAAGGCAGCTTTTGACAAAAGGCGGCAGAGTTGCGGTTAAAACGCCTGTTCAAGGATATCAGGAACAACAAAAGGAGGAAAAGCTTGCCCAGGACAGAAATACCCTTACAACGGAACAGATGGAGGAGGTTGTAAGCCTTTGGGATGGACCGGATGAAGTGATTGTTCATAGTCCTGTGAATGGGCAGATTTCTATGGGGGAGGCAATCCGGGCAGGGCAAGACTGGCTAGTGAAAATGGGGATGAAAGAGGAAGAGGATGATGAGGTGCATCAGTACGCGACACTTAGCACGGCAGTTTGGGAGGCATCCGCAGAAGAAGGTTCCCCAGAAGGAGTACAGACAGCGCCGTATAATAGTTTTTGGAGGGTACAGTTTTATGGTGGATCTCTAGAAGCTTTTTTATATGTAAATGCGGTGACAGGGCAGGTTTGGAGTGCAGATATTATTTTGTATGAAAATTTACCAAAAGAAATACCATATGAAAAATTGACAGAGTTTGTGGAGTTATGTGGGCTTAAGATTTCTGACTCACATAAAGAGGATGAATTATGGCAGCCCAGCTACAGTTGGAGGGATATTGTGGAGATAAAAGACAGTAAATTATATGCGGAAATGCGGTTTATTCGTTCCCAGACAGGCTATCCCAATAGCGGTTATGGAAAAGAAGGGCTGCTTAATTTTAGAAGTAAAATCCTTTATAAAGAGAATGTGAATATCATTTTTAAATTGTTATTGGACAAATATGGAAGTTTTGGGAAACAATAATAGGAAATGATTGTAACGGTTCAAAACTTCATGAAAATAGCTACAAATTCTCAGGAATTTACAACTCTGACACAACTTTGCCGAAAGTAAGACGCAACACTCAGGTAGGATAGAATTATATCCTGTCTGGGTGTTTTTTCTTAATATTAAATTTTTATGGACGATAATTTAACGATGGAAAGGAGTAGGGAAATGTCAAATTTAACATTAGAAAACGTAACTTATACATACAAGAATGCAAAAAAAGCGGCTGTCTCTGGAGTATCCTGCACATTTGAGGAGGGGAAAGTCTACGCGATCGTGGGACCTTCTGGTTCTGGGAAATCTACGTTGCTTTCCTTGCTTGCGGGGTTGGATTTGCCTACGGACGGCGTGGTGGCTTTTGATGGGGACAGCCTTGCCGGACTTAATCTTGACCGCTATCGCCGGGAAAGTATCTCTATGATCTTTCAGGCATTTCATCTCTTTCCATTGCTGACTGTTATGGAAAATGTCTGTTTTCCAATGGAACTTTGCGGGGTGATGCCGAAAGACGCAAAGCCCAGGGCACAGGCGCTGCTTGAGGGTGTGGGCATCACAAAAGAACAGATGAATCGGTTTCCGTCAAAGCTTTCCGGCGGGGAACGGCAGCGCGTGGCGATTGCCAGAAGCCTTGCATCCAGTGCAAAAATTATACTGGGCGATGAACCCACAGGGAACCTCGATGGCGCCAACACCCAAAACATTATTGAAATCTTGTGCAGCCTTGCCCATGATAAAGGCTATTGTGTGATTATTGTAACCCATGACCTTGAGGTTGCCGACGCCGCGGATGTGGCGCTTCGGATGAGGGATGGGCAGTTGCGGGACGGATTAATAGATAAATCTAGATTTTAGCTGTAAAAGAGAAGTTTGAATTTTGAGATGGAATCATTTTTGGGAGGTGGAGCCATGAGAAAATCAATGATTCTGAAAACACTTTTCCGTTCTTTGTGGAAAACAATATTGACATTTCTTTTCATCATTGCCGCCTCGTTTGCCTTATTTTCGCAGGTCACAAATTACGCTGTCACAACACGGGAGATTACCCATGCAAGGAGTTTTTATAAGGGTGTGGCCGCTTTGGATAACACGGTGCCCAATTTACAATTGCAGGGATTGGGAAACGTGGCTGATGATGTGACATATGAGACAAAGAATCACCCATGGCCGACGGAAGAACAGATCGAAGAATTTTCGTCGCTGCCGGGTGTCAGCCTTGCAGAAACAAGGTATATGACGGCAGGACGTGTAGAGGATTATAAGAGGGTAATTGATGAAAATGGTACCTGGGCGTATCGGGGGAGATTTGTCATAGAGGGCACCTATGCCGGATATGAGGATGGTCCATACAATAATCCAGACCTTATGAATATCTTGTTGGAAGACGTCAGGGTGCTTGCCGCCACAGATGATAAGATTGCCTTTGAAAAACAGGCAAGGATCATGGCTGTAGCTTCAGATGACCAAACATATTATGAAAATCCTCATCCCCGCAGTTTTTTTGAGAAGTTAAAGAAGGGGAGCAGATGTATTGTCACAGGAAGATATAGTGACAAATATGGGATGGAGAAGGGATTGGGCGAGAAAGCATTTCAGGTGATAGATGGTCTAGGGGAGCAATACCTTAAGACCGAAGAGTGCACATACCAGAAAGGATTACTGGAAGCAATTAATCAGGATATCTATACCTATGACTTTGTGTATACCTCAGATATGCGCTCCATTCCGCGTTTGAATGAGCATGGCATGGCGATTATAAAAGGGCGTCCTCTGGTAAAAGAGGATACAGATGCCTGCGTGGTAAATGAGCTTTTCCTGGAGGCATATAATTTGTCTATCGGTGACAAGATCCATGTGGAACTTGGTGACAGGCTGTTTCATCAAGATTTTGATATGGGCGGCGCACTGGCTGTAGATGCAGGGACCCTTTCAAATTTTGTGGATACTGCAGAACTTGAAATTGTCGGCGCGTATCAGGATGTGGATGATAGTGGGGCGCAGATGTTTGAGAGCCAATGGTGTTATACGAAAAACACAATTTTTCTGCCAAGTGCGCTTTTGCCAGTGGAAGTTCCTGCCGGCTTTGAGCCTTGTGTGGGGGAGTTCAGCGTCTTTATCGAGAAGGCAGATGATATCGAAGCGTTCCAGGAGAAAGCAAAACCACTGGCGGCTGAGATGGGTGTGTCCATGCGTTTTTCAGATGGAGGATGGCTGAGTGTGAAAGACAGTTTTGAAGCTGGCCAGCGTATGGCGTTGCTGACAGCCGTTTTGTCGTTTGCCGGAGCGATGCTTGCCTTGTTTCTTGCTGCATATCTTTTTATTGGGCGCAGTAAAAAGTCTTATGCCATTCTGCGGATTCTGGGGGTTCCAGGGAAAACAGCGCAAAATTCTATTGTGTTTCCTCTTTGTATCTTGTCGGCATTGGCGATGCCTGTGGGGGGGCTGGCAGGGCTGTTTTATACCTCAAAGACGGCGGCAAAGGCAGTTGGGGATCTGGCATCCAGTGCGCCAGAGGATTATATTCCAGATACGACGCTTCCAGCAGGCGCAGTTGTTTTATGCCTGTTTTTTGAGCTTGCCTTTATCTTGGGGATTACGTTGTTTTTCCTTTACAAGATGAAGAAAATGCCTCCGTTAGAATTATTACAGGAGGGCGCAGCGTCGCCCACGACGCCATTTTGCGTGACAAAAGGTGCGATGGTGTCCATTCCTGTCAGACTTGATATCACAAAATTATCGTCTGCGGGTGAAATACAGATACCCATACACAGAAAATACACTGCTATGCGCCAGGTCATGGCTTATATTGTGCGTCATATGCGGCGTGGTGCAGGAAAAACGGCAGTATCGTTGATTTTGGCAGTTGTGCTGGCATCTGGCGTGGGCATGTTTGCCCTGGCAAGGCTTACATACCAGGATACATTTCAAAAGATGGATGTGAAAGGCAGGGCACTGAATTTTTCATCTTCTTCCGTAATGGAACTGTCAAAATCGGATCTGCTGGATGATTTTTATTGTTACAACAGTCTTGGCGTGCGTGTCAATGATCTGGAACAAAATGTTTCCATGACCTTTACGAACAATCTGGAACGTTTTCTGGCAGGTGATTACACAGTCATATATGCGGCAGGATATGATGAATCTTCTTTAAATGCTTCCACCGGAACTGGCTTACTGTGCCTAGTGGGAGAGACGCTTGCAGAAGAATTAGATGTCCGTCCAGGAGACCAGGTTGCCCTTTTGTCAGATGCCCTGTATTCTGCTTTAAGCGGAACCATTAAAAACCAGGAAGAGCTCTTGGCGTCCATTGATCGAAAAACCAGGTCCTATACCATCGCAGGAGTGATAAAATCTGACAGAGAAAGCGTAAAAAACAGCATGTTTGCAGCGCTAAATAAAGCGTCAGAAGATGTATATGGGCAGCCTTTCCCGTTCGGATATTGTGAATTTACGCTGGCAGATAATGAAAGGCTTGGGGAGCTAGATACCCTGCTGGAGGATCAGAAAAACCGCGAAAAGATGTACGCACCGACGGCATCTTTTTCTATAGATGGAACAGGGCTTGGAAATATCAAGCGTATTTGCAAATTGTTGGATTCGCTGTTTCCCATCGCTGTAGCGGCAACACTTCTGATAGGGCTGTTTGGACCAAGTTTGGTGATTCTGCAGTCAGCACGGGAAGCTGCGTTCCTGCGTGTCCTTGGCGTCACAAAGAAACGTGCCCGGTGTATGCTCGTATTTGAACAGGTCATTTTGTGTATTGCTGGAATTGTCCTTGTTGCCGGAGTTCTTGCCTTATGCAGTCCGGGATTGGTTATAAGAAGCATAAAAACACTTGCCTTTTGCTGGACATTGTATTTTCTTGGAAGTGTCTGCGGAACCTTTCTGGCAGCAGTACAAGTGACGAGGCACAAACTGCTGGAACTTTTACAGGTAAAAGAATAGGGTTTATGGGGGGTTACGGTTTACTCCCATGCCATTTAGAATGAAAAACAAATCTATTCTGTGAAGAAGCGAGCTGACGGGGCATGTCTTAGCTTGTATATTAAGCCCGTAGGACTTTCGATTGTCCTGCGGGCTTAATGTTTTGACCATTGCGGGATGCAAAAAAGGCTCCTAATATATTACTCCGGCGGTTAAATATCGACGTTTTTACATATCTAAATTTCCATCTGCCGCGTTGTACCCGATAAAGTGGGGCAGACCCTCATCCATCGTTGTAGCACTTGCTGCAACTCATTCTTCCGCCTTGCAGATGAAAATTTATTCTGGGTAAAATTCATTGATATTTAGCCGCCGGAGTAATAAATAAGGAAGGAACCAGAGAGGTCGGAGAGGCTGGCGGACCCAGGAAAACAGGAGAAGGCGGAGAAATGGGAGAAAATAAAGAATGGGAAGGCACCAGAGAAGCCAGGGGAAACTAGGGAAAACGAATAGGCCAGGGAGCCAGGAAAAGCCGAAGAAACAATTGGAGGAGACAACAAAGAGGGAAAAATCTAAAAATCTAAAAAAATTTATAAAAAATAAAATTTTATGCGATAAAACACCGTGTATATGAATTATATTAATAATCTCTCGGAATCCTGAGTGATTATTGTCAGCACAGTTGGCAGTGGACATTGAAAAGTGAATATTATCTGAAATGAATAAAAATAAACATGAGAAACAGACATAACTGTCGCTATGCCTTAAA
>CATOOV010000064.1 GCA_951801955.1 uncultured Lachnospiraceae bacterium
ATCAATGAGAAAGAAACGCTTTGTGATTAGTTTAAGACCAATTAAATTTCTTGAAGAGGTTTTAAATTCTTAAAAAAATAAAGAAAACAAATATAAGGGGGATGTAGGGATTCATGCGTTTGTCGTGATAGTAGGTTGTATTACAGTAGACTTCCAAGACATTGTGTGTTAGAATGAAAGAGTTTTCAGGAATGCCGATGGTGTTCTTAAATGTATTTAAAAACATCCGTGCCTGCTTGGCAGGCACTACAATAAATGGAAAAGAACAGGAGCACAATGTATGAGACAGCTTGCCTTGAGTGATGAAATTTTAATGTCTGTTGATAAACCTGCGCGCTATATTGGTAATGAAGTGAATATGGTACGAAAAAACCCAGAAGATGTGGCAATCCGCTTTGCCATGTGTTTTCCTGACGTCTATGAAATCGGAATGTCACATCTGGGGATTCAGATCTTGTATGATATGTTTAACCAAAGACAGGACGTCTATTGTGAACGGGTCTATTCGCCCTGGAGCGACCTTCACCAAATTATGAAAAAAGAAAAAATTCCTCTGTTTACACTGGAGACGCAGGCTCCAGTAAAACAAATGGATTTTCTGGGAATCACAATTCAATATGAAATGTGTTATACAAATATTCTGCAAATTTTGGATTTAAGCCAGATTCCCATGCTTGCAAAAGACCGGGGAGCAGAAGATCCCATTGTAATCGGCGGCGGTCCATGTACTTATAATCCAGAACCGCTGGCAGATTTTTTTGACCTGTTTTATATTGGGGAAGGGGAAACACAGTATGATAAACTTTTTGACCTTTACAAATCTGTCAAAGAGAAGTGCGGTACCCGTGAAGATTTTTTACGTTTGGCATGTAAACTTCCAGGGAACTATGTGCCGTCCCTCTATGAAGTATCGTATAAGGAGGATCACACAATTGCTTCCTTTACCCCAAAATACAAGGATGTTCCCTCAACTGTCAAAAAAGAAATACAGATGGATCTGACACATACAGCTTACCCACACAAGCCGCTGGTTCCTTTTATCAAAGTAACCCAGGACCGCGTAGTTTTGGAAATACAGCGAGGATGTATCCGCGGCTGCCGTTTCTGCCAGGCTGGAATGATCTATCGTCCTACCAGGGAGCGAGACGTAAGTATGTTGAAAGCATGTGCAAGGGATATGCTGGAAAATACTGGTCATGAAGAAATTTCACTAAGTTCTTTAAGCTCTAGTGATTACAGCCAGCTAAAAGAATTGATTGATTATTTGATGGATTTCAGGAAAAAAGGAGTAAATATTTCCCTTCCTTCTCTGCGCATTGACGCATTCTCCTTGGACGTAATGAACAAAGTGCAGGACATCCGAAAGAGCAGTTTAACGTTTGCACCAGAAGCAGGTTCCCAGCGGCTTAGGAATGTGATCAATAAGGGCTTAACGGAAGAGATGATTTTAAATGGTGCAGGTCTCGCATTTGAAGGAGGATGGCAGAAAGTAAAACTTTACTTTATGCTTGGGCTTCCTACAGAAACAGAAGAGGATATGAGGGATATCCCTCGCCTTGCAGATAAAATAGCCCGCCGTTATTATGAAATACCGAAGGAAAAGCGCAATGGCAAATGTCAAATTACGATCAGTACATCCTTTTTTGTGCCGAAACCATTTACCCCCTTTCAGTGGGCGCCTATGTGCAAAAAAGAAGAATATCTTGCGCGTGCGCGTATTGTAAATGAAGAAATGAAAGAACAATTAAATCGTAAGAGTTTAAAATATAATTGGCACGAGGCAGACGTGACTGTGCTGGAAGGCGTGTTTGCACGCGGCGACCGCCGTTTGGGACAAGTTCTGCTGCGGGCATATGAAAAGGGATGTATCTTTGATGCCTGGACAGAATTTTTTGATCATCAGAAATGGATGGAAGCATTTGAGGAAACTGGCATTTCCATTGATTTTTATAATCTGCGCGCAAGAAGCCTGGATGAGATTCTGCCCTGGGACTTTATTGACTGTGGGGTATCCAAAGAATTTTTAATACGGGAATGGCAGCTTGCCCAAAAGGAAACTGTCACCCCAAACTGTAAACTTCAATGTAATGGCTGTGGTGCGGCGCAGTTTAAAGGAGGTGTCTGCCTTGAACATCAGAATTAAATTTAAGAAATATGGCGTGATGAAATTTATTGGGCACTTGGATATGATGCGATATTTCCAAAAGGCGATTCGACGTGCCGATATTGATATTGTCTATTCTGAAGGCTACAGCCCCCATCAGGTGATGTCTTTTGCAGCCCCTCTGGGTGTTGGCATTACCAGCGACGGAGAGTACTTTGACATTGAAGTAAACTCCACACAGTCCAGCCAATCATCCATAGATGCATTGAATCGCGTTATGGTAGAAGGAATTACAATTCTGGAATACAAAAGGCTTCCAGATACGGCAAAAACTTCTATGTCTTTGGTAGCCGCTGCAGATTACCGGGTTGAGGTAAAACCAGGATATCCTTCTTTTGCATCTTCTGGGGTGGAATTTCGAAAGATGGTTCAAGAATTTTTCCAGGGGCAATCGCAGATCTGTATTACCAAACAGACGAAAAAGCGTGAAATTGAAATGGATTTAAAACCTTTGATTTATGAAATGAAAGTGTTAGAAGGGCACAATTCAGAATTAGCGCTGTTCTTAAAAGTATGTACTGGAAGCAGTGATAATATTAAGCCAGAGTTGGTATTAGAAGCTTTCTGCCAGTTCCACCGCCTGCCTTTCCAACCACAAGGATTCCAGATTCACCGGATGGAAGTTTATGCAAAGTCAGAGGAGATCCCTGTAAAGGGAGAAAAAGAACGTCAGGAATATCAGAAATACCTAAACCAACAGAAAAGAAACTACCAGCGGGAAGGCAAAACATTCCCATCGTTTTTTACATTAGGAGAATTGGGAGAAACGATTGATGAACCATTTTAATAACCATAAATCTTATCACGACATGTCGGATTGTGTGCCGCACGGAAATCCAAAGCGGGAAAGTGCTCCTATTCAAAATAAACCAATGAAAACCACTTTGCTGGTTACCAAACTTCTGCGAAATGATAAAACATATATTGCAACTGCGCTTTATCAGGAGAAAAAACTCTTGGAAGTCCATTTGGAGAGATTAAATTCTGAAAATATTCTGGGAAATATTTATATTGGAAGAGTAAAAAATATTGTGAAAAACCTCAATGCAGCTTTTATCGAGATTGCTCCTGGAGTCCCTTGCTATTATTCTCTTGAAAATTGTTCCCAGCCTCTCTATTCAAAGAAAATCAACAGCCCTAGAATGGTCCAAGGGGATGAGGTTGTGGTTCAAGTGATTCGGGAAAACAGCGGGAATAAACCGGCAAAGGTAAGCACAAATTTGAATTTCACAGGCAAATACCTCGTATTAACCAGTGAAAACACTTCCATTGGAATTTCAAAAAAACTGGACGCCGAGGTGAGGCAGAGACTACAGAAAACATTGTCGTTTGATAAAATTTGTGATTTTGGAATTATTGTGCGTACCAATGCAGCATATGCATCGGAAGAGGAGATTCAGGAGGAATATCAACTGTTAAAACAGGAATATCTGCATTTAAAAGAAACTTTTTTACATCGCACAGCATTTTGCTGTTTAAAAAAACAGATGCCAGAGTACCTTTCCAGCATCCAAAATTTAAATCAAGAACAGTTTGATACGATTCTTACAGACGATTTGGAACTGTTTGAACATATCCAACAGTATCTCAAACAGTTCCAGCCAAGAGACATTGAGAAACTTACATTATACCAGGATGACCTTCTAAGCCTGAATAAGCTCTATAGCTTAGATACTAGGCTGCAGGAAGCATTACAGGAACGTGTCTGGTTGAAATCTGGCGGTTATCTTGTGATACAGCCCACAGAAGCCCTCACTGTAATTGATGTAAATTCCGGTAAAAGCATAGCCAAGAAACAAGCACAAGAGCATTATCTTAAAATTAATTTGGAAGCTGCAGCGGAGATTGCCCACCAGCTTCGTCTGCGAAATCTGTCTGGCATTGTGATCATTGATTTTATTGATATGAAATCCAGAGTGGACAATGATACCTTGATGAAGACCCTGCGCAACTGCGTCTGCAAAGATCCTGTCCCTGTACAGGTTGTGGATATGACTAGGCTTCATCTTGTGGAATTGACTAGGAAAAAAGTGAGAAAACCTCTGAAAGAGCAGTTTCTTTGAAGAAAGGGATGTGTAAGTTTGGGAAATTTATCAAATTGTGACTGCTGTTCCAACTATATCTATGATGAAGAATTTGAATATTATTCTTGTATGGTAAATCTGGACGAGGACGAGATGGAAAAATTTATGACGAATACATTTCGGGAATGTCCTTATTATCGACAAGATGACGAGTACAAGGTTGTTCGCCATCAAATGTAAAAATCGTTCAAAACTAGTTGACATAAACATTTTTTTATGCTAATCTATATGAGTATGCCGCACAGTGAGGTTTAAAAGTCTGCAGACGCAGCACCGCAACTGGCGAGTAATGATAATAGGAGGTGCCATATGTACGCAATTATAGCAACAGGTGGTAAGCAGTACAAAGTATCCGAAGGCGATATCATTACCATTGAAAAGCTTGGTGTTGAAGCTGGTGAGAAAGTTACTTTTGATAACGTTTTAGCAGTAAGCGACGGTTCTTTAAAAGTGGGAGCTGACGCAGAACATGCAACTGTAGAGGCTTCTGTAGTAGCAAACGGCAGAGGCAAAAAGGTTATCGTGTACAAATACAAGAGAAAAACCGGTTATCACAAGAAAAACGGTCACAGACAGTCTTTCACCAAGGTAAAGATTGAAAAGATTAATGGCTAATCGATAAGGAATTGTTATGATTTCTATAACGGTTTTTGAAAATCAGGCGAAAGAATACACAGCGTTTCAATGCATTGGACATGCAGGATATGCTGAGCATGGACAAGATATTGTATGCGCCGCTGTCTCGGCATTGGTGATTAATACCATTAATTCTGTGGAATGCCTTGTCTCAGATCTATTTGATTTGGCAACCGATCCGCAAAGTGGTCAGATTGATTTTTCTTTAAAGGAAGAATATTCCAAAGAATCTGTGTTATTAATTCGTTCTCTGGTTTTAGGCTTACAAGGAATACAAAAAAATTACGGAACTGAATATATGACGCTTATATTCAAGGAGGTGTAGAACATGTTGAATATGAACCTTCAATTTTTCGCTCATAAAAAAGGAGTTGGTTCTACTAAAAATGGTAGAGATTCCGAATCCAAACGATTGGGTGCGAAAAGAGCTGATGGACAGTATGTAAAAGCTGGAAATATTTTATACAGGCAGCGTGGAACTAAAATTCATCCAGGTGTAAACGTAGGAATCGGTGGTGATGATACGTTATTTGCAAAGGTGGACGGTGTTCTGAGATTTGAAAGAAAAGGAAGAGATAAGAAACAGGCTTCCGTATATCCAGTAGCAAGCAGTGAATCATAATGTATTCAATACGACTGATAGACTCGACTGAATAGCCGAGTCTATTCTTTTCATGAGGTAAAATACAATGTTTGCAGATAACGCAAAAATTATTATAAAATCAGGAAAAGGCGGAGATGGACATGTCTCTTTCCGCCGTGAAAAATATGTGCCAAACGGCGGACCAGACGGGGGTGACGGCGGTAGCGGAGGAGATTTGGTTTTTGAGGTCGATCCCGGATTGAATACACTTGTCGATTTTCGCCATAGAAGAACATACGCGGCGGAAAATGGAGAAAATGGCGGAAAAAGGAATTGTCATGGCAAGAGGGGAGAAGATCTGATTCTAAAAGTTCCGGCAGGAACTATTGTTAGAGATGCCGACTCAGATAAAGTGATTGCAGATATGTCTGGGGAAAATATCAGACAGGTGATCCTGCGAGGTGGAAAAGGGGGGCTCGGTAATCAGCATTTTGCCACTTCTACCATGCAGGCTCCCAAATATGCCCAGCCAGGACAGCCCGGAATTGAATTGGAGGTCCGCCTGGAACTGAAAGTAATTGCCGATGTGGGATTAGTGGGTTTTCCAAACGTGGGAAAATCAACCCTGCTTTCCCGTGTAACCAATGCACGCCCCAAGATTGCAAATTATCATTTTACCACCCTAAGACCAAATCTTGGAGTGGTGGATCTGGAAGGTACTGGTGGATTTGTGATTGCAGACATTCCTGGATTGATTGAAGGCGCTTCTGATGGCGTAGGTTTGGGACATGCCTTCTTAAAGCATATTGAACGTACAAAAGTAATGATCCATATGGTAGATGCTGCCTCTGTGGAGGGGCGTGACCCGATTGCAGATATCTATGCGATTAACAAGGAATTGGAAGCTTATAACCCAGAACTTTTAAGAAAGCCACAGGTAATTGCGGCAAACAAAATTGATGCGATCTATGATGAGACAGAGAGCGTACTCCCGGTTTTAAAGGCAGAATTTGAGCCAAAAGGAATTCAAGTTTATCCCATTTCTGCTGTCAGTGGACAGGGATTAAAAGAATTGTTATACCATGTAAATGACCTGTTACTGCAAATTGATGATACGCCTGTCGTTTATGAACAAGAGTTTTTCCCAGAGATGACTGTCTTGCAGGAAGAAGCATTTACCGTGGAATATAACCAGGAAGATGACGTATATGTGGTAGAAGGTCCCAAAATTGAGAAAATGCTGGGTTATACCAATATTGATTCAGAAAAGGGTTTTCTGTTTTTCCAGAAATTCCTGCGCGAACAAGGAATATTGGAAAAATTGGAAAAGTCTGGTATTTCCGAGGGTGACACAGTTCGAATGTACGGTTTAGAATTTGATTATTTTAAATAGAAAGGAAAACAGGATGTCTATGACAAGTAAACAGCGTGCTTACCTAAAAGGTCTTGCCAATCATATATCTCCAATCTTCCAGGTGGGGAAGGCAAGTTTGACACCAGAAATTATAATAGCAGTAGATGAGGCATTGGAAAAGCGGGAATTGATCAAACTCTCCGTATTAAAAAATTGTTTTGACGATCCACATGAATTGGCGGAGACGATTGCAGAACGATCAAAATCAGAAGTAGTTCATGTGATAGGAAAAAAGATCGTATTGTATCGTCCGGCAAAAAAGGATCCAAAAATTCAATTGCCTACCTAATGAAAGGCAATCAGATGAAGAAAGAATGTAAAATGGAAGCAGCTACAGGCAGGGAAATGAAAAAGATTGGCATTATGGGCGGAACTTTTAATCCCATTCATAATGGTCATCTTATGATTGCCGAAAATGCCAGAGAACAATATTCTTTAGATCAAGTGCTGTTTGTTCCCACAGGACACTCGCCTTTACAACATAAACAGCACATTACAGACGCGATTCATCGGTGTGAGATGGTTTCTTTGGCAATTTCTGATAATCCATGGTTTGTATTGAGCGAAATAGAAGTCCAATCTTTGGAGACCAGTTACACGTTTCGTACACTGCAAAAATTAAAAGAGTCTTATGGTAATGCAGAATTATATTTTATTTTAGGCGCGGATTCTCTTTTTAATTTTGAAACTTGGAAAAGCCCGGAATTGATTTTGAAAAACTGCAGTATCTTAGCTGCTTATCGGAAACATCAGTGCCAGGAAGAATTTTTTCATTACATCGCCTGTTTAAATGAAAAATATTCAGGGAAGTTCCAACCATTAGACACACCAAATCTAGAGGTATCTTCACAGGAAATACGCCGAAGGGTACAGGAACAGAAGACAATTCGTTATTTAGTACCAAGACCGGTAGAGACATATATTCAGGAACAGAAATTGTATACGAATTAATGTTATGATTATGAAATCCATTGAAAAATGCTGAAACAATATGCTGCTGGAGGAAAGGGTGAGAGAAAAAAAGAAGAAAGGATAAATGCAAACACACATCTTTCACCTTTTGTGTTTGCGTCCCAAATGAAAATACAAGTATTTTCGCTTGGGGCTTGGTGCAAAATATGAAACGATTGGAAATAGAAAAAAAATTAAAAAAGTACTTAGACAAGGAACGATATACACATACCCTTGGGGTTATGTACACAGCCGCTTCCCTGGCAATGGCGCATCAGGCAGATGTTGAACAGGCAATGTATGCAGGGCTGCTCCATGATTGTGCAAAGTGTATTTCCAACAAAGAAAAACTGAAGATATGTAAAAAACACAAAATCGCTGTCAGTGCGGTTGAGAAACACAGCCCTTTTCTACTCCATGCGAAGATAGGGGTGTTGTATGCAAAAAAAATATATAAAATTGATGATCCAAAGATTCTTCATGCAATTCAGGTCCATACCACTGGAGCACCCAAAATGAACACTTTGGATAAAATTCTTTTCATTGCTGATTATATTGAACCAAATCGGGATAAAGCGCCAAACCTTGAACACATCCGCAAATTGGCATTCGATGATCTGGATCAGACAATGCTTCAGATTCTTTCTGATACCCTGGAATATTTGGAAAAAAAAGGAGGGGACATAGATCCTCTGACTGTAGAAACCTATAAATATTTTAATAAAAAAATCAAGAAAAAGGAGGATAATCTATGAGTATTTCATGTGAAATGGCAAAAGCGGCATGTCATGCTTTGAATGAAAAAAAAGCAGAAGATTTGCGGATTATTGATATCCGTGAGATTTCTACAATTGCAGATTATTTTGTGATTGCGACAGGATCCAATACAAACCAGATCCAGGCGATGGTAGATGCAGTAGATGAAAAATTGACAAAAACAGGTCATCATGCAAAACAGATTGAAGGAAACCGTAATTCTAGCTGGGTCCTTATGGATTACAATGATATTATCGTTCATATTTTTTCAAAAGAAGATCGGCTTTTTTATGATTTAGAGAGAATCTGGACAGACGGCAAAAAAATGACAGTAGAAGAATTAGCCGGATAGGGGGAAATCCTTTTCCCCCGCCCGATGTACCGGAGGCTGTTGCATTCAGGAAATATAAAACAAGATATAGATGATTTTTCTGATAATAAAACTATATCTTGTATTTTCTTGATGTGACAGCCTCTATGTTATTCAAAAAATCGAAATACGCCAAAAACCTTGCCCAATATCGTACAATCTTTTACGATAATAGGTTCCATATTATCGTTCTCCGGCTGAAGGCGGTATTGCCCGTCTTCTTTATAAAATGTCTTTACAGTAGCAGAGTCCTCGACCAAAGCTACCACCATGTCACCGTCCGATGCAGTAGACTGGCATTGCACAAGAATATTGTCCCCGTCAAAAATACCTGCATTGATCATGCTTTCCCCTTTGACTTTTAAAATAAACGTCTCTTCATTGGGCATATATTCACTTGGAATGGGAAAATAAGCCTCAATATTTTCCACGGCAAGCAATGGTTCTCCGGCAGCGACACGTCCCACAAGAGGGACATTCACGATTTCCCGGCGGCTCAAATTAAAGGTATCATCAATAATTTCAATTGCCCTTGGCTTTGTGGGATCCCTGCGTATGTACCCATTTTTCTCTAAAGTTTCCAGATGGGAGTGGACAGAAGAAGTGGATTTTAAATGGACCGCTTCACAGATATCCCTGACTGCCGGCGGATAACCACGGTTTAAAATCTCACTCTTGATATATTCCAGAATTTCTTTCTGCTTGTCGCTAATCTTTCCATATGCCATAATGCTACCTCCTCAATTCATGCTGATCAAAACCACTATAACTATTATAACACATTTTTCCGAAAAACGCAAACACATATTCCGAAAATTTGTTCGCAATTATTTTATCATTCCTTTTAAAAAGGATTGTCGAAAAAATGTTCTTTGATTTATAATTAAAAAAGTTAGATGTTCTTGTGTTTATTACTGAAAAATGGAGGGGAATAGCTTATGGAGAAATGAGAAATATAGTCAATATACAAATAAATAGTGTTATCCATACGACATAACGAGAAGTCATCTTGAAAAAGTTGTAAAGTGGTGTAAGGTTAAAATTGATAATTAAAAAAGAAAAATGAAAGGAATATGGAATATAAGATGAGAAAGAATTTTTGGAAAGTATTTGTATTATTTTTTATTATATTGGGACAGTTATTTTGCACAGGAGAAATGAATGCATCCGCTTCAAACAAAGTTAAAAGTATAACATTGAGTAAAAGCAATCTTACGGTGGAGGTTGGAAAAAGTAAAAAGCTCACTGTAGTGCTTAAACCTGCTTTAAAAAGGAAAAAGATTACTTGGGGTAGCAATAATAAAAAAGTGGCATTTGTAAAAAATGGAAAAGTTACAGGTGTCTCAGTAGGAACTGCTACAATTACAGCGAAAGTGGATGGAAAAAAGGCAAAATGCAAAGTCAAAGTAACATTGGGTAAAAAAGCAAAAAAAGCAATTAATGAATATAAAAATTATTTGGGTAAGAAAAAAATAAAATGGGATAATAAGTATGCTGATTCAAAATATGTAAAATTTATGTTAAATGATGTAAATAAAGATGGTATACCAGAATTATTTATTGATATGTCATCTGCTGGAAATAAGTTTCCGTTGTCTTATGCGGACGATTGGCAGAAAATATATTGTTATAATAATGGGAAAATAACAGAAGTAGGTGGGGGACATAATATTATTTCTTATTATCCTTTATCTGGAATTGTGTCGATTGGGACAGCATTAAGCGCCCCAATCGCTGACCAAATATGTTATTACAAAATATCTAAAGATGGAAAATCATCCATGATAGCCTATAGTACCGAGTATGCGATCGAAAGTTATGGGGCTGATTATTGGTTTGGGAAATACATGACAAAATCTGAATTTGACAAAATTTTAAGAAAAACTGTTGGGAAGAAGAAAATTAAGATAAAGGAAAATGAATGGTATAAAAACACGGCAAACAATAGAAAGAAAATTAGTAAATTAGTGAAATGGTAATGATTGAATCTGTTGTGGAGAGTGAGAAGGTGAAATAAGACAGATGTACTACAATAAGATAGCAGGTGCATCGAATGATAAGGAAAACTAAAATATTGAGTGAAAAGGAATTTAAATATTATGAAGAAAAAAAGAAGAATCAATAGAATATTAAGTATTTTACTTGCATTTGTACTTGTAATTATTGGTATAAATATAAATTTTTTTGAGGACATAGTTGTGGCTGCATCTGTGAAAACTTCAAATATGTTGTTGGAATGTATGCCGTATTATTTAGAAGATTCGACGATAGAAGATAGTGTTGTCATGGGAAATGTGACATATAGTGATGCTATTAAAGTGTCACTTGATTCAGGTAGGCATGAGCGTAGAATTGGATTTAATCTGTCTAGGTTATACAATTCACTTAGTTTTGAAGTAGGTCATATAGATGGTACAGGAACTGCTAATGACAATATTGTTCTGAGTATTTATAAGGATGGGGAATTGTGTGATAACTACGATTTATCTATAAATGATATAGCAAAAAAAATTACATGTGATGTTTTGGGGGTTTCGCAGTTTGAAATAGTTATCACATATGATTATTATACAGGCGTAAAGGGATATTTTGGTATTGGTGCCTTGAATTTTCAAAGAAGTGGAGATGAAATATCGAATGGACGAGAAATAGGATCAGAATTTCTTACTTATTGTCCTCCTTACAGCTATGATAAGTGTGTTTTGAATCAAACATTAGTAATGGGAGGAGTTACATATACGAATGCAATTAGGGTATCATTAGATTCAGGTAGTAAACAACGTACAATCGCTTTTAACCTTCAAGAAAAATATAACTCTCTAGCGTTTAGCATAGGGCATATAGATGACACTGGATTAGCAAATGATAATGTGGTTTTATCTTTATATGGAGATGGAATCTTCATGGATAGTTATGATTTACAACTGAATGATATTCCAAAATTAATATCCTGTGATACCACAGGTATCTCACAATTTGAAATAATTGTTGATTATGATTATTATACTGGTGTGAAAGGATATTTTGGTATTGGTGCTCTAAAAGGTACTTCCATAACAAGAGTAGAAACATTTAAAATTGATTCATCTGTAAAAGGAGCTGTAGGGGAAGAGTTTAGGATTTCTGGAACATTAACGCTTTCGCAGGATTCGCAAACTTCTTCTTCGATCCTGTCATCTGAAGTGGATGCTATTGAATGGTCAAGCAGTGATTCTGATATCATAGATTCTAATGAAATTACGTGTCGAGGGGTCAATGCAGAAGATAACCATTCTGCAACATTGATGATCACAGTCATTCCTAAGAATGAGGGGGAGGCAGTTATTACAGGAAGAGCATCAAATGGGTTGTCCGTCAGTTGTAAAGTTGCTGTTGAAAAACAGAAAGATGAGGATGAGAGTAGAGATTACCAATACAAAGAATTGAATAATGGCACACTAGTGATTACTGGTTATACTGGAACAACGAAAGAATTGGTAGTTCCTGCTAAGATTGGTGGGAAAAGTGTCATATGTATTGGAGAGGATGCATTTAAAGGCTGCAAGAGCCTAAGCAGTATCAAACTGCCAGAAGGAGTAACAGAAATCGGAGATAGAGCATTTTCAGAATGTAGCAACTTGAGAAGTATCAAGTTATCAGAAAATATTACCAGTATCGGAAATAATACATTTTCAAGCTGTAGTAGCTTGGGCAATATTAAACTTCCTGAAGGATTAAAAAGCATAGGGGAATGGGCATTTTCATACTGTAGTAGCCTAAGCAGTATCGAATTGCCGAAAGGGGTAACAAGCATAGAAGAGTCTACATTTGAAGGATGTAGGAACCTAAACAGTATCAAATTGCCAGAAGGCTTAACGAGTATAGAGGACGATGCATTTAGTGTCTGCAAGAGCCTAAATAGCATCGAGTTGCCGAAGGAAGTATGGGGAATTGGGAATAGGGCATTTTTGGGATGTAGTAACTTAACAGAGATTCTAGTGGACAGTGGTAATGAAAAATACACAGCCCAGGATGGAATACTATATTATAAAGATGGTAAGACTTTGGTTTGTTGTCCTGGAGGGAAAACTGGGGATATAGAACTTCCAGAAGGAATAACTAAAATTGGGAATTATGCATTCTATGGTTGTGGTAAATTAAATAGTGTTAAGTTTCCAGAAGGAATGGCAAGCATTGGCAATTATGCATTCTATGGTTGTGGCAAATTAAATGGTATAAATCTCCCAGAAGGAGTGACGAGTATCGGTTGTTATACATTTTCAGGTTTCTAAGTCCGCAAAAGCCCTATTTTACAGGCTTCCGCGGATTTTTAAGTTGGTGTTTTTCGTGGTTTGACACACGATTGACACTATTTTTTTATTCTCAGAACTTTACAGCCAAAGCGTTGATTCTGGCAAGCTCGTTCTCAATCCTGGAACTGTCGGCGATATGGTTATACACCTGCATCGTGATGTTGATGTTTGCGTGTCCCATGATATGCTGCAATACTTTGATGTCCATCCCGTTTTCTGCCATCCGGGTGCAGAACGTATGGCGCATGGTATGTGCGGAAACGGGCGGGAACGGCTCTTCCGGTTCTTGGGCATTTATCGCCTTGACGATGTTGGTGAGGATTTTATTTACGGAATTCATTAAAAGCGGTCTGCTGTTCCTCGTGATGAAGACGAAGTTCCGTAGTCCCTCGACTTCAAACTCGTTGCGGTCCCTCCCAAGCAGGGTGTTAAGCTCCTTCTGTTCCGTAAAGGCGTTATATACGCTGTCAGACATTGGGATAGTGCGGACGCCGGATTTCGTCTTAGGGGTGCTTACATGGAGCTTTAAGCCGTCCCCGTAGTCCTTATAGACCAATGTGCGGCGGATCTTGATTTCTTTTTTCTCCAAGTCCACGTCATCCCAGGTCAGCCCGACTAATTCGCCGCATCTTACGCCAGTCCCCAGCATGATGGTAAGCATGGGATGGTAGCACTTATACATGCTGTCGGACTTCAGGAACTGCATAAGCCGCCTTTGTTGAGCAAGCGTTAAGGCTTTCTTTTCCTCCGCTTCCCGCCCGTAATCGCTCCATACGGATTTCACCGGGTTTCGGTTGATGATTTCATCGTCAACCGCCATTTCAAGGACAGGGTGCAGAAGGTTGTGGATATGCTTGATGCTGCTCCTTGCAAGCCCCTGTTTCGACAGGTCGGAATACAGCTTCTTGATGTCGGACGGGACAACCTGGACAACCTTGTACTGCCCGATGGAGTCCCTCACATGGTTCTCCCATGCGGAACGGTAGTTGACCTTCGTGGAGTCGGAGATTTCTTTAATATCAAGATACCGTTCAAAGAAGTCATTTACGGTCAATTTCTTAGCATTGCCATCCGTCCTGACGTTGTTTTCAAGGTCGTGTTCCAGGGCTTTTTCCTTTGCCCTGAGTTCCGGCAGGTCTTTTGCGTAAATGGATTTCTGCTTCCCGGTCTTGGCGTCGGTATAGCGGTACATATACCGTCCGTCGCTGCGTTCGCTTTCCCCTTTCCGCAATACTCTGTTTCTGCTGTCTTTTCTGTTTGCCATAAGATTTTCCTTTCCTTCCCCGCTCTTATGGCATGGCTTCCTGGTGGAATCATACCATAAGGGCAGGGGAATGTAAATGGGTTTGCCGTTGCTGGTGCGCCAGACACAAAATCCTGTGTCAGCTTTGACACAAAGAATAAGTGTCAGCTTTTACACAAAACTCTGTGTCAAAATTGCTCCCGTTATTTTTTTTCACGGCATTGGGCGGGCGCAGGAACCAGGCGTCAGGATGACACGGAAAGCTGTGTCACATGGACATATTGTTTATGTAGGCTCTGACCTTTTCTACGTTGAACAGCACCCTGCGGTTGATTTTAATGGTCGCTCCGGCTTCATCAGCGATTTTACGGGCGGTTGCCCGCCCGCATGAAAGCATGGCGGAGAGTCCAGTGATGTCAATGGCGATTGGGTTTTCGGCGGTATTGGCGCTTCTTTTATTCATATGATCTGCTCCTTTTGTTTTGATAGTCTGTGTTTATGGGTGTCTGCTGTAAAGGCATGGGTGGGGCGGGGATTGCTCCCAAGCCCCACCTTTGATTCCTCAGTCATTATGGATGACCGGGGGAATAACGCCGTCATCGCGCAAAATGCCACGGTATGAGATGCATTTATCTCGTTTCTGCCAATCATCCATGTCATATTCGTGCAAAAGAGGTTCATAGCCATTCATCCTGTGTGCGGTATATATTTTATGGTTTTTGTTTCGACACTGCCATTCATCGCTCTGGTTGGCAATGGTGATGATGTCGTCTATGAAAGAGGTTTTGCCCTGGATGCTTCCTGACGGATTGTTTTCTTTGAACCACTTTTTATACATTTCATATAACAATTTAAAGGGAAGCAGGTTCCAGGTTGCCTGCAAGACAACTTCATTAAAGAACTGTCTGACAGTGTCATTGCACTCCTTGTATTCCTCCAGGGCATCTTTACATGCCTGTGGCGTATCTAACTCATAGTAATTCATGTTTAAGACTTTATACATCACATATTCCAGCACTTCCGGGCGTTGCAGGTAGTCGTTTTTGATGTATTTGCGTTCCTTCCCGGTGAAGCATTTCGTGAACGGGATGAAAAGCTGCCGTCTGTAAAAAGAGTCCGAACGATCTTTGACCTTAACCATTTCGTTCAGAGATTGGACCATGAAGCCCTTGAACTGATAAGCAACCGGAGATTTAAACTTTCTGTTAATCTGGATTACATCATTGGTGACGACTGCTTTCAGATTTGCCGCCTTGTCGATGTATGTGCCAACGTCGTTCTCATCCACGATGATGGCTGTTGCGCTTATCAATGGCTCAAGCATGAAGTCTTTCCCGAAGTCTGACAATGGGATGCTTGCGTACGTGCCTTTCCCACAGAGCTGCCGCATCAGTTCGCACAGCGTGCCTTTTCCGTTATTGCCAGTGTTGGAATAGAACCATGCGGCTTTATTCCATGGGACGTTTGGTCTTATGATTGCGCCTAAAATCTGCCATAACACATGCACAATTTCCGGGTCATCTGATAAATCATCCATCCAGCTTTCCACATCCCAGTCGGTATTATCATCCGGGTTGTGGATGACTACGTTATATGCCTGGTCATTGTAATTGACTTTGGATTTTGCAGTAAAAACAAATTCCGGGTCAAACGGCATCAAGGTCTTAGTTTCGTAATCAAAAATGCCATTGTTTACTGCGATTAAGTTACGGTCATTGCATCTTTCTTTCCGTGGCGCGTTGTTTTTCAGGATTGTCATAATATCTTGCACTTCTTTTGGCGTAATGGTAAAGCAATATTGTTGTGAGAGCTGGAAGAATGCTCGTTCACCACTTACATAAATCCCTTCTTCTTCACCTTCAGATTGATAGATGCTCAGGACGTCGTATTGGCTTCCTGCATCCAAGCCTGCATAGGCGATGTTGACTACATGATATAACCGTAATATGATGAGCGCGATTTGCGATCCGATGAGCCTGTCCATGAATTTCCAGCGTTTCCCTTTGTCCTTGTTTGTGTTTTCAAGTTCAAAGGCGTTCATGAGTTCATCTAAGATATCCGCTTTTATGATTGCCGACTTGATGTGGTCGGTAGGGGGTATCCGGTCTAAATATTCTGATGTGATTTCCAGTATGGTTTGGTCTTTCGTTCTAGCCATTGTTTTGTCCTCCTTTAGATTCTTGGCATTCATGCATCCCATCTGAGGCGAGCAGGTAACTGAACTCCGCCTCCTGCTGTGCGTCGATAATAAACTGCCGGAATTTCCCGCTAATGGCGGGTTCCGTAAGGGCGATTTCCTTAATCGCCGTCAATGTGTGGTATGCCTGCTTGCGCTCGGCATAAACCGCTTTTAAAACATTTGTTTTCATAGGCTACACTCCTTTCTTGCCTTGAATTCGCTTAAAGTATACCGCAATTTAAAGGAACATGTCAAAAATTCAGGAATTGAAGAAATGGCTTAAAATAAGGCGGAACAGGGATTCTTAAGGGAACACTTTAAATTCAAAAAGGAACAATTTCAGCCGTAACAAGAAGTTCATAAAATCAATGCGGCGGTTTCCGTGGCTTGGGCATGGTTTAGCTTCTGCGGGTCGGCTCCGTATATGGCTATATTATGGATGGAAGGGGCGGGGAGGCATTGATTTTTTTACGGAAGCGTATTAAAATAAGGGACAGCAGGATTTGCAGAGGGCATTTCCGGTTAAGGGCAGGCATGGAAGGAGGAGAGGGTCATGGGAAGAACCAGTCATGCAGATTGGGATACAATTTATAAAACATACAGAATCCCGAAAGGACGCAGCCATGATGCGCGTCAGAACATCAGGAGGTACTTGAAATCATATTTGGAAAGGCTTGGCAAGCCGGATACTTACCCGTGGGACGCCCTGTCGGAGATAGAAAAGGATTTTTTCATTTACATCGAGATATATGAAAAAATGATGAAAAGCACATACGTGCCGGATAGGGAAAGGAAAAATGTAGAGTGCGAGGTAAGAAGCAAAGCTTACGGATTGATGAGGGAAGCGGATTACATTATAAAGGAAAGAAACGCCGCCGTAGATAAAGCGTTTAAGGAGCATGAGAAGGGCGGCTATGATAAATTATGCGAGGATATACGTGCCGCCAATCAGAATGTCCCCCTGCCGACGGAAGATGAATTTAAAAGGGCGCTGGCATTGAAACAAACGGCTTCCCAAAAGGCGGCTGAGGCTGGAAATGCCCAGCCGGGGGAGGATAAAGGCTATGCGGCAAGGGCTGAAGATGCAAGGCAGGCTTATGAGGCGATAAGGGCTTATGAGGCGATGGAGGCGGGCGAACCGCTAAGGTATGATGATGCGGTAAAGGCGGAAGACGGGGAAAAAGCGGCTGACATATCAATGAGGGCTTATGACTATGCAATGGCTTATGAGAATTCCCAGGCAGGCTTTGATGAGGATATTGCAAGGGTTTATATGAGGATAATCCTGCAAGTCCTTGAAGAGAAACTTGGGCTGAAGGTAGACTATTACCTGATTAGGGAATGCCTGTCGTGCCAGGCGGATTTTTTTGGATATCTCATGGAAAAAGGGATTCCGTTTGATGATTTAGAACAATTCCCGGAAAAATATGAGAAAGACATGGGGCTGAGCGAGGAAGAATATGAGGAACGGAGAAAGAAATATGTAGATTACCTGAAACACCGGAAAATGCTTAATGACTTAGAGCCGCTTTACACATTGGAGAAGGAACCTGGGAAAGTGGGGGAGGCGGGGGAAATAGTGAAACCGGAAGAAATAGCGAGGATGGCAAGCATATGGAAAGGGGAGTGACGCTTAATGGGGGAGCGGGCAGCCTTATCCGCTGCCTGTCCCCCAGCCCGCCACTGTCGGCGAAAGTTGATCCGTATATTCAAGCCTGCGCTTTCAGGATTTTAAATTCCGCGCCCTGCGGGTGGACTTTTGGGACGATATTATGGAAGCCCGTTGTATAAAAACAAAATGTCTGCGTTTCCTATGAATGCCAAAAAGCACAATAAACATTATGGTTTACGCCTATTTATTGTGAAAACTGCACAGATAAAATGTGGCAAAAACTTTGCCACATTTTCATGGGATTTTGGCATGGATTCAGTCACAGAATGGCGGGAAATCCCTATTTTACGGGAATCCTGCGTGTGGCATTTTTAAATTCCAGTTTTGCCACAAAACTATCTTTGGGATGCAGTGATATATACAAAATGTATAAATATAGAACTAAAAAAGAAAGGATTATTATACATATTATACAATGGATGTTTTTGGAACCAAAAATGCCCAGCAGTAAGGATGGGTATTTTTGTACCCACTCCGGGCAAAAAAATGCCCCATTTTCGGGATAAGGATGCGCCAGGATATTACCATGATTTACAGAAATAAGAACAAGTGTTTGTATAAATTCGTGGATTTTCATGAAAAATCCTAATTTTTGCCTTTGAAAAATGCCACAAAGGAAATTTTTTGGAATCCCAGAAATCCAGTATTTATGCGGGTTTCAGCCATTTACAGAAAAAGGATGTGGCATAAGTGGCAAAATGAAGAAAAGTTTTGCCACACCCGGAAGCCGCTATTTTACAGGGCTGAAAGGGGTTTGTGGCATAAGTGGCATAATTTTTTAAGTCAATTATAGAGAAAAAAATATAATCTATAAAAATATAACCATAATCTTTTCTGTAAATAATTATTGGATATTATGAATCCTTATGTGTTTT
>CATOOV010000065.1 GCA_951801955.1 uncultured Lachnospiraceae bacterium
TATTAAAGTACGCCCTTTTTTAATTTAAGCAAACATTTCCGACAGAACAGATCAAATATGACCATAAAAAAGGCAAAAAGAAAGCTGCCGCTTCACGATTATTCAATCGTTAAAGCGACAGCCCCTTTGCCGCGCCGAGTGCGGTCACGCAGTGACATCTCCTATTCGCACGCGTGCGCACCCTGCCCAGAGGGCTCTATCATTTTCTTTTCATAAACTTAAATCACTGTCAAAATTCCCAATGATTTCAACAACAGAATCACTAACAGCACTGGCGCAATAAATTTAACCATCACGATATATAACCCACGTCTGCCAAATTTACATCCGGTCTTCTCCACTTCGTCAATAATAGTCTTTGGCTTCAGGATCCATCCTATTAAAATACAGGTTCCGATAGCTACCAGCGGCATAAAGAAATTATTGCTTATATAATCCATAATATCCAAAATCTGTGCATGCGCACCATTGGGCAGCGTGATATCAAAGAACCATTTATTATAACCCAGGCATACGGCGATTCCGCCAAGCAGCGCAATTGCCAGCTCAACCAGGGACGCTTTGAGCCTTGACAGGTGGAATTTATCCATCAGGCTGGAAACCACCGCTTCCATCACGGAAACAGCGCTGGTGAGCGCAGCGAACAATACCATGGCAAAGAACAGGCATCCCATTAAATTACCGATTTTGCCCATTTCTGAAAATACTTTTGGCAGTGATACGAACATCAGGCTGGGACCAGAGGCTTCCATTCCCTCCCTGCCCATAAAAGTGAATACAGCCGGAATAATCATTACACCAGCAAGAAATGCTACAACCGTATCAAAAATTTCAATCTGGTTAATGGAACGCACCAAATT
Organism: uncultured Lachnospiraceae bacterium; assembly: GCA_951801955.1. Lineage (GTDB taxonomy): Bacteria > Bacillota > Clostridia > Lachnospirales > Lachnospiraceae > Petralouisia. The sequence continues at coordinate 861 of CATOOV010000065.1, forward strand.
GTCCTCATCCTTAACATAAGAGCCATACGTAATCATAATTCCCATGGCGACACTGAGGCTGAAAAACAACTGCCCCATAGCATCCAGCAGCACTGTAAAAAATCCCTTCACTGTCATTCCAGAAAAATCTGGCACTACATAGATAAAAAATCCTTGGAGACCTGTCCTGGTAACCCCCTGGTCGTCTGTAAATGAAATCGTCAGGGAAAATACAGCAATTCCCACCACCAATAAAAGCAACAACGGCATTAATACTTTCGAAAAAGTTTCAATCCCCTTATTTACGCCACAGATAATAATAAAAGCAACCACAAAGAGAAATATCATCATCAATATAATTGGCTCGCTTTCTCCTGAAATGAATTCTGTAAAGTATCCATCCGATGCCGCCTGTACGCCCTCACCTGTCAAATACGCCAGAAAATATTTCACTACCCAGCCGCCGATTACACAGTAATAGGGCAGTATGATCACTGGAACCAGACATGCAAGGATTCCGAGAAACCCCCACTGGGATTTCAACTTCCCATACGCGGTAAGGGGACTTTGTTTTGTCTTTCTTCCAATGGCAATCTCTGTCACCAGCAATGTAAATCCAAAGGTCAGCGCCAAAATCAGGTAAATTACAAGATACAGCCCGCCGCCGTCCTTTGCCGCCAAATATGGAAACCTCCAGATATTTCCCAATCCTACTGCGCTTCCAGCAGCTGCAAGGACAAAACCAATTGAGCCTGAAAATGAGTTTCTGTTTTTTTCTTTCTTCATCTTTTCCTCCATTCTGCACATTTTTCAGCACAAAAAGGTACTTTGTAAAAAAACCGTTCCATCCGGGGCTGGCTATTTTGTGGCAAAAGCTGCCAGTCTGGAACCAACTATGCAAATTTTTTTACTTTTTCCCCCTGTTCCTTCTAAAATATGTACCCCTAGCGTAGTATCTCCTTTACGATCAAATACACCAAAAGTTTGAGAGTACATTCTAGATTTCTCTATTGTACTGATTTTTCTCTTTTTTTACAAGCCTCGTTCCAAAACTATATAGAAATTCTCTAATACATTCTATATGGCGCCGCCATATTCTTTCCGTATAATTAATGGAAAAATAACGGAAAATAATTGTTAGATACCTTTCTTTCGAAAAAAATTTTTAATATGCGTGATATAACAGAATGACTTTATCAACTTTTTTCAACAGCCAGTGAAATACACTTCTATAAGCCCAAAATTATTTTAAGCATTCCTAGTATATGAAAAATATTTTTTCAACTTTATTCTAACAGCTTATACAATACACTTCTAATGGCATAAATTATTTCAAACTTGCCTAATAGACGCGAAAAATTTCGTCAACTTTATTTCAACATGGAATTGGTTGCACAATTCTAACAAAATTTACCAAAAACGAAATCTAAATTTCGATTAAAGTAGACAAATTGTCCAATCCTTGTTAAAATGAAATCAATAAATGTAAAGGAGAGTAAATTTAAATGAGTGAGAACAAGGAATTCAAACCATTTATTCCCGCCAATAAGACATTGCCGGAATTCACATCTACTTCCATTATACTTGGAGTGATTCTTGCCATCGTATTCGGCGGGGCAAACGCATACCTTGGCCTGCGCGTGGGAATGACAGTATCAGCATCTATCCCCGCAGCGGTTTTATCTATGGGTATTATCCGTAAAATTTTAAAGAAAGATTCGATCCTTGAGAATAATATGGTACAGACCATAGGCTCTGCAGGAGAATCTGTAGCTGCAGGTACTATCTTTACCCTGCCTGCATTGTTCCTCTGGGCAAGTGAGTGGGGAACTTCAGCCCCCTCTTTAATTGAAATCGCCGTGATTGCGTTTATCGGCGGCGCCTTGGGAATCCTGTTTATGGTTCCCTTGCGGAAAGCATTGATTGTACAGGAACATGGCACCCTTCCCTATCCAGAAGGCAAGGCATGTGCCGAAGTGCTGATGGCAGGCGAGGAAGGCGGAGACAAAGCTTCCACTGTATTTGCAGGTCTTGGCATTGCGGCAGCATATAAATTTATTACCGATGGGTTGAAAGTGTTTCCAAGTGAGGTCCATTATGAAATCCCTGTGTACAAAGGATCTGGAATTGGTATGGATGTGCTTCCGGCGCTGTTGGGTGTCGGCTATATCTGCGGACCCAAAATTTCATCTTACCTTTTCTGCGGCGGTACGCTGGGCTGGTTTGTGTTGATGCCGCTGATCGTATTGTTTGGAGGGGATATCGTATTGTTCCCGGCGGATGTGAGCATTGCAGAGTTATACGCTACCAAAGGATCTTTTGGAATTTGGACAAACTATATTAAGTATATTGGAGCCGGCGCGGTTGCCTGCGGCGGGGTATTAAGCCTGATTAAATCACTGCCTTTAATTATCAGCACTTTCCGGGAAGCCCTGAAGGGATTTGGAAAAGGGGAAACTACAGATGAACGTACCAACCAGGATTTAAATATCAAGGTTATCCTGACTGGTGTTGTTGTGCTTGCCCTTGCAATCTGGATTGTGCCTGTCATCCCCATTAACTTATTCGGCGCATTTCTAATTGTTATTTTTGGTTTCTTTTTTGCAACCGTTTCTTCCCGTATGGTGGGACTGGTAGGAAGCAGCAACAATCCCGTGTCTGGTATGACGATCGCCACATTGTTAGTTGCCACCATCGCCCTGAAAGCTACTGGCACGACTGGGCATGAAGGTATGATTGCAGCAATTGCCATCGGCGGAGTGATCTGTATTGTTGCGGCTATCGCAGGCGATACGTCACAAGATTTGAAGACAGGCTATATCCTTGGGGCAACCCCCAAAAAACAGCAGATTGGCGAAATCATAGGCGTTTTCGCATCAGCGCTTGCCATCGGCGGCGTATTATACCTTCTTCACATTGCATGGGGATATGAATCCACACAGCTTCCGGCGCCCCAGGCAACCTTGATGAAAATGATTGTCGAAGGCGTAATGGACGGCAATTTGCCCTGGACCTTAGTTGGGATTGGCGCATTTATCGCGATTGTAGTAGAAATTTTAGGAATCCCAGTACTTCCGTTTGCCATTGGTTTATATCTGCCTATCCATTTAAGTACGCCAATGATGGTTGGCGGGATTGTAAAATGGTTTGTCGAAAAGAAGAAGGACAGCGAAAATGAAAAGAAAGACGCAGATGCAAACGGCGTATTATACTCCTCTGGATTAATCGCAGGAGAAGGGCTTGTAGGTATCTTTCTTGCCATCCTTGCAATTATCCCAGTGGGCAAAGATAATAATGTAGGCAATATCCTAGGCGAATTTCTGCCTGGAATGATTCCAGCCCTTTCGGACGCAAATGTTGGAAACATAATCGGTCTTGTTGCATTTGCATTGCTGACGTTCTCTCTTTGGAAATTCTGTTATCGAAAAAGCAAAAAAATATAATGGCATCAGCTGATTAAAGGAGAATTTGTGGGAAAAACCAAGAAAAATTTTATGGATTTTATTCCGGTCTGCAATCCGTCTTATACTTGGGATGCAGACCGGAAAGGGAAAGTCACCGTACATGTAGTGAACCAAGGATTTTATAACTGGATCGCACAGAAAGTTTTTAAAAAGCCTCCCGTCAGCCATATTTCCCTGGATGAGTATGGCAGCTATGTATGGCAGCAGATGGATGGTATGCGGAATGTATACGAAATTTCCAAACTTGTATCTGCAAAATTCGGCAAGGAGGCTGAACCCGTCATTCCAAGGCTGGTACAATATATTGAGATTTTATATCAAAATAAATTTATCGGCTATGTAAAAACAAATTCAAAAACATAACTTTCAAACGGGCGGTTGGACGCAGAGAAAAAGTAATATTTGCCAGAGCGTGTTAGAAAGCAATTTTCAGGCACACCGAAAGATAAAGGGGTTGTCGCAAAATGAGAAATTTCCATAACCTATCGTACAAATATTTGCCACATTGTTACGATACGTTATGGGATTTCTGCATTTTATGGCAGCCCCTTTCAATTTTTTCAACGAAAACAAATCAATTTGTGTTCCTTTTTCTTGTACTGTATTCTTAGAGCTTTCACAGAACAAAGTGTGCACCCCCATTCCTCCAAGAATGGGGGTGCACACTTTGCCGCGCCGAGCGCGGTCACGCAGTGACACTTTCCACTTGTGCGCGTGCGCATACTATTTTATTGACTTCCTTGCAAATAAAAACATTCCTGCAGTGCCTGCCGCTGCCATCATAAGAACTGTGACAACGACTGCCCCGCCAAAATCTTCTGGAATCGCTGCGTGAGTGAGCAGCTCCTGCGAACTTAACAATTTCGTTGGAACATAGTTCTTCAACCTTGGAAAAATTCCCAACACATAAGATATCACAACAACAATGCCTGTACCTGCCAATATCCCTGAGACTTCTGAAAACACTACAGAGAAAAAAACAACAAATAAAATCACCCACACACCAAACAGGCAAAATAACGCCGCTGCCAGTACAACATGGGATGCCGTTTTATTGTCCCAATAAATATCATTGTAAATCCAGGTAATAAAAAAGGAGAGCCAAAAGCAGGCAAACCACATCAAAAGAAGTACTGCCGTTTTTACCGTATATACTTTTTGCCTGGACAATCCCTTTGTCAGCACTAAAATAAGCGTTCCCTTTTGATACTCCTGGATAAAAATACCAGAAAGCATCAAAACTACCACGATCAGCGCCATAGGCATATTTTTATAAAACTGGGTCCAGCTTGTCATCACATCCACCGTCACCCCTGTCACCAAAAGCCCGGTATCCTGCAATGATTCTGCCATCGTCTCCATCAGCCAGGGAGTCAGTTTGGCAAGTGCAGGATTCATAAGCCCAAACAATCCCGAGATAAGCAGAAGAATCAGTAATTTCCCATTGCGCACAAGCTCCATCCATTCCTTTTTCCAATAGGCGAGCCAAACTCTCACTTCCCCACCACCTCCAAAAACAAAGATTCCAATGTAATGCTGCATTTTTCAATACTGTGAAAGCTGATTTGCTCTCTCAGCATCCACAAAAGCACTTCCTCTATCTGGCACTTTGTTCCCTGCTGATAGGCAACGCCGTATTTTCCCTGCTGTATTCCCTCTGGAAACCGCTGTAATAGTTTTTTTACATCTTTTTTATGTTCGAGTTCCATTTGAAATCCTGCCCCTTTGCAATTTTTCTTCATTTCTTCCATACTTCCCTGACACAGTATCTTTCCCTCATGAAGAAACGCAAATTTTTCACAGATTCGCTCTACATCTGAAAGGATATGTGTGGAAAAAAGTACTGTGGTCTGCTCTCTTGCCGCCGTTAAGATATCCAGGATTTCCTTTCTTCCCACTGGATCTAATGCGGAGGTCGGTTCATCACAAATCAACAGTTTGGGACGATTCAGTAATGCCTGGGCAATGCCAAGCCGCTGTTTCATACCTCTGGAAAACCCTTTGATTCGGTGCTTTTCTTGAGATAATCCTACCAGGCTTAACAGTTCCTTTGTCCGCTTTCTGCAGTCATGGGGTTCCATTCCTGTAATAGCCCCGCAAAAATCCAGATATTCTGCAGGGGTCATAAAAGTATAAAATTCTGGTACGTCCGGCAGATAACCAATATATTGGTTTGTACGATTCTGACCAAAAGATACCTTTTCTCCATTTACCCATATTTCTCCTTGGTTCGCAGGCAGAAGCCCTAAAATCAGTTTCATAGTGGTCGTTTTCCCTGCGCCGTTTTGCCCTACAAATCCATAAATTGCGTGCTTCGGCACTGTCAAATTCACATCCCTCAGTACCTCCCTGTCTCCAAAACTTTTGGAAATATGGGAAATTTCCAGCATATCCATAGCTGTCATCCTTTCCATTCCATATACTGCCCTTTTAGACCCGTCCAAACGAAACCTTTTCTTTTAAAATAATGTTCCATCCACAGCCGATTTTCCTTTTCCAAAAATCAGGAATCTTCTTTTCCCAATAAAAAATAAAGGATCGGTCCAATAAACTCCATACCTACCAAAGTAACAATAATCCAAATCGTACGATTCCCACGCTGATAGTTGGAATGCGTCAAGATATGGCGCAGCGTATAAATAAGAAGTACTATTTCAAGTACTGCAATTGGTATTAAAAATGGTAAAAACTCTTGAATTTCCTTCATATAGCTTCCCCTTTCTGTTTCAGATACAAAGAATAACGAAATTGCAAAAGTATAAGCATTTTACATATGTTTCATGCGACAGTCCTTATCCCCAAAAGGGTTGTCTTTATCTCTTGAAATTCCGGGCTGTCTTGCACAAATGCAAACACCGGATGTTCCAAAGATTCTTTTAAACTTTCAAATACCATTTTAGGATTCCGCGGCGGCTCTGCTCCCAACTCCAACTGCTCAATCCATTCTGTGAGGCAGTCAAAATACGGATCCCCATGAAGCTTAAGCTTGTCCTTTAACATTAAATGTCTCACACTTTTCACATATTTATCCAATTGTACAAAGGTTTCTTCTCTCATCCCATGAAACGCATAAACGTATGCTGACTGATAAAAAAACTGTGCCGCCCCATTGGGATATAGCCTTTCCACTTCATATGCTTCCACCAACCCTTCGATTCGATGGATAGTTTCCTGGCAATGCTCCAAATTCTGCAGTTCAATTGCCAAATATTGAACCGCCCCTCCTACGAGGCACATCAAATGCATATACATGATAATCTGGGTATAGCTTCTTGCTTTTTGATTCTCTCCCATCATCTGATATGCCTGAATCAGCATCATATCATTGTTGCTTGAAATCCCCATAGGATCTGTGATTTCTTCCAAAACCTCAACCACTTCCGCCGCTTTTCCTAACTGCAGCTTAACCATAGCTTTCAGGGAAATTGCGTCATTACAGATACTTACCACATGACAATTTTTTATAATATGTTCACAAAGTTTTTCGATTTCCTGCAACACGCCCTGCTGTCTTTCAATGTCTTTGGGAACCATAAAATGGTTCAGCCAAAGAATACAAATTTGTAATAAAAAGGGATAACAGGAATAATATTTTTTTACCAGCCCCTGGCTTTTTTCCATGATATTTTCAAAAGGTTCTGTGGCAAACCCCAACGCCAATTCCTGATAAATTTTCTGGATCTGTTCCTTGCTGATCTGTGGTTCATATCCCAAAAGAAAATCAATTGTCACATTAAAAAATACAGCAAGCTGCGGCAGCAGCAGTATATCTGGCATACTCTGCCTGGTCTCCCATTTTGAAACAGACGCTTTCGTCACACCCAGAAAATTTGCTAACTGTTCCTGTGTAATATTCTTTTGCCTTCGAAGCATAAGTAAACGCTCGGCAAAATTGACCTGCTCCATCGTTTTCCTCCTTTATCTAACTACAGTATAAGGATTCCTGGTAAGAGATTCAACCGAGTCATATGATACTTTCCCAACGAAATGTCAACTTGCAGGAAACAATGTCACCCAAAAAGAAGCGTGTGTTGAACGCACTTCCATGACCACCCATTTTTTCTAACACGTCTTTTGTCCCCGCGCCAGGCACAATTGTATGGTAATATTCTCCTTAAAATACATAAATTACTTAATACCCCCGAATTGTATCATTTTCATCCTCAGCCGTGTTTTCAATTTGTTTAATTACGATATAATAACTGTAATTATCGTTGACCTTGATCTGAACCCGCTCCCCTGCCTTGCGTCCAAGGATTGCTTTCCCAAGAGGAGATTCTGTACTAATTAAATGTTTCATAGAATTTCCCCGAATCGACGTGACCAGACGGAACACTTGCTCTTCATCGTCCTCCTCAAAATATACAGTCACAGTATTGTTAATCCCCACTTCATCTTCCTTGGAACTGTCAGAAACAATCTGTGCTGTTTTCAGCATCCGTTCCAGATAACGGATCCGGCTTTCATTCTTATTCTTGTCTTTCTTTGCTGCATGATACTCAAAATTTTCACTCAAATCCCCATGTGCCCTGGCTTCCTTTACTGCTTCAATTGCTTCCTTGCGCACCACCAACTTCCGATATTCAATTTCTTCCTCTATCTTTTTTACATCACTTTTTGTCAACTGTTCTCTCATAATCTTTTCCTTTCTAAACATCCATGCCGCTTTACAGACAATGCCATATTTAAGAACGCCATCGGAGTTCTCGCTGCGGGGTGCAAATCAGCCCTGCTGGCAAAACAAATCTGGACCCCATATCATAGCACGATTCTAGTTAGATTGTACTGCACATAGATGCTCCCACAATCTGCACCCCATATCATAGCCCTATTCTGGTTAAATTGCAAGCCTGGCTTATCCGCAACTTTTCATCCCATTTCCTTTAAAACAAAATTTTAAGAATATTTTATGATTTCATAGATATTTTTTTAAGATTTAGGATTTATAATCTTCTTGGAAATCACAAAAACGTCCTACGATTTCGCATTCAATACCCGTGATATACCCGTAAAAAATGAAAGGATTCCAGATATGAAACCAATTAAATTTTATCCAACACGTTTCCCTTCCTTGAACAAATACCTGGTTCCTCTTGCCAGCTCAACATTTCTTATTTTTTTTGTACTCGCCTGCATCCGTTTGATTCTTCCAGAACACGCATTGTTTGGTTCCCAAGGGGATTGGTTCAGCCAGCATGTTGCCGTGGCAGAACAATATAGGAAGGCATTCTGTGAAACAGGAAACTTGCTTCCTGACTGGCTCCCCTTGGGAGCTGGCAGCAACAGTTATGATTTCTCCTATTATGGATTTCTGCGCCCAGACCTATTGCTCTCCTTTTTGTTTCCAAATATTTTGATGAGCAATATTATTTCCGGGTACGCCATCCTGGAACTCGCAGCCGGGACGGTACTCTGTTACTTTTGGCTAAAGCGCCATGTAACTCTTCCTGTTTGTTCCCTTCTGGGAGCAATGCTCTATTCCTGCGCGGCATGTTTTTTTCACGCCCACCGGCAAATTATATTTGTCAATTACATGCCTTTTTTGCTTCTTGCCCTCTGGGGAATTGAAAAGTTATGCCAATGTGGAAACTGTTTGTTGCTGACCATTTCTATATTTTTGGTTTGTATTCACAGTTATTATTTTGCTCCGGCTGTACTGATTGTGTGCGCCGCTTATTTTTTGCACTGTCTTTCTGATACCGCATTGCCTTCCACTAGCTCTGTTAGATTTATACCTTATGACACTCCGAATGGCATCATGGGCGGCACTTTGGGTACATGTTTTAAATTTGCTTCTTCCATTGGGCTGGCGCTTGGCATGGCTGCTGTCCTTTTGCTTCCCACAGCTCTGGATTTGCTGTCCACGACTAAGGACGCTGGAACACCAGCTTCTTTATTAGAAATTTTTTCCCTGAAGCTGGATTTTCAAGGAATGCTCTACCATCCCTCTGGATGCGGCTTGACCCTCCTCTGCCTGTATACGCTGTTTTTGAGTATTCGGCGGAAAAACACCCGCATATTAAGTATTTTTTTGCTGTTATGTCTTACTTGGAATGTATGCGCTTATGTCCTCAGCGGATTTTTATATGTGCGTTACAAGGTACTGATTCCCTTGCTGCCGCTGCTGCTTTTGTTGTGTGTATTTACGCTGGATGCATTATTTACAGAAAAAGAACGGCACAGCCTGCCTCTGGGACTGCTTTGCCTGGTTTTGCTTCTGTTTGCTGACCATCCCATGAAGGTATTTACAGATTGGTTTTTGATGTTCCTTACATTTCTTCTAATTTCCCTTGGGAAAAAATATAGCTGCAAAAAAAATATAAAACAACTTGGACGGCAGGCTGTTTTTTGCCTTCTCTCCATGCTGCTGTGCATACCCTCCATCTGTTTTTCCATCTTTACCGGACAGCAGGAAAACTTTATTGATATTTCTGACAATCGCCAACACGCAATTACTGAGAAAGAGCTTGCGGCATTGCCTGATATAGAAAATTCAGGTGGCTCCTACCGTTTTGAAAATCTGATGGAGCCATTTGCAAATGTAAATACACAGCCGTTGCCTGGTTTTGGACGAACCTCCATGTATTGTTCTATTACAGACAAAAACTATGCGGACTTTTATTATAATACCATGAGAAATCCCATCCGCATACGCAACCGGGTGGCACTGATGACAGACGCCAATCCTTTCTTTTCCTATTTAATGGGGATACGCTTGATACAAGCAGACAGCCATTTTCTGCCTCTGGGATATACCTCTATCACAGATCACCTTGCAGAAAATTCACAGGTACTCCCTATGACATATACCAGTACCTCTATGATGTGCCAAAAGGAATTTGAAAAACTTTCCTTCCCCTATACCCTGGAGGCAATTACTCGATATACCATCGTTCCCGAAATGACAGAGAATCTCCATTCCAGCACGAACAATTTGACTCTAGAAGAGAGAACGAAATCCACAGCAGATTCCAGGGAAACGCTTACAGCAAAAGAGTTTATGAAAACCTCCAAAATTACCCCTATCTCACTGGAAAACTCAGGCTTGTCAGACCTCTTGGAACTTCGGACAGACAACAAAGAAGAAACCCATCTTACCATTCCGGTTCCTTCTGAATTAGAGAGCCGTCTGCTCATACTGACTGCAGAAGTTACCTCGCCCAAAGGCAAAGAGGTAACCATTGACATCAACAACATCCGAAACAAGCTTTCCGGCAAAAATGCGCCTTACCCCAACCATAACCATACGTTTACCTGGATTTTGTCCTCCAATGACAAAATCAAAGAATTAAACCTGCTCTTGTCCCCTGGAGAATACACGCTCTCCCACTGGAAGGCATGGACCATGGAAACAACGCACTGGGGAAACCATTCTGTACAGCCCTTATCCCGCACAAAAAACACCTCCTCCAGCCCCAGAACCTCTTCCAGCCAATCCTACGATGGAAGCTTAATGGCAGAAGGAACGGCTGCTTTAGAAAAAACAGGCTGCCTTGTTACCAGTTTTCCCTACCGTAAAGGGTACAAGGCATACGTAAACGGAAAGAAGACTGAAATCTATCAGATAAACCAGACATTTGTCGGATTTCCTTTAGAACGCGGAACTTATGAAATTTCTATTTTTTATTGCCCGCCAGGAAAAAAACTTTCAATCTGTATCAGCCTGTTGTCCTGGATTTTGTTTTTCAGTATCTCCTGTTTCACTTTCGCCAAATCCTTACGTTGGCGTACATAACTTTTTACGACATGAAAAAGAGGTATCAAAATGAAAAAATTAAACCTACACTCAGACTCTCTACGGGAGTTACTCTGTTATTTTATCAATGGAGGGGCAACTACATTGATAAATTATATGGTATATTTGACATTACTGCACTCCAACGTGCATTATATGACTGCAAATACTGCGGCATGGATTGTCGCTGTGCTCTTTGCCTATCTAACGAACCGGATATTTGTATTTCGTTCCAGCCATTCCATAGGAAAAGAGCTGATTTCCTTTGTGTCCCTGCGGTTTTTAACACTTTTACTAGAAAACCTGCTGCTTGTTGGATTGATACAGCTCCTATGCATTCCCCAGGGAATTTCAAAAATTTTGGTCAGCATTTTTACCGTAATCGGAAACTATTTATTTTGTAAATGCCATATTTTTCAACATACCAAGGAAAGCCAAGACAAAAAAACATCCCACAGACAGAAAGGAGAAATCATTCATGAATAAAATCAGTATTATCGTCCCATGTTACAATGAAGAGGAAGTTCTGACCAGCTTCTATCAAGAAACGCTATCAGCAGTGACTTCCATTCCCGATGTCTCCTATGAATTTTTGTTTATCGACGATGGCAGCAAGGACCACACTTTGGAAATCCTAAAATTACTTTGTTACAAAGATCAAAACTGCAGATATTTTTCCTTTTCCAGAAATTTTGGAAAGGAAGCTGCAATGTATGCAGGTCTAAAACATGCCTCTGGTGATTACTGTGTCATTATGGATGCAGATCTCCAGCATCCGCCGAAACTGCTCGCCCCCATGTACCAAGCGCTGACCCAGGAAGGTTATGACTGCTGTGCTGGAAAACGGATGGGCAGGGAAGGGGACGGGGCGCTGCGAAGCTTCCTTTCCCGAGGTTTTTATTCTGTCATCCAAAAACTAACCCATATGAATATGAGCGACGGCGCTGGCGATTTCCGTATGATGAATCGCACTATGGTAAACGCAATTCTTCAAATACAAGAATACAACCGCTACACCAAAGGGATTTTCTCCTTTGTAGGGTTCCACACAAAATGGCTGGAATTTGAAAATGTGGAGCGTGCTGCTGGTAAAACCAAATGGAACTTAAAAAGCCTTTTTTCCTACGCTTTTGATGGTATTCTATCTTTTTCCACAGCTCCATTAAAACTGCCAGGCATCCTGGGGACAATCCTGTTTGTAATTGCCTGCTTCCTTGGGCTTTCTGCGCTGGCACAGCCCCTTTTATTTCACCAAAATGCAGACAGCGTTACCTTGATACTTGGAGTTGTGATATTTTTAAGCAGCCTTCAAATGTTGATGATATTTATTTTAGGAGAATATCTGTCTAAAGATTATCTTGAAAACAAGAAACGTCCCATTTATATTATACGGGAGCAGAATTGAGAAAAATGCAAAGAACCCTTGCCCAGAGGGTTTTATTCTCATATGACAAAAAATATGCGCACGCGCACAAAAGGATTCGCATATCAAAAGGTGCATGGAATACACTCCATGCACCTTTCTTTGGGCAATCAGAATCCTGCCGCAAACAATCGTCCTGTATCCACGTTTTGCTTTGGTCTGGGCTTCATATACGCCATTATTGTTTCAAACCATCGCTGGTGGAAATCAAATGTACGGTCCTGATTCCATTATTTTACTGTAATCTTAATGGTTGCTTTCTTCTTGTTGAAGGTGGTTGCCGTAATGGTTGCCTTTCCTTTCTTTACTGCCTTGATCTTTCCACTGGAAGATACTGTTGCTATCTTCTTGTTGCTTGTCTTGTAAGTAATCTTGTAACTTGCAGTATTTTTCGTCAGTTTCGCTTTCAACTGGAAGGTCTTGCCCTTCTTCAAGGTCTTGCTCTTCGCATTTAAGGTGATCTTATTCGGCGCTGCTTTTACAGTTACCGTACAGGTTGCTTTCTTGCCGTCTGCAGTTGCCGTAATGGTTGCCTTGCCTTTCTTCTTTGCCGTGAGCTTTCCATTCTTAACAGCCACAATACTGGGCTTGCTGCTCTTGTAAGTTACCTTCTTATTAGTTGCATTGGAAGGCGATACGGTTGCCTTTAATGTGAAGGTTTCCTTTACCCCCAAGGTCAGTTTTGTCTGGTTTAATTTCACCTTGGTTACGGGACGTTTTACCGTTATCTTACAGGTTGCTTTCTTGCCGCCGTCTTTTGTCTTTACGGTAATGGTTGTAGTCCCTACTTTCTTAGCCTTCACAACTCCCTTAGAGCTTACGGTTGCAACGGTCTTTTTGCTGGAACTAAAGGTCACGTCCTTATTACTTGCATTGGAGGGTGATACGGTTGCTTTCAAAGTGTAAGATTTGCCTAGGTTCAGGGTATATTTTGTCTGGTTCAATTTCACGCCGCTTACTGGGACGGTTGCTGCTTTCACTGTGACGGCACATTCTGCAGTCTTGCCGTCTGCGGTTGCAGTGATCGTTGCTTTTCCTGCCTTCTTTGCAGTTACTTTTCCACTAGAAGAAACGGTTGCAACCTTATCATCGCTGGAATTCCATGTTACACCCTTGTTGGTTGCATTGTCAGGAGCTACCGTTGCTGTCAACGTCTCACTCTTCCCAACAGTAAGATTCAGGCTGGACTTGTTCAGTTTTATTTCCGTTACTGGTACAATTGTTTTTTCTTTGATTGTCACCTTGACACTTATGCTCTGATTCTCTTCTAACAATTCGTCCTCATAAGTCATCTTCAGGATGGGGGTACCATCTGCTGCCCAGTGAACACGTTTCAGACGTGCATGGCGGCAGGGATCGTTCAAAGGCTCATTATTATAATGGGTCGACTTATTTCCATCCCACCCGCAGTGCTGGTAGTTGTGGGAAGTAGGTCTTGCATGGTATACAAAAATAGCGTTGCCGTCTTTGTCTACCGTAAAGGAATTATGCCCTGGTCCTTCCTCTCCATCCACGTCACGGGAAGTCAAAACCGGATAGGGGCTCTTCGTCCAGTTGCTTGCATCTAATAAATCTTTTCCCTGTTCCGCAGTCAGCATACCAATGGCATACTCAGAACCTGTTCCAGCTGCAGAATAACACATAAAAATCTTGCCGTCTTTCTGCAATACCGTAGGTCCTTCATTTACAATTGCACGTACACGTTCCCAGCCATACTCCGGGCTGGTAATACAAGTGGAATTGGAAGTGATCTTCCATGGCTGCTTCTCATCGACAGTTGCGATATGCAGATCCGTATTGCCAATAGAAGGCTTTCCTGGCCAAATTACATAGGATTTTCCATTGCTCTGATCCTTAAAATAAGTCATATCCAGGCAGAACGCTGTTGCAAATGGATCATTACTTGTGGTGGAACGCATCTTATAATCTTTCCATTGGGAGACTTCATTGGAAGCTTGCAATGCCGTCTCATAGGGATCCTTGCTACCATCCAATACCAATGCATGGCAGTAAATATTAAACGCATTGTTGTTGGCATGGCTCTCTGTAAAGTATACCACCCAGTAATCGCCTACACGGTGGATTTCCGGCGCCCAGATATAACGATACCCGCTTGCCACTTGCTGTCCATTGCCGTCTTGAAATCCCTGGTTTCCAACCTTCCAGATGGTTACCTGTTTGCTTCTGTCCTGAAGCTCTTCCAAAGTTTTTCCACGTCTCAATACCACGCGGTCATACTGTTGTGTGTTGTCGCCTGGCAGTTTATCCTTATCTTTCTCTTCTGGGAAATAGGAACCTGTCATATAATAATACTGCGTTTCCTCATCCCAGTAAATCATGGGGTCAGCCATTCCCTCGATAAATTTCGTTTTGTCGTAATATACGTTGCCTGTCTTTTCATCATAGTTATCTGGTTCTGCAGGATTGACGTTTGTGGGGTCATCTTCTGGAAGCGTACTTCCATTTATTTCCTTCAGATTGTTTAAGTACTTGGTCTGTGTTACTTTCCCTGTCAGGGTATAAGTCTGCCCTACGGCTGTGGAATCCACATCTTTTGCAGCGTCCGTCCAGTCAATATTGAATTTCTGGGTGGATCCGTCACTGTACGTTGCATTGATACTTGGGCGTTGTTCCTTCAATGCTTCTACAATATCATCTCCTGCTTCAACCTCTACATCATCCAAGGATTCCAGCCCATTGTTTACAACAGTTCCCAGTTTGTCAACAATGCGCTTGTACTCTTCCTCTGTCAGTTCTACTGCATTTCCAAGTGTAATTGTATTATCTGTTGTAAGAATATTCTCACCCTTTAACATTAACTGGAAATTCCCCTTCTTGAGGGAACTTGCGAACTGGTCATAAGAATCCATGATTGTATCATCATAATAATGTATGCCGTCTTCTGAAGTAAATACATGGAGCCCGGTTGCCTGGTTTGTATCTTCCGCTACCACGGTAAACTTGCCATTTTCTTTATAAACCTTTGGGGAGGTAACTTGCCGTGAACCGCTTTTGGCGAAAATTACACCGCCGCCATTGTTCATTACGTCAAATTTCTTTCCATCTTTGCTGACCGCCATGTAAACGCTTCTGGTTTCCTGTTCCAGATTACCTGCTTGCGCATAAAATGCTTTTTGTGTGGAATATACTGTCAAATAGTATTTTCCTTCATCCAGACTTTCCTGCAAGCCTGTAACCTCAATCGCAAAAGGCTCTGACACAAAATCTGTTCCCCTAATCTTAGCGGTAACATTTGCATTGCCTGCTTTTTTAGGGGTAACCCTGCCGCTGGAAGATACCGTCAAAACCTCCGTATTGTCGGATTCCCAGGTCACGGTCTTTCCAGCAATATCACTGGCATCTTCTGGTATAAACTGTGCAGATAACTGAATAGTTTTTTCCACCTCTACCTTATGGGCGCCTGTGATTGCAACACCCTGCAGCGTAGGTGTCTCAACAAAGGTTTCTTTATACAGTGCCGCAACCTCCTCATCAGACAATGCCTTGCCAAAGAAAGAGATATCGTCAAGCCATGCGCCAGCGCAATTCCAGTAATTTGCAAGGCTGGCGCCCAGACGTACCTTGGTCTTTGCAGGATCATCACAAATACCACTGGTTCCAGCCAAGTCCTTGATCATCTGCTCATAAGCCTCTGCCCCTGCCGAAACAGTATGGCTGATTTTTTTACCATCAGAATAGAAGGCAATACCAGTTTTTGTCACTGCCATGGTAACCATTTTCCAGCCATTTGCTGCTGAAAGTCCCAAGTTTCCAATATTAAAATCTGTAAAATTTCCATTCTGGTCTGTGGTATTCCAGTATACCATAGACTGATTCACAGCAAAAGTACCTGCCCTGCCTGTAGTTGCCGGGGCAACTTCAAAGTCAACCAGTGTCCGTGCCCCACCTACAGTACCTGTCGTCTTCGTCCAGAAATTCAGGGTAAATCCATTTTCTACAGACTGTCCGGCAAAGGGATTGGACGGCAGAAGCGCATCTCCTCGTTTTTCAACCCCTTCTCCCTGTTCTGTCAAAGCCAAGACCTTGCCTCTTCCAGTCTTTTCTTTCAACTCTGGTTTTTTACAGCCGCCGAGAGCTTCCAGTGTAATCTCCCTGGTACCGTCTGTCAATTTCCCAGCATCGCCTGCCGCCACTGAAAAATCATTAAAATCATAATTTGCCAGCGCCGTGTCCAGAATGGGGGTTGCATCACCTGATACGCCTGATACACCTGGGTCGCCTGCCTTTGGCGGCGCCGCGGCAAGACTGGTTGCAGGTATTGATGTGATCATCATTGCAGATGCCAGCAACATTGAAATACCTGTCTTGAAAAGTTTTCCTTTCATCCTCTCTTTTTCCTCCTTCTTTTTTTAAATTTTCTTATATGCAAAGCAGGACCAGAAGTAACATCCTGCATTTTGCCTGCGCTATATCCCCTGATTTCTCTCCGCCATTCGCTCTAATTATCGTGTATTAATCATTATAACACACTTTCATAGAGAATGGGGCATGAATTTTCATGCCCCACATAAATATTTCATTATTTCACGGTAATCTTAATGGTTGCCTTCTTCTTGTTAAAGGTGGTTGCCGTAATGGTTGCCTTGCCTTTCTTCACTGCCTTGATCTTTCCACTGGAAGATACCGTTGCTATCTTTTTGTTGCTGCTCTTGTAAGTAATCTTGTAACTTGCAGTATTCTTTGTCAGTTTTGCCTTCAACTGGAAGGTTTTGCCCTTCTTCAAGGTCTTGCTCTTAGCGTTTAAGGTGATCTTCTTGGGCGCTGCCTTTACGGTAATGGTACATTTTGCCGTCTTGCCGTCCGCAGTTGCCGTAATGGTTGCTTTCCCTTTCTTCACCGCCTTGACCTTTCCCTTGGAAGATACGGTTGCAACCTTCTTGTTGCTGCTCTTGTAAGTTACTTTCTTGTTGGTTGCATTGGACGGTGATACCGTTGCCTTCAAGGTGAAGGTTTCCTTTGCCCCCAAGGTCAGTTTTGTCTTGTTCAACTTCACTTTGG
>CATOOV010000066.1 GCA_951801955.1 uncultured Lachnospiraceae bacterium
TCCCGAATTTAGGGACAATGGTATCATCAATGCATAAAAAAACAGGCTGGGTCTCTAAAGGTTTTGGGATTAGTTTCAATGTCATAGATGCCGTGACATTCATAAACCTGGAATAATCCACTTTGGCGTAGGAACAGGCATAGTAAAAGGCATTAAGGGATTTATCTGTAAGCTTTGACAGAAAATGCCTGTAAAGGAAACGGATGGAACCGGCGGATTCCAGAGCCAGTATGGAAAGCAGAAGCAGGATTAATGTCTGGGCAGTGGGAGCACAGCAGGTTTCAAAATAATTGTAAAAATAATGATAAAGTCTACCAATTAAAGTTTTTTCATTGTATAATAAGTTTGTCGTACAGGGTCACTTTCCTTTGTAATGTTTTAGTCAAATTCATTATACAATAGAAAGCCTTGTGCGGCATTTTTTTATTAAAAAAGTTGTAAACTGGTGTATATTAAGTATCTGCTCCTACATTTTTTTAATAAATCAATTGCCAACTTCGATTACGGACAAGTTTGTCTATTATTGTGGCAGACATAAATAATTATATTTTTTTATCCAGCTCTGTTTTAACAGGAAAAAATGAACTGCTTTTAATTGAAATAAGAGGGAACAACCGCAATGCCATAAATTATTGATAACACATCTTTTTAACATCTCACTTCTCTGCACATATATTTACGTTGGTACAGTGTCATAAAATCAAGTAAGTTGCTATCAGCAAAACAGTGGTAACAAGAAGTGACCTATGTGTACTAAATGTTTTGTGCAAAATGGTGTTGGGGAAATTCTCTTTTACATAATTTATACTTATATTGCTGGTATTATTCATGGTAGCTTGATTGATATTTTCAGACTGGATAGAGTTGATTACAAACTGTATATTAGGAACTTTATGTAAAGAATACTTGTATAAAAAGCCGAACGGTATATAGCAAGATAGAATCTGGAATTGTTAGTTTTAAGGAGTTTGTTATTTCAGATATTTTTTCTCCAAGCACAGTTGGGTTTTAATATGTCTTGACTATATAAAAGCATAATAGTAATATGTTATGGAGCATATTGACAAGTATACAAGGCGTTTTGAAACAAAAATGTGATAATGCAATTCAATATTTTAATAAAAGAAAGCGGGGAACAGATAGTAAATGTTTACCATACAAAACATTCAAGACCTAAATGATTTGGAAATGAGTGTTTATCAATATGTGATGCAGCATCAGGACGCGATTCCTTATATGCGTATCCGGGAATTAGCTTCAAATGCCCACGTGTCTACAACAACAATTTTAAGATTTTGTAAAAAGTTAGGATGTGATGGGTATTTAGAATTTAAATTGAAAATGAAAGAGCATTTAGGAAACCAGAGAAATGTTCATGTTCCAGAGGATTTATCAGAATTGAAAGTTTTTTTGGAGAGAGTGGACTCAGAAGCATATCAGCAGAAACTGAATGAGGCAGCTTCTATGATTGCTCAGGCTGACCGTGTTTTTTGTGTTGGCGTATCAAACTCAGGTTATGTTGCCCAGTATGCGGCACGGTATTTTTCCGGGTTTGGAAAATTCAGTATGGCTATTACAGATCCATTTTATCCAATGTGGCAAATGAACGATATGGAGAATACCGTGGCACTTGTATTTTCCATATCTGGTGAAGTCTCACAGGTAACGCAGATTACAAATCAGTTGAAACAACACCATTGCCGTATTATCAGTATTACAAATACAGAAAAATGTACGGTTGCACAGCTTGCTGAATTGAATTTGTGCCATTATATTACAATGAGGAGAGGCGAAAATAATGCTGATTTTATGAACCCCCGAGTAGAAGCAATCATTGACTACACCTCTCAGGCACCAGCGGTTATAGTTGCGGAGACACTTGCCAAGCGGGTTGCCAGTCGATTGCAGGAGGAATAAAACAAAGTTGTTTTTTAGAAAAAACAAGTTCCAAAAGAGCGGACTTGTTTTTTTTGATGTCAGAAGCAATGACATTGTCGTTTTCCGTTGTTATAATAATAACAGAAAAGAATTTCAGTGCTGGAATCAATTCAGGAAACTGCTGGAATGACCATCTGGCAGAAAAAATTTTAGGAGGAATGTGATATGGCAAATAAAGTTCGTGACTATCAAAAACTTGCCACAGATATTAAGGACACAATTGGTGCGGAAAATATTGTGACAGCGACTCATTGTGCTACCAGACTCCGTTTGGTATTAAAAAAGATGCCTGATGATTCTGCTACAAAAAAAATAGAACAGATGTCTGGTGTGATTCAGGTCGTGGTGTCTGGCGGCCAGTACCAGATTGTTATTGGCACACATGCGAAAGATGTATATGAGCACCTGTCAGGCATGGTCAATTTTTCTGAAGAAGCGCCAAAAGTAAAGGAGAGCCTGGTCAATAGGGTAATTGCCGTAATGTCTGGTTGTATTGCGCCATATGTCTATGTCATGGCAGTAGCGGGGTTATTGCAGGGTATTTTAATCATTATTAAGATGTTTGCGGATATCGGGAATACTGGTGCGGCACAAATTTATAACATGATTTCGTGGACACCTTTTACGTTTTTACCTGTGTTTATCGCTGTGGCAGGTGCAAAACATTTTAAGTGTAATGTATATATTGCTTTGTGGTGCTGTATGGCTTTGGCAAATCCTACTTGGGGCAATATCGCCGCAACAATCAGTGAAGGAACAGCACTGGATTTTCTGTTTGTACCACTTACATCAGTAACATATACATCCAGTGTGATACCACCTATTATTTTGGTGGCAATACTTAGTAAGCTGGAACACTGGGTAGAACCTCGGCTGCCAGAAGTTGTGCGTCCAATTGGCACACCATTTATCTGTGCGGCAATTATGGTGCCAATGACAATCCTGGTGATTGGTCCGGTTTCCACGGTGCTGTCAAATGGTCTGGCTTCTGCTTATAATATGTTGTATAAATTCATCCCGTGGCTGGCTTCTGGTTTGTTTGGTGCGATATGGGAGGTATTGGTTATCTTTGGAATACATTGGAGTTTTACGCCAATTTCATTGACAAATTATCAGAATATGGGGTTTGATACCCTGCAGGCATTTAAAGGCATTGCAGTGTGTGCTCAAGTTGCCGCATGTTTTGGCGTATTCTGGAAGAGCAGAAATGCCAAAGTGAAAAATATGGCAGCATCCTCAGTAGCTACAGGACTGTTTGGTATCACAGAACCGGCAATTTATGGTATAACCCTTCGTTTTAAAAAGCCTTTTATATGCGGTTGTATCGGCAGTGCGATTGGTTGTGCGATTACAGCCTTCTTTGGTTCAAGGTATTTTGTATATGCCGGATTACCGGGGCTTTTGTCTATCCCCAATTCGATTTATACAGACAGTGCGGCAGCAAATTGTGAGAAGTTGGGATATGCGGGTAATTATTCCAATTCAGTTATTGGTATTCTGATAGGTACCGTTGTGGCTGTTTTAGTAACATTTATATTTGTTCAGATTGTTGGGTTTGATGATCCGGTTGAGATTCCTGAGGATATACCAGAGGCGGATGCGGGTGAAGTGGCCTCCGAAATTTCAGAAGACAGTTCGTTTACAGTTTGTGCACCTATGAATGGGGAAGTAAAACCGATTTCCGAAGTGCCAGACGCTACTTTCTCCGAAGGTATTTTAGGGCAGGGAGCAGCTATTATTCCTTCAGAGGGTAAATTGTATGCGCCTTTTGAGGGTACGGTATCTTCTGTATTTGATACAAAGCATGCTGTCTGCCTGTGTGGTCCGAATGGCTGTGAAATGTTGATTCATGTCGGTTTAGAGACAGTGACTTTGAATGGTAAATATTTTGATGCGAAAGTAAAGGATGGAGATAAAATAAAAACCGGCGATTTATTGCTGGAATTTGATTTGGATGCAATTAGCAGAGATTTCAAAACGATTACGCCTATCCTGATTACGAATGCTGATGATTATAGGGAAATTAATTTCATAAAGCAATCAGGTTCTGTAAAAGCAGGAGAGGCATTGTACGAGGTTCAATAAGTGTTTTCTTACAAATATAGCATATTTCCCTAGATTGTGTGCTGGGAAAGAAAGGGAGGACATTATGGGTTTACCAAAAAAATTTCTTTGGGGTGGCGCTGTTGCTGCGCACCAGTTGGAAGGCGGTTGGGATGCGGATGGCCGTGGTATTTCTGTCAGTGATGTTTTGACAGCGGGGGCGCATGGTGTCCCACGCCGGATTACAGACGGAGTGATCGAGGGGGAAAGCTATCCAAATCATGAAGGGATTGACTTTTTCCATACCTATAAGGATGATATTGCATTGTTTGGTGAGTTGGGCTTTAAGTGTTTCCGTACTTCCATATCATGGAGCCGTATTTTCCCAAATGGAGATGAAGAAGAGCCTAATGAGGCAGGACTGAAATTTTATGATGATATGTTTGACACTTTGTTAAGTTATGGGATTGAACCGGTTATTACATTAAGCCATTTTGAAATGCCATATTATCTTGCAAAACATTATGGTGGCTGGATGAACCGCAAGTGCATTGATTTTTTTGTACACTATGCACTTACAGTTATGGAACGGTATAAAGATAAAGTAAAATACTGGATGACTTTTAATGAAATCAATAATCAGGTAAAGACTAATCCGGATATTTATGGCTGGACGAATTCAGGTGTAAAATATTCTGAATTTGAAAATCAGAAAAAGGCATTACATCAGGTTGCACATCATGAATTGCTGGCTTCTGCGATTGTAGTTAAAAAAGGGCATGAGATTAATCCTGACTTTCAGATTGGGTGTATGTGTTCATTTATCCCATATTATCCCTATTCCATGAATCCAGAGGATGTCATGACTGCCCATGAGTCCATGCACGAACGTTTCTATTTTATGGATGTCCATGTACGGGGGCATTATGGCTCTTATGCAAAGAAAATCTGGGAGAGGGAAAATAATGCGCCAGTGATGGAGAATGGGGATGAGAAGATTCTGGAGGAAGGGACGGTAGATTATATCGGTTTCAGTTATTATATGTCTCATGCGGTAAAAGCAGATGCAGTTTTCGAAGGGGATGAAAATGCAGATGGAAGAAATGTCCATACAGTGCGCAATACTTATCTGGAGGCTTCGGACTGGGGATGGCAGATTGATCCGGTTGGTCTTAGATATGCACTGAATCTTATGTATGAGCGTTATGAGAAACCACTGTTTATTGTCGAGAATGGACTTGGTGCACTGGATGTTTTGAATGAGGATGGTACTTGTGATGACAGCTACCGGATTGAATATCTGAAAGCACATATTGAAGAGATGATAAAAGCGGTAGAATATGATGGGGTTGACTTGATGGGATATACTCCATGGGGCTGTATTGATGTTGTTTCTTTCACCACGGGGGAACTGCGTAAACGGTACGGATTTATCTATGTAGATAAAAATGATGATGGTTCAGGCAGTGGAAAACGTTATAAGAAGAAATCTTTTGAATGGTATAAGAGGGTGATTGCAACGAATGGTGAATCGTTATAGCTTTTTCCATTTATTATGTGGTTTGGTGTTGGCTGCGGGAGGTGGTATGAGATATGAAACTGCAATTAAAAGAAAGAGTTGCACATGAATTATTTCAGGGAAAAGGGGATGCTCTTATCTGTGACATTGCATCAAGTGATATGATGCACTCAAAAAACAGATGCTTTATCACGATCCGATTGAGGCAGGGAGCTTCTTTAGGACTACACCGTCATGAAAAGGAAAGCGAAATTTACTTTATTATGCAGGGACGTGGACTTTATACAGATAATGGGGAAGAATATGAGATTAAAGCTGGTGAGGCGGTAATCTGTCTGGACGGAGATGAACATGGTATATTAAATCAAGAAAAGGAAGAGTTAATTTTCATAGCGTTAGTAATAAATTCTTAACCAGTCAGGAGGGATGAAAGTGAAAGCAGCAGTTTATAAAGGAAATAGAGAACTTTCTGTAGAAGAATGGAATGGCAGGATGCCGGGAGAAAAAGAAGTTCAGATTAAAGTGTCTTATTGTGGGATATGTGGTTCTGATATTCATATCTTACAGGGTTCAGAAGATCATAGGATGCATCTTCCATCAGTCATAGGACATGAATGTTCTGGGACAGTTTGGCGTGTAGGGGGTAAGGTGGAAAGTGTCAAACCGGGAGACAGGGTTGCCGTATGGCCAGTGAAATCTTGTAAAGAATGTTTTGCCTGTAAGGAAGGCTATGGGCATGTATGTCAGAACCTGAAGGTTCGGGGAATTGAGACAGAAGGGGCTTTTCAATATGCATGGACATTGGATGAAGAGGCACTTGTCAAGATTCCGGATACAGTAAGTATGCTTCATGGTGCATTAGCAGAACCGTTAGCAATATGTTGTCATGTGGTAAAGAGAGGAAACGTAAAAAAGGGGGATTTTGTTGTTGTGATTGGCGGTGGTCCCATTGGCATTATGACAGCATTGGCTGCCAAAGCTGCCGGGGCAGATGTAGTTTTGTCTGAGGTAAATGAAAAGCGTTTGAAAAAAGCGGCTGAGCTGGGTATACATACAGTAAATCCAGTAAAAGAGGATTTATTGGATGCTGTCAGAAACCAAACATTGGGCAGAGGTGCAGATGTAGTGTTTGAAACATCGGGTTCACAGCCGGGAGTTGACAGTATGGTTCAACTGCCAAGAGTACATGGTACTGTTGTGTTGGTTGCTATCTACGGAAAACCGATGACAGTTGACTTAAAGCAGCTTTACTATTATGAGAAAAATGTAGTAACAGCAAGGATGCAGGAAAAAGCAGATATGGAAAAGGCTCTTGAACTTTTGGCTGGGAATGAAATAGACGCAGATAAGATTATTACTTCCGTTTTGCCACTGGCAGATATCCAAAAAGGATTTGACAAATGTATGGATCGGAATGGCAGTGAGGTAAAAGTTATGATACAGTGTGACGCTGATTAGTCTGAAAAGGGTTTTGCCACTATTATCTGGCAGTAGTAGAAATAAGGGGCAGCAGTTTTAGACAGAAAGGAAAGGACAGAATGGAAATAAATGTTTTATATCTTGGGAAAATATTCTGCAAGCGTGACAATCTGGTGCGCTGCGAGGATACAGGTACAATGATTCAGTCACCGATTAGCGCTATATTAATCCGGCATCCGCAAATTGGCAATATACTTTATGATACAGGAAACAGTCCGGATTATAAACAGGACTATCCGGTGCCGGTACAGGAAACATATCCGGTGTCGGAATTTATATCCATTGAGGATGCCTTGCAGCAGCAGGGGCTTACGGTAAATGATATTGATATGCTTATTTTATCGCATCTTCATTTTGACCATGCAGGAGGGCTTGGATATTTCAAAGGGACAAAGGCAATCCAAAATGTTGTAGTATCAGAAGATGAATTAAAGGATGCATATTTTCGTGTTATGACCGGACAGGGAGGGGCATATGTCAAGGAGCTTTTTGATATAGATGGCATTCGTTATGTACCTTATCAGGAAGAATTACGTCTGGCAGAGGATGTTCTGCTTTTTGCCCAGAAATCACATACCGCAGGATGTACGGGAATGGTATTAGACACAGAGCAGCAGGGAACGATGATTGTTACGAGTGATACTGTTTACACGGAAGATAACTATAAACAGGAATTGCCGCCGGGGGGAAGTATCAATGCTACTACGGAAGAATTTTATACTAATCTTGAAAGAATAAAAAAAATGCAGGTTGAATTGGACGCAAAATTGGTATATGGGCATGATTTTGAACAAATTATGCAGTTAAGCAAATGTACGTTGGCTTAAAGTTTTTACATGGCTGATGATGGAAATGCCATCGTTTGCTGATTACCTTATGCCTGTATTCAGAATGTACCAGTAAGATGGAAGGGGCGATAGCATTGGATGAAAAACAGACTTTTTTGGAATGTGAAAGAAACAGGGTATTTTATCTGCTGATGATGAGTGGAGGAATGTTGGGAGCCTTTACATATTGTGTCAGGGGTGGTGTTTTCTGCAATGCACAGACAGGTAATATCGTACTTCTTGGGATGGCGATTGGACATGGAAACTGGAAGGGAGCAGCATATTTTCTTATCCCAATTACGGCATATGGGTTTGGGGCTGCTGTGTCAGAGGTATTGCCAGGAACTGTGAAAAGGGCACATTTGGTTCGATGGGATACATTGTTGGTTGGAATTGAAATGCTGGTAACGTTGTTTCTGGGTTTTTTGCCGGAAAGTGTCCCGTTTCAGTTTTCACAGGTGGCAATAAATTTTATTTGTTCTATGCAGTATAATACATTCCGTCAGGCAGAGGGAGTACCAATGGCGACAACGTTTTGCACGAATCATGTGCGTCAGGCAGGAATTAACTTGGCAAGGTGGCTGCAAAAGGGCGATGCAGTATACGTTAA
Source organism: uncultured Lachnospiraceae bacterium (assembly GCA_951801955.1). GTDB lineage: Bacteria > Bacillota > Clostridia > Lachnospirales > Lachnospiraceae > Petralouisia. Next base: position 8,417 of record CATOOV010000066.1, read on the forward strand.
AAAATCTTTGCGGCATGGTGAAATGCTTATAATGTTTCTTATAGGAGCCATTATAGGAACAATTTTATGTGGTATGTTTGTGGGCAGAGCAATTTGGGGAGCGTCAATTATGTTATTTATAGTATTTGTTGACTTGCTTCATGCAGATTTAACAAAAGAAAAGGGAATGCTTGGACGTGTGCCGACAGGACATTAAAAAACATAGTTATATTTTAAAAATTTAAGAAAGGTGGATGATGTAAATGAAGAAATTTGAGTATGTAATTAAGGATGAGGTTGGAATTCATGCAAGACCAGCCGGGATGCTGGTAAAAGAGGCAAAAAAGTTCCAAAGTAAGGTTGTGCTCAATAAGGATGGAAAAACGGCTGAGGCAACAAAATTGATGGCAGTTATGGGGCTTGGTGTGAAATGTGGTCAGACAGTGGAGATTACAGTAGAGGGCGCGGATGAGGATGCGGCCTGTGAAACAATGAAAGCATTTTTTGAAACAAATCTATAAAGTGAGTCAGCTTTTGGCAGTACACATCTTTGTCCTTTTCCAGTAAAATTTGTGTACTGCCGTTTTTGTTTCAGAATAACTGTGTAATGAGAAAAATTGTGGGTTGTTTACAATCAGACATTAGGAGGGTATTACGTATGAACATTTGGCATGATATTAGCAAAGATAGAATATTTCCGACAGATTTTGTATCCGTAATTGAAATTTCAAAGGGAAGTAATAAGAAATATGAACTAGATAAGGAAACAGGGATGTTGATGCTGGATCGGATACTTTTTACAGCTACCCATTATCCGATGAATTATGGGTTTATTCCAAGAACATATGGGGATGATAAGGATCCCTTAGATGTGTTGGTATTATGCTCAGAAGCGATAGAACCGATGACGCTTGTAAGGAGTTACCCAATTGGAGTAATTAAGATGGAGGACGGTGGCATGGGTGATGAAAAGATTATTGCGATTCCATATGGAGATCCAACTTACCGGGGATATACAGATATTAGTGAACTTCCGCAACATATTTTTGAAGAAGTACGGCACTTTTTTTCTATATACAAAAGTCTGGAGCGGAAAGACACTGTGGTAAAAGAAGTTGGCGGTGCGATTGATGCAGTAGGGGTTATAGAAACATGTATGGAAAACTATAATCAGAAATTTATGGAGGAGGCTAATGAGAAATGTTGAAATTGTCAGGAAAATCGGTCTATAAGGGTGTTGCCCTCGGACCGGTAGTGGTGTTGAGACCTCGTGACCAGCAAGTAAAAAGAACGAAAGTGGAAGATGCTGATGCAGAAATAGACAGACTGGAAAAAGCAGGTGAAAAAGCAATGAACCAGCTTGCAGAACTCTATAACAAGGCAGTAGAAGAGGTTGGGGAAGCTAGCGCTGCCATTTTTGAAGTACATCAAATGATGTTGGAAGACGGAGATTATTTGGAAGCAATACACAATATAATCCGTACAGAGAAGATAAATGCGGAGTATGCGGTTGCCAGGACAGGGGATAACTTCGCGGAGATGTTTGCTGGTATGGATGATGATTATATGAAAGCCAGGGCGGCCGATGTTAAGGATATTTCTAATCGCTTAATCCGCAACCTTATGGGGAAAGAAGATGTAGATTTTAATTCCATAGAACCTTCCATTATTGTGGCTGATGATTTAAGCCCAAGCGAGACGGTTCAAATGGACAAGAAGAAAATACTGGCATTCGTAACTGTGCATGGTTCCTCTAATTCCCATACGTCAATTCTTGCACGGATGATGAATATTCCGGCATTGATTGGTGTGCCAATGAATCTGGAAGAAATACATACGGGTATGCAGGCTGTTGTTGATGGTTTTTTGGGTGAGGTGTTTTTTGAACCTTCGGAAGAAATTTGTTGTCGGGCAGAGGGCAGGATAAAAGAAGAACTGGAAAAACAACAGCTTCTCCAAAACCTGAAAGGAAAAGAAAATGTAACCTTGGATGGAAAGAAGATTAATATATACGCTAATATTGGGAGCGTTGGCGATATAGGATATGCACTGGAAAATGATGCCGGCGGAATAGGCTTATTTCGAAGTGAGTTTCTTTATATCGGCAGGTCTGACTTTCCGACAGAGGAGGAACAGTTTCAGGCGTATAAACAGGCGGCACAGATGATGGCAGAGAAAAAAGTTATTATACGGACGCTTGATATTGGTGCAGATAAACAGGCGGATTATTTTAATCTGGGAAAAGAGGATAATCCTGCAATGGGTTATCGTGCCATCCGTATCTGCCTTAAGCAGACAGATATATTCAAAGTACAGCTGCGTGCGCTGTTGCGTGCGGCTGCATATGGAAACATTTCCATTATGTATCCAATGATTACCTCAGTGGAAGAAGTGTTAAGGATTTATGAAATCGTTAAAGAAGTGCAAGAAGAACTGGAAAAGATGCAGATTCCATACAGACTTCCGGAGCAGGGAATTATGATTGAGACACCGGCTGCAGTGATGGTTAGTGATGAGTTGGCAGAATTAGTGGATTTTTTTAGCATAGGGACGAATGACCTCACACAATATACGTTGGCAATTGACCGGCAGAATGAGAGGCTGGATGATTTTTATAATCCACACCATAAGGCAATTCTTAAGATGATTGGCATGGTAGTTGATAATGCCCATAGATGTGGAAAATGGGCTGGTATTTGTGGTGAATTAGGAGCTGATTTGGAGCTTACAGAAGAATTTTTGCGAATGGGGGTAGATGAACTGTCAGTATCACCATCAATGGTTTTGAAAGTCAGGCAGTCAGTACGTGGAATAACAGTCTTTGGCCAATGATGAGGGAAAATGCTTAATAAATGGTTGGCAGTTTTAAACATTTATTCGTCTTTTATATATTATAGCTTGAAAAATGTGTAGAGTAGTATAGCAAAAGAAACAGATAAGATAATCATGAAATTGTGGCTAGAGTGGCGGGAATTATCCCGTCACTTTTTTTGAAAGCAGGTGATTTTATGGGCAGAATGCTATTGATAGAATTTACAGATAACGACAAACAGGAGTTTGATGAAATAATGGCATATTTGAAACGCAGTCACCATTTTGGAGCGCTGTCATTCAATGATGAAAACATTATATCATTTCCCGGTTTGGAAATCAGTCCTGAACAAAGGACGGTTTATTGTAATTGCAAGAAAGTCTATCTGACCACAAAGGAATTTGATATTCTCTGCCTACTTGCTGCAAATAAAGGGCAGGTATTGACTTATGAACAGATTTATCAGTGTGTATGGGGTGCTTTTCCTTCTGGTGAGGTAAATGATATGATTGGCTATCATGTCCGTAATCTGCGAAAAAAACTCAGTAAAGCGCCATTTTTTTCCATCCAATGTACCAGAGAAGTGGGATGCTGCTTTGAAATTCAATCAGAATAATGACAGTCTGGCTAAAACCAGGCTGATTTTTTTTGTCAAAACTTGCGATATTCCTCGTCAAAATCTTGGTAAATCCTTGGTGTTTCCTTGTTTTTTCCTAATATAATTCCCTTATCTACAAAATTTGATGGGGAAAAAATAGAGATAGTATAACATAGAATCCTTTTCCCGGAAAGGGAATGAGATGGAACTGGAGCCGTTGCATTGGAAACGGTGCAAGAAACGATACAGAAAAAAGAATAACATTCTTCTACATACCATAGTCCTCAAGGGGATTGTGGTATTTTTTATTTCGACAAATTCTTTGGAATTTCTTTTTATCTTTCTATTATTCCTTATCAGATTACCAATTATGACAATAAGCAGGCATTGGATTTTTCGGTGCCGTTCCCCGACAGCCTTCTGATTTTTTGCTCAAACAGGACAGAAAATCAGGAGGTTAAAGTATGTATTATGATGTGCAGAAAAGTGCAGAGAGGATAAGAGATTTAAGGGCAGACAGTAATTTAACACAGTGTGAGTCGGCAGAGAGGATGGGATTTTCTCTCAGCGGATACCGTAAGCTGGAACAGGGACAGAACGGAGGAAGTATTGACAGTCTGATTATGGTAGCGGATTACTATAATATTTCTATTGATTATCTGGTATATGGAGAGGACCGGGATTACATAAGCAGCCTGTCGGAGGGGTTGACAGAAAGCCAGAAAAGCATTGTCCGTGCCACAACGGAAAATTTGATAAGGAACATAAAAAAATATCAGCAGAGGTAACTGCCGCACGGTTACAAGTAACCGAACTGTGGTCTCTGATTTTTGGAAAAAAGGTTTTATAATGGCTTTACAAACTGAATAGGACAAGCACACATTCCGATATATTTCCGCTTTGCCGTATGGCAGAGTGACCGGAACCCATTTCGTGCCATGATAATCCTGCAAGGTGTACCGTAGATTGTTTGGGAAGAAACAAAGTTACTTCTCAGATGATTTGTAGCATCAATAAGCGATTCTATAATCACTATGTTGCCCGTGAAGGATTGGAGCAGAGGTTCCGACCTGCCAGAGCAGTGTCTGGAGGTAATGGATTATACGGACACCACGATTGCAGAAGATGATCCTTTCGTGGAAGTGGCGTTTTGCACATGAAACTGGATGGGCTGGTGGAAGTGCAGTGGGGACAGGCGAAGTTCCGTGTGTGTAACCCGGCTGGGGGGATAAGGTTTGAAGTTTCACTAACGCATGAAATACCATGCAAGTGAAACTATATCAAACCTGTAAAGAACGCAAAATCAGCGTTCTTTTGTAATGGGGATGATTGGCTGCACAGCAGACAGTTGTCCTCTGATATAAACGCTTTCAGCCTAAAGAAGAATTAACAAAATATCAATACAGGGCTTTGTGGGGATGGGAGCGTTTATATGGGAGGATAACACAGCCAGCGAGTTTTTCCCTATGGAACAATAACAGTTATTCTGAATTGTAGGTCATTTATGATGAATTATGAGGAAAACCCGATTGTAAAGGGTGTTTTATTTATGAGCAGCATGAAGTCACAGGAGAATGTGGAGCAGATGGTAATGCAGATAAAAGTGCAGTGTGCGGGGAGAAACATTCTTGTGGAGGATATGGCGGTGGAGTATATTAAAGAAATATTGGAGGGGGAGGCTGTGCTTTCTCCTCCTATAGATGGAGGCAGTTATGAAGATTAAGAGAGGCGACATTATCATTGTGGATTTAGGGCAGCATGAGACGTCAGTCCAGTCGGGAATCCGGCCTTGTGTCGTAATCAGCAACAACATGGCAAACAAATACAGCCAGGTTATCACGGTTGTGCCGCTTACCTCAAAGATACACAAAAAAGAATACCTGCCAACCCATGTGTTTCTGAATGGGTACAGGAATATCGGAATGGACCGCCACGGTCTTGCCCTCTGTGAGCAGATTACTTCCGTTGGCTATTCGGATATTATGGAAGTGGCAGGCAGGGTAAGCAAAAGAAAGCTGGCGGAGATTGGCTATGCGGTCAAGGTGCAGTGCGGCTTAGTTCGTTGTATGCTTTTGAGATAGTCCCCATTTTGTTTTGCAAAGTGCTTTTTGGGGAATATGCGGAGGTATCATACCAAGCAATAGAGCCATATCCATTACATTCATTAAACTTGTAACTTGTCAATGTCCGCACTGCATGCTTATAACCTCCTCGTTTCCTTTGGTTTCTATCAAAATTTGGTTTCATTAAAAATTCTGGCATAAATGCGTCCCCTCCTTATTTGTGTTCCGTTGGTATAAAAGAACGGTTCTTGTTGTAAAAAGTTCCTTTTTGTCAATAAGTGTTTTAGGAAAAGACAAAATGGTATAAGGCATCTTGACGGTCAAAAATACAGATGCTACAATGCAGTTACAGCTCATGCATACCACCTTTTCCCCCAAGTCAAGTTGGTATGTGTCCCGCCCTGGCGTTCAATACTGGGGCGGGTTATTTAATTTTAATTCTTTTGTTCCTTGCGATCTATGTGTTGATTGGTGGTAATTGCCCGAATTAACGCTTCAAAATTCTTTTTATGTTCATCATCTAAAAAACGATAGGCTTCAATTAAATGGATTTCTTTTTGTGATAGATTAATTTTTTTGTCATTAATGGGAGTTAGGACATGTTTTAAGGTTGTTTTTATATTCATAGTATCATTCCTTTTTATATTCTGAATCAATATGTTTTATATGCTCAAAAGTACGATTGATAAGTTGCAAGTCGGAATCCTTCAACTGTCCAATTTCATCAGGTAATTGGATAATAAAGGGATTATCAATGTTAGAACATCCGGTTTTGTCTGAGGTAGATTTTATTTTCTATTTGCCTCCACCTGAAGATGAATACCGTATTGCATCTTGCAGGAATTCATTATTGGGATCTATATTAAGCCGTCCATCTTGGTTTTTTAATTGTATACTAACAGTCGTATTATTATATATTTCATTTGTACTGTGTAACAATGTATCTACCGTTTTGATTCCCTCTAAAAAATTGGGGGAAGACAGGGTGATTTGGACTTCGGTTATTGAATCTTTATTCGCCGCAACATATTCCCAGAAGTAATTTTTTTCTGCCATCATTCCAATTTCAAAATATAGATTTTTGGGTTTTAAAAATTTTGAAATCACATTTGCAATTGTGTTTTTCTGGTTTTCTATTTTTGATGATATAGCAACATTTTTTCAATTACCATCCATTGATTTTTCACATTAATTAATATGTTGCATTTTTTATAATTTTCTATTTGAGTATCAATGATGCCGGTATCTGTTTTTTTTCCAATAATATCATGGAGTTCTTTGGCAAAGCTCATAAAAAAACAATTATCAGTTATCTTTTTACAGTATAAAGTGTAATTGATTCCGCGATAATCTATTTCTTTCCTTTTTTCTTGAGAAAAAGTCATAAGCCAGTCCGTGAATTTATCTTCTTTTGTAATTCCATTAATAGTATCAAGATCAATTTGTATGTCGGGAATTAAAGAATATCTTGTAATAAAATAATCTTTTTGTTTTTCTATGTTCATTTGTACTCCTCCCAAAATTAAACAAGGTTTAGAAAAAATGTAGATTTGTTTACATTATAAGCAAAAACACATGTTCTTGTAAGTGCTTTTTAATATCAAAGTGATTTAATTATTTTTAAGTGTATAAACTGTCTAAAGTGTGCGCACTATCCAAATAGGACAATATGAAGTGACCCCGCATTTGTAGCAACGTGGATTTACCTGTATACTAAGTTTTGGAAAAAACGATGGCAACAGGGATTACCGCATACAAAAGGAGGCCGCTTACATGGAAAGAATACTACGAATTGGAATGGATGTCCATAGCACAAACTACACTTTATGCGCCATTGAGCCAAGATTTGACGGAGACGACATTATTTTTGCAAATGTTAAAGTAACGCCGGAACCAGACAATATTGTGCAGTTCATTGAGAATCATAAGAAAATTTCTGGCAGCGGGACAAATGCGATGACGGCGCTTTTGCAGAGCTTCGCACTGACGGACGAACAGATAAAAGAGCTGGAGGAGGTTCTGGAGAAAAGCAGGGAGCGGGGGACAGAATCCACGGATAAAGAGGGTGGAGCCCATGCCTGACTGGTCACGGATTGGCAGACTCCTGGATTTCTGTGCGGCATATTACACTACCCAGCTTGTGCGGTGCGTGGCTTTTTCCTTTTTGCTGCTCGGACTTGTGATGCTGCTCCGGAAGATGTTTTTTTCAAGACGGACATTCATAAGGGGGCTGCTATGGTCATCCTTCCTGCTCATCCCGTTCCTTGGAAAGCTGAAGCTGTTTTATGAGAATAAGGCTGTGGTGGGAATAACAGGACGGATAACGCATAGAACCATGACCTGCCTGTGGGCTGACTATATTTATATGGCGGGTATCCTTATAGCTACTGTCTGTATATTCGGAAAGCGGCTGCGCCTCCGGAAGTCGGTTGCCGGAATGGAAAAGGTTTTTCTGGATAATATGCAGGTCAGGATTACAGACATGAATGTGACGCCGTTTACAGTTGGGCTGCTGAAACCAAAGATTGTCATCCCTAAAGTGGTATGGGGGAGTTACAGCCAGGATGAACTAAAATCTGTTGTACAGCATGAGCAGACGCATATCCGGTTAGGGCATTTGTGGTTCGAGCTTGCATGGGACGTCCTGCGGTGCCTTTTGTGGGTGAACCCGTTCCTGACAGTCTGCCAGAAACAGTTCCGGGCGGATATGGAGGATATCTGCGACAGGGTGTGCATACAGGGCAGCGGGAGGACGGCGCATGAATATGGCATGGTGCTGCTGAAAACCCTGAAACTGCTGCGTTCAGGAAGGTCGGGTACGCCGCCCGCCGTCACCTATGCCGGGGAAAGGGAATTTGCAGACATGAAAAGGCGTATGGGCGAGATTGCCGGTTTCCGCCCATACCGGAAAAAACTGTGCATGGGCATGGCAGCAGTCTTGGCAGTAGTAATAGGTATCGTATTACTCATTATACATAGTTGCTCTTATGCCAAATGCACGGAAGATGAAAATATACTGGTATATGAGTGTGCTGGTGAAGAGGGAATTATTATTTCAAATCATGACAGCAGCTTGAATCAGATGATTTCTTATGATGACAATTATGTTTATGTGGACAGGAAGGCATTTGAAGCATTTTTGAGAAAAAGCAATACGGAAGGACAAATTTATATTGTTTTTGGAGGATTTTGTAAACTTCCCGGTTTTTTATACGGTGGGCAGTCATGTTTATATGAAACCGATTCAGCGGATGAGGTAGTCCGGATTTCATATATAAGGCAAAATGATGATTGGGTGATGGCACTGTTCAAAATATTATAGGTAAAAGGAATTTCAAAAATATTTATATCAAGGAGGACAAAATTATGGCAATTATAGGAGTGAGCAATTATAGCAGTGTTTATGAAAACACATATGCTTCATCAAGAAAGGAAGCGGCAAAGAAAGAGGAAACAAAAGAAACTGCGGCTGCGCAGAAAAGCACTGAAACAGCAGAGAAAAGCAGCAAATCAAATGATGCCACAGAATATGCAAACGGACTGGCGAAACTTGTTCCAAGCGCAGAGTTTAGGATTGGAGATGGTTTTTCTACGGCGAAAACTGGAATAACGCTGACAGTCAGTCCGAAGCTTTTAGAGAAAATGCAGAATGATCCTGAAACTGAAAAGGAAATGAAGGAATTGATCAAGGGCGTTGAGGCGAAAAACAAACTGGCTGAGAACTGGAATAAAATGACGGGCAGAACGACAGTGTTCCGTCATGACTGGATTGATGAGAATGGAAAATTTCACTCGTTTTCTCAAACCAAGAGAGAGGACAAATTAAACAAAAAACTTCGGGAGGAAGCGCAGGAAAACGCCGAAAAGCGGATTGAGAAGATCCGTGAAAATGCCCGTAAAAAAGCAGAGCAGCTTGCGGAGAAATTAGAGGAAAAGGCAGAGGAAGCGAAGGAAAGCGAAAAGTTGGAAGAAAAGAAAGTAGTAAAGGAAGACGGAACAGCAACTCCGAACAAAGCGGAGAAGCTCTTGGAAGAAAAAATGGCTACTTCCAAAGATGGGACGATTTATTTAGATGACACAGATATGAAAACGATTATCGAAGCTGTTCAGGAAAAAGATGCGGGCAAAACCGTTGTGAAAGATCAGCCGCAGGTTGGTGCGAATCTGGATTTGAAGATTAGAGATGAGCAAAACTCATTGATTTAAAAGTAGGACTTGGCAGTCGGCTTCCGTAAATCGAAAAATAACGATTTTATGGCATAGCAAAGCTGACGTAAGTCCAAAACTTACGAAATCATAAGAC
>CATOOV010000067.1 GCA_951801955.1 uncultured Lachnospiraceae bacterium
ATACTGCAAGTTACAAGATTACTTACAAGACCAGCAACAAAAAGATAGCAACGGTATCTTCCAGTGGAAAGATCAAGGCAGTGAAGAAAGGAAAGGCAACGATTACTGCTACAACCTTCAACAAGAAAAAGGCAACAATTAAAATTACAGTAAAATAATGGAACAATAAAATGGGGCGTGAAATTTCACGTCCCATTTTAAATCATAAACGCCCCGGCAGGATGCGCATAGATTCAGTAATATACCTGTCAGCAAAGCTGACCCATTATAATTTTAATCCGCGATACCGGTTGAGACATGCATAGATCTCCTGTTTCCTGGGTAATGCAAATCCTCCTGGCACATAACTGCCCCCACATACGGCAGAAATTCCTTTTTGTTCCAATAGCTGCCAAAGTTGTTCTGCTGTCTCGCCCAAGGTAGTTTGATTGTTGAACAGATGGAGCTGTGCATATTTCATAAGGTTTCCCAGGGAGGCAAGCTGTTCGGAATCTGTAAGCTGTTCCACGTACCGAAGGTCAATCGTTTCACGATTAATTATAATAGAATCCTGCCCTTGGATTTTAATTTTAATTCGGTCATTTTTACAAAAAGCAGGGTCTTTCTTTACAGATCTTGCATAAGAAGGCTTTGTGCTGGAGGGCACAGGTTCCTCGGATAAAGGGAAATCGGAAGCTTCCTGTTTGGCAAATTCGGTAATATCTTTTGGAAGATAATGGTCCATTTGAAGGATGCAGTCTGCCTTGTGGAAATAAGATCCAGAGCTTCCTGCCACTAAAATCGTGGAAATTCCATAGTTTGCAGATAATTCTTGTACCCGGTCAATAAAAGGGGTGATTGGCTCTGAATTTCGATGCACGACACGCTGCATCAGCTCATCCCGGATCATAAAATTTGTCGCGCTGGTATCTTCGTCAATTAAAAGCAGGCTTGTGCCGGTTTCCATAGCTTCAATGACATTTGCCGCCTGGGAAGTGCTTCCGCTTGCATCTTCAGTACAAAAATGGATGGTGTCTTTTTGGTTGGGGAGATTGTTAATAAACATGGAAATATCCACTTGTTTGATACTTCTGCCATCCTCAGCACGAATTTTCATAGCTGTGTCATCTGTGATGACATACTCCCGTCCATCTCCCTGAATATGATTGTATACTCCAAGCTCCAAAGCTTTCAGCAGAGTGGATTTGCCATGGTAGCCTCCGCCTACCACCAAAGTAATTCCCTGTGGAATACCCATTCCAGTAAGGCTGCCATAAAAGGGAAGCTGTAAGGTCACTTCCATAGATTTCGGTGATTGGAAGGCAATGGCATGTTTCATGGGACGGTCTGAAATCCCGGATTCCCTGGGAAGCACGGAGCCGTTTGCCACAAAGGCGGCAAGTTTCAAACGCGTAAGTTCTTTTCGGATAAATTGCTGGTCTTCGGACAATTCCTTATTCTTTTGGAGAATTTTTGCATCCAGGGAACGATAATACAGAGATTTTTTGACACAGCCCGGCAGAAAATCAAAGACTATCTTACACAATTCCCTGGCATTGATCGTCCGTCCATTTGCCGGAAAACCAATTTCCATACGGACAAAGACGGATCCCTTTCTATCTATTTCACAGGCAGTCCGCTCTAAAACCTCCTGTCCGCAGTGGCTTACAGAAAGCAGTCCGCTTTTGCCGGAGCCTTTTGCCTTAAAGGTAAAAGCCTGCACCTGTTTTGCAAACTGCCGGATTAAATAATCCTGTAAGGCAATCCGTTTGTGTTTCTCATCATATAATTCTATCGGAAAGCCTGCCAGCCGGGAAGGTACCTGGACGCTTACCTTGGAGGGAGCTGCAAAGGGATCTCCCTGTACGTGGTCAATGGACAGTACATAACCGTCAAATTGCCAGGCGCCCCTGGTATCTTTATAAGCCGGATAACCTTTGTGGTCAATCCGATTCAGTAATTCATGTAAATCATTCGATGTCTTCATTTCGTTCCTCCTATTGTATCAGTGTGTTTTGTAAGCCTCTGTATAAGAGACAAGAAAACGTTGAGAGTACATATAGTATAGCGCAACAAAATAAAAAATCAATTGTTTTCTGCCGCATTAGTTGTTCTTTTTTGTAAACCTCAAGTGCTGCCCATGATGTCATTCGGTTGATTCAAAAGGTATACCCAAGGGTACCCCATTATGACCATTCGGTCGTTTCAAAAGATAAAAAATAAAAAAAGATTGATTTTTCCAAATTATGGTCTATAATTGTTCCTATATTATATTTTTTTATAATTGAGGGTTTTCTGACCTTTTTTTCTTTGAGGATACGAAAAAGGCTTAAATTTATAACATCATAGCTGTGAAAGTTAACCTGAATCCTATGCCAAAAGGGGTAAAAGTGAGACTTGGATAAAGTTTCAAATTTGTTGTAAAAATGAGGAACTAAAGTAGTAAAACTTTAGAAAAGGAGGAATAAGCATATGGTTTGCATGTATGATGGAAATGTCTTTACTTATTCGCCAGAAGATTTGAGAATCCTGGTGTGTGAAGAATTATTCCAATTTTTTAATGAAGGGCATAAAGAAGATATTTTTGTAATCTATGATAATGAACATAAATATTTTGGGGCTATTACATATTACAGTTTATTGTCCAGCCCAGATTTATCAAATGCTGTTATAGATGAAAAGATTGTATTAGAAGAAGGATTTTGGAATCATGCATATGCATTGTTGGCTGGGTGTATTGGAAAAGTAGTGCCAGTGTTTAGCAAGGATATGGAGTTGTTATATCTTGCGCGCTATGAATGTAAATTAGAGATAGCATGGAAAAAACTTTCCGTCCTTAAAACGCTTAGTATGGAGTATGCTGGTTTATGGGAATCATCCAAATATTTTTTAAAACATTTTCATATTACAGGCTGTAATATGGTCTTGTACGAATTTTGGAAATGGCTGGCATTGCAAGGGATCAGCGTCAGCGTTTCAGGGGAACAGTGGGAGATGCTTGGAATAGATACCTGTGAGGAACAGAAAGAAGGCACAGTTTTTGTTGATGACAATTGTGAAGTAATAGAATACTTATATGATGAATATTTGTATGGGCTAAGAGAGGAATGTTCACAGTTAGAAAATGCATTTGCAGAAGGGTTTTTAGGGGATATGCAGGCGGAAAATAAAATTATGTTCTGGATGCCTACGATTTGGGGAGTGACCCCAATGAATAATATTATGCCCCTGGTTGTTATGTATTTAAAAGCTGGAAAAAATTGTATGGTCATCACACCGCCAAAAGAGGAGTTAATCCAACTTGGTTCAAAACATATGAAAACAACAATTGCATTTATAAGTCAGGTGCAACAATTAGGCGGGAATATTTGTTCATGTAATGAAATCGGGAAAATATGCCAAGGAAGATACTCTGTGTGTTATACTATGCTGATTGATTATATCCCTATGTTTCCAGCAGAGATACGTGAGAAGATAGACACTATGGTGGTTTTACAGTCTTGGGCTTTTTTTACCCATTATTATATGAAGGGGCCTCATTGTACGTTTGAGAAAGATTTTTCAGATAAAGTTAGAAATGCAATAGATTTTTATGTTGTTTCAGACTTTGCAGCAGACTGGATTTGCAGGCAGAATAAATTGTGGTCTAATAAAATGCTAAGGTTTGGCTATACGAAACAAGATGCATTATACAATTATATTAATGGAAAACAAGATATTCCAGAAGAATGGTTGGAAAAGGCAAAGGGAAAAAAGGTATTTTTGTTTACTATATTAAAAAAAGAGTGGGCAGAAACTTTGTTTCAAAGTGGCAAGTATATAGTCATCTTGAGACCGCATCCTCTTTATTTGAATCGTTATGGGAAAGTAATCAAAATGTATGAAAAAATCAGTAAAGGAAAGCTTATTTTAGATGATAGAGATTCTTATAATGCTTCTTTCTGCCTTTCGGATGCTTTGGTTACAGATCCATTTTGTTCTCTTAGTGTAAATTATCTGTCTACTGGGAAACCGTTGTTAATATGTATGCATGAGGTTAATGAATCTAATATACATATAGATTTCAGGCAGGAAGATTGGTATAAAGCAGCATATAAAGCCAAAACGGATCAAGATATTTTTGATTTTATAGATATGGTTTCGAGTGGGGAGGATGTAAAGAAACAGGAATTAGAAAGATACCGTAGACGTATGGTACAGGATTTTGATGGTAAAGTGTGTGAAAGAATCTATAATTTTTTTGTAAATTATAAGAAAGAAGAGGAATCAATATGAAACATGGAGATTTTACAGAATTAGCAAAGTTTTATAAGGACAGGCCAGGATATTCTATTGTGTTATTAGAGTGTTTAAAAAACCATATTTTTAACAGTATTGGTGAAGGACCAGCAGCGGATCTTGGGGCAGGGACAGGAAAACTTACAGAGAATCTGGTAACGATCGGATGCAAAGGCTTTGCCGTAGAGCCAAATGATGCAATGCGTATGGAAGGACAGAAAGTTTTTGCAGAAAGAAAAGAATTTTTGTGGAGTGAAGGGAGTGCAGAGAAGACTGGGCTTGCGGAGAATAGCGTTTCATGGGCTTTAATGGGATCTTCATTTCATTGGGCGGACAGTGTATTGGCGGTAAAAGAGTTTTATCGGATACTTGTCCCAGGAGGGTTTTTTACTGCAATTTGGAATCCAAGAGATATCCAGAGCAGTGAATTACATAAAAAAATTGAAGATGCTGTATATTCAGAAGTTCCTAATATGAAGCGTGTATCTTCTGGAAAAACCGTTACCACGGAGGAAATGAAAGAGAAACTTTTAAGCGGCGGATATTTTAAAAATATTTTATTTATGGAGTCTCCGCATACAGAACATATGACAAAAGAGCGATATATGAATATTTGGAAATCTGTAAATGATATCCAAGTACAGGCAGGGGAAGAGGGATTTCAAAGAATCCTGAATAAAATCGAGGAAATTATCGTTGCGTTCGACGAAATAGAAGTTCCATACCTTTCACGGGCATGGACGGTTCAAAGTTGTAAATAAAGAGCTATGGGGAATAAAATATCATTTTCAAAAAAAATAATATATACACAGCGTGTGGAAATCGTTGAGAGTTATGGGGAACGCAGAGATTGTTCTGATCAAAATATCTCCGTATTTATAGAAAACTGCGGATATCTGCCTGTTCCTGTGCCAAACGTATTGGAGCATTTGGAGGAATGGGTAGATTGCATGGCACCTTCAGGGATTGTTTTAACAGGGGGAAACTCTTTGGAAAAGTATGGCGGGAATGCTCCTGAGCGGGATATCACAGACCAACTTCTTCTTGAAATAGCTATAAAGAAAGAGTTTCCGGTGTATGGGTTTTGCAGGGGAATGCAGTCCATCCTGGAATATTTTGGATGCAGGTTGGAGCAAGTGCAAAACCATGTAGCTTTGCACCATATGGTGGATGGTATTTGGGGTAAGTTGTTTGTAAATAGTTATCATAACCAGGCATGTTTCCACGTACAAGAACCTTTGACTGTGGCAGAGAAGGCGGAGGATGGAGTGATTGAGGCAATAGAGTGTAAAAAATATCATTTTATTGCAACCATGTGGCACCCAGAACGTGAGAATCCTTTTGCATTGTCTGATATGCTGCGTTTACAGCAACTATTTGGCTGATTGCTGTGGAGAGGAGGAAAATAAGGATGAAAGTAATTATTTTAGCGGCAGGGCAGGGGACTAGGCTGCGCCCGTTGACGGATAAACGTCCGAAATGTATGGTAGAAGTAGCTGGAAAAAGCATGATAGATCGGCAGCTAGAAATCATGGGCTCTTGTGGTATAAAAAATAAAGATATTTGTGTAGTAGCAGGTTATTGCAGTGATGTATTAAAGAATGCTTTAGGGGGAACGGAAATTCAAATCATTGTAAATGAAGAATTTGAATCCACCAATATGGTATATTCTTTGATGTGCGCCATGGATGTAATGCGGCAGGAAGAAGATATCATCATTTCCTATGGCGATATTATTTATGAAAAGCAGGTTTTTGAAAAGATTTTAAAAAGCGTAGATGAAATGTCTGTGATTGTTGATGATGGATGGTATGGATATTGGCACAAAAGATGTGAAGATCCTTTGGAGGATGCCGAAACATTGATGTTTGACGAAAACGATTTTTTAATTGAAATTGGACAAAAAACAACAGAATTAAAGAGAGTGCAATCCCAGTATATTGGTTTGATGCGTTTTCGCAACAAAGGATTGCAGGATATGTTAGCTTTGTCTATGGAAGCAAAAACAAGGAGCGGGCAAGGGAAACCTCTTTGGAGGACAGACCGGAAATATGAGAAAATGTATATGACAGATTTGCTGCAGGGATTGATTGATGAAGGATATTCTTTGAGAGCAGTCCATATTGATCGGGGGTGGTATGAGGTTGATAATTGCGATGACTTAAAGGTTGTGGAAGAGGAGATAAAATGAAATTAGGGACGAAAGCAGAAACTTTAGAAAGGATTTATCAAAAATTACGAAATGCAAAGGTTTTACCTCAGATTTCATTTACAGTAGATGAATGGGATTTGCAAAGGGAATTGATTTTGGAGCGTTATCATTGTACAGAATGGAGAGAAAATGTTATTGTACGCAGCAGTTCCATATTTGAAGATATGTCAGAAGAATCTAAGGCAGGAAAATATGTTTCTGTGGCTGGCGTGCAGGGACAAACAGCTTTTGAAAAGGCTGTAATAAAGGTTATTTCATCTTATTATGGGGAAAGTAAGGAAAACCAAATCCTAGTACAGCCAATGTTGCAGGATGTAGATTTTTGTGGTGTTGCGTTTACCCTGGATCCAAATACGATGGGCAATTATTATGTAATTAATTATGATATTACAGGCGCTACAGATGCAGTGACGTCTGGGCAGGGCATACATAATAAATTATATTACCAGTTTAAAGGAGCAGATATTGCCAATGTTCCAAAGCAATTAAGAAAATTGATTTCTGCTTTGCAGGAATTGGAAGAGATGTTTGGACAGGATAATTTAGATGTTGAATTTGCTGTAACCAAAGGGGAAGATCTTTATATTTTGCAGGTGCGTACATTGTGTGTAGGATCTAATCGTATAGATCAGCAGAAACAGCGGAAATATCTTGAATATATAGCCGAAAAAATCAAAAGGGACCAGGAATCAAAACCATTTTTGTCTGGAAGTAAGACGGTCTACAGTGTAATGACAGATTGGAATCCAGCTGAAATGATAGGTGTGAGGCCAAATCCGCTGGCATTATCTTTATATAAAGAAATTATTACTGACAATGTATGGGCATACCAGAGAGATAATTATGGTTATCGTAATCTGAGAAGTTTTCCATTGATGGTAGATTTTTGTGGTTTGCCCTATATTGATGTCCGCGTGAGCTTTAATTCTTTTATTCCTGCTGGGTTGGAGGAGGAAATTAGTGAAAAGCTTGTAAATTATTATCTGGAACAGCTCATTTCACATCCAGAAAAACATGATAAGGCAGAGTTTGAAATTGTTTTTTCCTGTTATACTTTGGATTTAGAGGAAAGAATCCAAGTGCTGCGTGGGTATGGGTTTGCAGAGGATGAGATTCAAAAAATTGTGGATGCTTTACGTCATATGACAAATTATATTATTGATCATGAGAACGGATTGTGGAGAAAAGATTATAATAAATTGTTTCTATTAGAAAAACGGTTCTATGATATTATGGAAAGTAATATGACGGATATGGAGAAGGTTTACTGGCTGTTAGAGGATTGTAAAAGATATGGTACATTGCCCTTTGCGGGTCTGGCAAGGGCGGCGTTTATTGCAGTGCAAATTTTGCGTTCTATGGTGAAATGTAAAATTTTGTCTGAAAAAGATTATGATGATTTTATGAGGGGATTGGATACGATAAGTTCAAATATGAATCGGGATTTCCAGAAAATGTCTAAAAAAGCATTCTTAACAAAATATGGGCACTTGCGTCCAGGGACTTATGATATCAATTCTAAGAGATATGATGAGGCGCCAGAACTTTATTTTGAATGGGTATATGATAAGGAAGGGGAAAAACAAGGGAAAGAAAGTTTTCGGCTTTCTCTGGAACAATTGAATCAATTAAAGATGTTATTAATAAAAAATCAATTAAGCATTGATGTTTTAGAATTGATGAATTTTATCAAAACAGTGATAGAAGGCAGAGAGTATGCAAAATTTATTTTTACTAAAAATCTTAGCAAGGCAATTCAGCTCATAGGAAATATTGGAGAGAACAATGGGATATCGAAACAAGACTGTTCATTCCTTAATGTTAAGGCATTCTTGAGTTTGTATGCATCTACCCAAAATATGAAAGAGAACATGGAGCATTCCATTCGCCAAGGAAAAGAGAAATATATGATAACCAAGTCAATCAATTTGCCGCCTTTTCTCACGAAACACCAGGAGGTAATGTGTTTTTTTTATCCAGAATCTGAGCCAAACTTTATCACTAGCGGTAAAGCAGTTGGAGAGGTGCAGGTATTGGAAAATTTATTAGATACCATTGATATTTCCAATAAGATTGTGTTAATAAAAAGCGCGGATCCAGGTTACGATTGGATTTTTTCGCATGACATTCGTGGGTTTATTACAATGTATGGAGGAGCAAATTCGCATATGGCAATCCGTGCAGGAGAATTAGATATTCCTGCTGTAGTGGGAGTGGGTAGCAAAGATTATGAAAAATACCGTTTTGTAAGAAGGGTAGAAATTGATGGATCTGCAAAAACCATTCGAATTTTAGCTTAGAGAGCCAATTATTCAAGAACGCCATCGGCGTTCTTGCTGCGGGGTACAATGTGTTACTAGGGAGAATGAAAAGAATGGAAAGAATGGAAAGTGAAATAAACTGTGATAAAAAGGAGAATGGAAGGCTGTATTGGGTGACAGGGCTGTCAGGAGCAGGTAAGACAACGATAGGGAAAGGGATCTATACAGCGTTAAAAAAGCAATATCCCAATACAGTGATATTTGATGGGGATGCACTTAGGCAGTCTTTCGGAAATGACTTAGGATATTCTAGCGAGGAAAGGTTTGCTTGTGCCATGCGTTATTCCAGATTATGCAGGCTTTTGATTGAACAGGGGATCCATGTGGTATGTTGTACAATTTCCATGTTCGATTCTGTTCGCCGATGGAATAGGGAAAATATTGAAAATTATACAGAAATATATATAGAAGTTCCAATGGAAGTTTTAGAAATGAGGAACCAAAAGAATTTATATTCAGAAGTAAAAAGTGGTTCTACGCAAGATGTGGTAGGTATAGATTTAAAATTAGAATTACCCCAAAATCCAGATATCCATGTAGTAAATGATGGACAGAAAAGTGTGAAAGAAGTGTTGGGAGAAATTTTAGATCAATTAAATATAGGGAACTTTTGAGACGTATATCAGATGGGAGATAACGCCCGCCTTTGTAGGCGGAGAGTAAGGACTTGGTATTCCTTAAAGTTTTTATCTGTTCAAAATTATAAAATTTTAGTATCGTTAGGTCGGACATTACCTTTTTTATTCAATTTGCAAGATGGTATGTCCGACTTTTCTATTTGCTTAGAACAGGAATATAATTCAAAGCTTAACAAAAGCAAAAAAAGATTGATTTTGCATAAATTATGATACATAATAATGCTATATGGTATAATGTGGGCGTTGTAAAAGCAGCACGCGCGGTTGCCAATACACCCATGGGGTTTTGAAAGAAGGCAAAAAAGAACGCCTGCCTGTGCAAGTGGCGAGTAACAATCAATGGTGATATAATTTTGTAAAAAGGACGCTTTGCATCCTGTTATGAGATGGAGGAACAAATGAATCAGGATTGGGAAAAATTTGGAAAGGATATTCGGAATATTGTAGAAGACGCAGTCAATTCTCAGAATTTCAGCCAGTTAAATAAAATGATCAGCAATACAGTGAATGAGGCGGTAAACAGTATCCAAAAAGGACTGCACACTGCAGGAAAAGCAGTGAATGATGCGGCAGGAAAACAAGTTCGCTTCGGATTTCCAAACAATGAAAAATATACAAGAAAGAATACAGGGAACCAGGACGTACCAGATCAGGATACATCAGGTCAAAATTCGGAAAAAAAGAATACAAACAGGCTGGTAGATTGGAGAAGGCAGGACCTGTTTTTGAAGAATACGTCAGTAAAAGCGGGGGGCTATGCCTTAACGATCTTGGGGTGTATGCTGAATACAGGCCTTGGAATCGCAGTGGTAGTTTTGTGTTTGGTTTCCCTGTTTATGGGGAGCATCCCTTTAGGGATTAAGATCGCCCTTTCTATTATTATTCCAATCCTGGCAGCAAGCGCGTTTATGACTTGGAAGGGGAGCAGTATGCTGTCCGCGGTCAAGCGGTATCGAAACTATATTGCACAGCTGAAAGGAAGGACATACTGTAATATTAAAGAACTGGCAGATCATAGCGGAAAATCTGTCTCCTATGTAGTGAAGGACGTAAGAAAAATGATTGAAAAAGGATGGTTCCGCCAGGGGCATTTAGATCAGGAGCATACTTGCCTGATTGTAAGCCATGAGACTTATCAAGAGTATGAATCCATCCAGCAGCAGCGATTGGAACAAGAAAGGCAGAAGCAGATTCAAGCTCAGGAAATAAATCAGGGACCAGCGAACACAAACGATTCAGAGATACAGGAGGTGCTGTATCAGGGACAAGGATACCTTCAAAAAATAAGGTCTTGCGGGAATTCTATCTCGGAAGAAGAAATTTCCAGAAAAATTTCTCACATGGAGATGTTAATACAGAAAATTTTTGACAGGGTAGATCAAGATCCAGATTCCCTGGAAGATATCAGTAAACTGATGGAGTATTATCTTCCAACGACGGTAAAATTGTTGGATGCATATCAGCAATTGGACAACCAGCCGGTACAGGGGGAAAATATCCGTTCCTCCAAGAAAGAAATTGAAAAAACCCTGGATACATTAAATATTGCATTTGAAAAGCTGTTGGACAGCCTGTTTGAAGATGTGGCATGGGATGTATCTGCAGATATTTCGGTACTTCATACAATGCTTGCCCAGGAAGGGCTTACACGAAATGAATTTGAACAACAAATGTGAAAGGAGTAAGTCATGAGTGATGAATTTAAAGAATTTACAGAGACACCTACATTGACCCTAGACCCATTCCAGGAACAGGCGCCTGCACCTGTAATGAAGGAAGAAAAGCCGGAGCCTGCATGGGATGACAGTATTTTGTCCGATGAAGAGCGCAGGATGGTAGAACAGTTTACCAATCAAATTGACCTGCATAATTCCAATATTGTATTACAGTACGGCGCAGGGGCTCAGAAAAAAATGGCGGACTTTTCTGAGAAAGCATTGGAAAATGTACAGACGAAAGATTTAGGAGAAATTGGGGAACTGATTACGAATGTAGTCACAGAATTAAAAGGTTTTGATGCGGAAGAGGAAAAAGGATTTTTAGGATTTTTTAAGAAATCCACTCAGAAATTAAGCATTTTAAAAACAAAATACGACAAAGCAGAGACCAATGTCAATAAAATCTGCAAAGTATTGCAAAGTCACCAGGTACAGCTATTGAAAGATTCTGCAATTCTGGATAAGATGTATGAACAGAACAAGGTATATTTTAAAGAACTCTCTATGTATATTATTGCAGGGAAACGAAAGTTGGAGCAGGTTAGGACCACAGAGCTTCCGGCACTGGTGGAGAAGGCAGCGCGTTCTGGTCTGCCAGAGGATGCACAGGAGGCGAACGATCTGGAATCTCTCTGCACCAGGTTTGAAAAGAAAATTCACGATCTGGAATTAACCCGGATGATTTCCATTCAGACAGCGCCCCAGATCCGGCTGGTGCAAAACAACGATACCATTATGGTAGAGAAAATACAGTCAACGATTGTAAACACTATTCCACTGTGGAAAAGTCAGATGATTTTGGCGATGGGCGTGGAACATTCCGCACAGGCGGCACAGGCACAGCGGGAAGTAACGGATTTGACCAATGAATTGTTAAAGAAAAATGCAGAGAAGTTAAAAGTTGCCACGATTGAGACGGCAAGGGAATCTGAGAGAGGGATTGTAGATATGGAAACCCTGCGGATTACCAATGAGTCCTTGATTTCTACTTTGGATGAGGTGATGCGGATTCAGAAAGAGGGAAAAGAAAAGCGCAGGGAAGCAGAACAGGAAATTCATCGTCTGGAAGGAGAGCTGAAAGCAAAGCTCCTTCAGATACAGAGGTAGGCATACAAGAAATGCCAGTGGCAGTTTGCATAGAAAGAAGGAGTAGGAATGAGGCAAAAAAATATAAATATTAGAAATATCAATAAAAACACAATTGTAGGCATAGGGTTGTTACTTGCAGGTTTATTGATTGGCATGATGTTTGTATTTCCCGTGCAGGCATCAGGCAGTGCCCCTGCCATTGTAAAAGCGCAGCTTATCAATGATAAAGATATTGAGCTTTATTGGGATGAGGAGGTAACAGGTGCAGGCTGGGTAGAGAGTAAAAATATTAATGGCAAACTTGTGATGCAGGAACAGAACTTTTCGGTTACTGTGGATGGAAAACCAAGTGATATTTATTATTATTGTTTTGAAGATTATGATAATTATGAAGACAAAGGCATTGTATATTACAATACTAAAAATGAATTCTATCCCAACAATCCTGACAGCCCAAAGACGACAATCCGTCTCAAGGACCCCATCGCAGATGTAAAGGATCTTCCTGAAATTAAAGTGACCGTAAAAGGCAGTAAGATTCAAAATAAATCTGGGCAGTACGCACCGGAACAGACAGTTGCTGTCACTGGGTACCAGCCATTTTATCAAAAAGAAATTACCTTGGACTGCGGGGTAAAGATTTTAGGGACGGCAAACGTTAAGAATGAGGCAATGGACACGGCAGAAGCTATGATGAAGGTGCTGCTTGCAAATGAAACCGTTGCAAAACGTATGGGCGAATCCGGCTGTATGCTGGGAATCTATGGGGAAGGAGAGATTGCCTATGACATACCAGAACATCGCTTTGAGTACGATGAAGCGTATTTGTATGTGGAAGGTTTTGGCGGCACACAGCTTGCTTCCATCCGGGATGCCAATGTGCTTAGGTTAAAGACAGGAAATTATACCACAGGTTATCCTGATGAATCCATCTTAACGCATGAATTTGCACATACGATCCATAGTTTTGGGCTTAGCAAGGAACAGCAGGAAGAGATTCACAATCTGTATACTGCTGCAATTCATGCAGGTAAGTGGTCGAATTCCTATGCTGGTTCCAATGAATATGAATACTTTGCAACGTTAAGCGCCATCTGGTTTAATGCCATGGATGATACTTTCGATGGCAATTGGGATGGCGTCAGGGGACCCATCAATACTAGGGCTGAGTTAAAGGTTTATGACAAGGCAGTGTATGATTTCCTGTCCACGATCTATGTATTAGATCAATATCTTCCAGAGCCATGGCAGAACGGAACCGTACCAGATAATTATACTTATCCGGGAACAGAGACTGACCCAGGGGAGAATCCAGATCCAGGAGAAAATACGAATCCAGGGGAAACGCCAGATCCAGGGGAGAATCCAGATCCAGGAGAAAATACGAATCCAGGGGAAACGCCAGACCCAGGGGAGAATCCTCAGCCAAAGACCTTTAAAGTGAAATTTGTGTTCCACAATGGAAAGAAGAGCATTACAAAGACTGTTAAGGCAGGAAAGAGAGTATCAGCCCCAGCAAAGCCTAAGAGAAAAGGATATACGTTTCAGGGATGGTATTTGGGAACGAAAAAATATTCTTTTAATTCTTTTGTCGAAAAAAATATTATTATAAACGCGAAATGGAAAAAAGTAAAAGTAAATAAAGCTTCCATCCAATCACTGAAAAATCAAAAAGGGAGAAAGGTAGTTTTAACTATTAAAAAACTTAAGGGAGTAAAAGGATATAAAGTTACCTATGCGAAAAATGCGAAGTTTACGAAAACAGTAAAGACAAAATATATGAAATCCACAAAGCTGACCATCAAGAATTTGAAGAAGGGCGCCTATTATTTTAAAGTACAGGCGTACTGCACAGATTCCACAAATCGTAAAGTTCTAGGAAAAGCGAGCAAAGTAAAGAAAGTTACCGTCAAAAAATAAAAAGAAGTGGAGATATGCTCTTAAAAAATGTTAAGTGAAAAAATTATTTTTATGACTTGTTCGTTAGTTTTGCGCATACATCTCATGACGGGAGTCAAGAGTACTCTGCGCCAAATTATAAATTAATGAAATGTTAAGTCAAGATGCGATCGTGAAAAAAGAAATGTTAAGTCAAAATGTCACCAGGAAGCAATCGAGAGAAAAGTAAGTAAAATTGGCACTTGAAGAGAATGATTATGGGATAGCAGAACTCAGAAGATAGAAGGCGGAATCTGGAATGAAAAAGAACAGGAAGCACATCAGGCAATGGTATAAGGACTTGAGCTTTAGAAAAAAGCTTTTGAGTATCAGTCTTGGAATTTGTGTGTTTCCTGTTCTTGTGCTTCAAATTATCTTTACAAGGGTCAGTATTTCCAGTATGAATGAACGAATTGAAGAGCAAATACAGAATAATTTAGTTCAGATTTCTGAAAAGTTTACCTTAAAGTTGGAATCTTACAAAGATATGGTGTACCAGATTTATTCGGATAAGGAGTTGCTTGGACATTTGGCAAAATATCCAAACGCAGGAAAGATGGAGCGCGCCTACTCCTTTTACTTTTTAAATGAGAAGATGAAACAATTTGCTGAGAGTAAGAAAGGTGTGCGCACAATCAGCTTGATCTGTAATTCTGGGGAGGGCGTCACTTATGACAGCCAGAGTGTTTCCGTATTGGATAATCTCTGGCGGGATTACGATGACCTGCGTTTGATACAGCCATACCGAGAGACACATAATAAAAATGAAATTGTTTTGATTCCCACCCTTACCATTCCAAACCAGGAAAAAACAGAAACATTATTTTTTCTTGGGAAGGATTTATACGACACGCAAAATCTGGATTATGGCGTGATTGCAACCCTTATTATTGGGATTGAGGAACAGGAACTCAATGAGATCTGCAATGTCAGCCAGGTTCAAAAATATTTGAACAGTGTTACTTTTATTACGGATTCTGGCGGAACAGTGATCTCATTCCCTGATGCAAGCCAGGTGGGAACAACATTAACAGAGGAAAAAAATGAAATTGATTTTTTAAAATCAATCGATGTTTTTGAAAGTGAAAATTTGTTGAGCAGTTCCTATCAGGACCAGGAAACGGGATGGATTTTTTATAATGTATACGACCAGGATTATATTTTAAAAGATGTAAAAATGCTTCAAATGATCTATTGGTTCCTGCTGTTCGCCAATGCAGTTATTGTGGTATTGTTTATCAATTCTACCAATCATTATTTTAGTAATTACCTGAATCAAATCATGGAAGGCATCAAACAAGTGGAAAAGGGGAACCTTTCTGTACAACTTGTGGTAGACCGACAAGATGAATTTGGAAGGATAGGAGAGAATTTTAACCATATGACCAGGACGGTAAAGTCTTTGATCCAAGAGGTTACAGAGATCTCTGAGAAAAAAAGGCAGGCGGAAATCAAGGCGTTGGAATCTCAGATCAATCCCCATTTTCTTTACAATACATTAGATGCGATCAATTGGATGGCAATTCAAAAGGAGGAATATGAGATCAGCAGGATGATCAGTAATTTGGGATTTATCTTGCGCTACAGTATGAATCAGAGTAATGAGAGGGTAGAGATTTCGGAAGTGGAAGAATGGATAAAATCTTATGTATCCCTGTATCAATTGCGTCTTGGCTTTTCCTTTGAATTTGAGATTAATGTGGAAGAAAATGTTAAGAAAATGAAAATTTATAAGCTTTTAATCCAGCCGATAGTTGAAAATGCAATCCTTCATGGTATTAAGGATATAGAAGGAGGAATGCTGCGGGTTGATATAGGGTTTTTGGACGAGTCAAACCAGATTCATGTGATTGTAGAAGATAATGGGATTGGAATGGAAAAAAGAAAAATCGACACTTATAATCAAAGGGACAGGGAGTGGATAGGGGCAGGCCATATTGGACTCTCTAATGTATTTGAACGGATCCAGCTCTATTATGGTGAAAGAGGGGAATGGCATATCAGCAGCATGGAGAATATGGGAACGATTATGGAACTTTTGCTTCCGATAGAAGGGATGGAAGCAAAAGTATGGGAAGGGTGACGACATGAGAATCGTAATTGTAGAGGATGAAATCGCAATCCGGGAAGGCTTAAAGAAAATGATAAGCAACAGTACTTCCCATACAGTGATAGGAACCTGTAAAAATGGGGTAGAAGGCATAGATTTTATCAAAAAGGATCATCCTGACCTGGTAATTACGGATATCCGAATGAACGAAGCCAGCGGGCTGGAAATGCTGACCCAGCTGAAAAATCAGGGCGAGGAATTTTACAGCATTATTATCAGCGGATATTCTGAATTTGAGTATGCCAGGGAGGCGATACGGCTGGGAACAGAAGAATATCTGTTAAAGCCTGTTTCCATAGACGCGTTGCAGAGTACATTGAATGGAATTGAGAAGAAACTTATCGAAAGCAAATTTCAGATTGTAAAGCGACCGGAAAATTATGTCAGGGAGTATTTCTTTGACACACAAAAGGAACAATCTGAGGCAAAATTGATACTTCATAGGATTTTACCAGAAGAGAAAGAAAAGGTTTATGGCATATTTGCAGGATACTTTGGAAATGTAGAAAAAGACCAGTTAGATGAAGTGGAATTTCCAATCCGAAGTATCAAGCATCAATTTTTAAATCTGAAATACCTTGATGCATGGGAGGAAACCATCCGTTTTCGAATCTTGATTTTACATGGAAGTGAAAGCCAGCTTCAGGAGTTTTCCGTGGCATTCGATGAGATGGTTCGGCATGATTATCAAATGTTAAAAAGAGAGATACCCTGGGGGATGGATTACTGTGATACAATCGATGAATGGAAGGGTTGTTTTGAAAAAATGGCTACCGCAATCCCACTGGTTTAGACGGTGGGTTAAGGTAGCCAAACGTGGTGGTTTGTGTTATACTTGCGTTATGGGAACATGGAAATCTAAAAACAGACACAAGTATTTATTACAGTACCATATAATTTTTGTATGCAAATATA
>CATOOV010000068.1 GCA_951801955.1 uncultured Lachnospiraceae bacterium
TCTCTTCTCTTCTCTTCTCTTCTCTTCTCTTCTCTTCTCTTCTTTTCTCTTCTCTTCTCTTCTCTTCTCAAGATTATAACCTTCTTTTGGATTTTGTCAATACTTTTTAAGAATATTTTTCTCTTTGGATTTTTCAGCTTCTATACTATACCATACTTTTATTATGGTGTAAAGGAATTTTGGGGATTTTTTTCCATATTTGCAACAGTTCAGCCTATAGAATTTCCAGACACAGTTTCCACAGCGGCTGTCTGTGTCAATCTATCAATAGATAGTTTGACGCAGAATATTTTTCTGAAAGTGCTACTTCACAAACGCAGGAGTAGCGGTGGCTATGTCGAGGCTTGGGGAGTCGTGCTCTCAGGAAAATAGACAAGTCAAACTGCCAATTACTTAATATTCGCTGTACTAGTATCACGAACTCCGGGGAGGGGGGAATGATATTAATTTCCCCAATTCAAAACTCGCCACTTTTGTTCTGTATCGGCTGTCTTCGGGGAAGAGGAAATGTATTTGCGCAATCGAGTAGGGAAGAGCCATCTTCCCCTACTCGCTGCGCGCGGGGCGCATACTGCGTTAGCAGTAAGTTTCCTTTTGCGCCCCTGTGCATAAAAAAAACAAGGCTCAAATCATACAATTTAAACCTTGTTTTTTGTTATTTTATTTTGTAATCTTGATCTTAATGGTTCCCTTCTTGTTTGAACCATCTGTAGCTTTTGCGGTAATGGTGACAGTCTTGCCTTTTCCTGCTTTCTTTGCAGATACAACACCCTTGCTGTTTACCGTTGCATATTTGGTATTGGAACTGCTCCATGCCAAGGATTTATTTGCTTTCTTACCATTTGTCTTAACAGTAGCCTTTACCGTAAGTTTCTTTCCTGCTTTTACAGACTTGCTCTTGTTTGCTTTTAAAGTGATCTCGGTAACAGCATTTTTCATAATGGAAATCTTTACAGAAGCTTTCTTCTTACTTCCATCTTTTGCTGTTGCGGTAATGGTAACGGTCTTGCCTGCGCCTGCTTTCTTGGTTGTCACAACTCCCTTGCTGCTTACCGTTGCATACTTGGTATTAGAACTCTTCCATGTTACGCTCTTGCTTGCACCTTTCGGTGAAACGGTAGCTTTCAGGGTCACTTTCTTGCCTGCTGCGATTTTATACTTACCGCCAATGGTAACTTTTTTAACCGCTTTCTTTAATGCTTTTTGGGCTTTGCTTAATGCTGAAACCGCTTTATCTACCTGTGACTGGGTTGCATTTTGGTTGCTGTTGACAGTTTTTGCATCTTTCAATGCCTTGTCAAACTTCTTCCAGGTAGCTGAAGTGTAATCTGATTTTTTCAGCTTACTTGCAGATTTAATTGCGGATTTTAATTTTGTCTTATTTGCTGCTTTCTTAAGCCCTTTAATTGCAGCTTCCAACTGACTCTTTGCATCATCCACCTGTTTCTGGGTTGCATTGGCATTGTTGTATACACTGTTTGCATTTTTCAAGGCAGCCTGTAATTTGTCCCAAGTGGTTTTTGTATATTTTGTCTTGTCTTTGTATGTATTTGCTTTATCAATCTGAACCTTTAATGCTGTTCTGTTTACCGTAACAACAGTTACTGGCGTCAGTCCCTTGATTGCATTCTCCAGTGCTTTAGCTGCATCATCCACCTGTTTCTGGGTTGCATTGGCATTGTTGTCTACTGTGTTTGCAGCTGTCAGTGCATCCTGGAATTTCTTCCAGCTATCTGCTGTATACTTTGTTGCGTCTGTATACTTTGCTGCCTCTGTAATCTGGGCCTTCAATGCTGTTTTGTTTATTGTGACTGTAGGAGATGCTGGTGTCAATCCCTTGATCGCATCCTCCAGCGCTTTAGCTGCATCATCCACCTGTTTCTGGGTTGCATTGGCATTTTTGTCTACCGTGTTTGCAGCTGTCAATGCATCCTGGAATTTCTTCCAGCTATCTGCTGTATACTTTGTTGCGTCTGTATACTTTGCTGCCTCTGTAATCTGGACCTTCAATGCTGTTTTGTTTACTGTGACGATTGGATCACCTGACTGTATTGGGTCACCTGACTGTATTGGGTCACCTGACTGTATTGGATCACCTGACAACAACATAATACCATCGTTTGCCGCATCCACCTGCAACGCGCCACTGAAATTAACCCCTGAAACTGCTATGGCAGCGGCAAGAGCCAGTGACAAATACTTCTTTCCTTGTTTCATCTTTATCCTCCTTCTTTCATCGTGAGTAAGACTTAAGTAACTGCCCTTCTTTTTCTATGTTCCCTTACGTTTGTCTTACTGAATAGCTTTTACTTTTCCTCACACTTAAAAATTATAGATCTATCTATTATTTTTTTCAAGTGTCTTTTTGTGGAAATAGTTTAATAATTTAACTATATTTTATCTATTTTTCACAAAAAAATAATTATCAAAAAATAATTGTCATTTCGAAACGCCGCCATTGATACAAATTTGCTTCCCATTGCCTATTCAGGTGGAAGCTATTCCCATCTTAGATATTATTATATTCCTCCAGCCATTCCTGCTCCTGTTTGGTAAGCTGCGCTCCTTCTAACAAATCTGGACGGCGTTCCCTGGTGCGCAGGATAGACTGCTGCCTGCGCCAAATTTCAATATTTTTATGATGGCCAGATAATAACACTTGGGGCACTTTTTTCCCCCTCCATTCCTCTGGTCTGGAATATTGCGGATACTCCAGCAGATTTCCCTCAAAAGATTCGGATGTGCCTGATTCTTTATTACTCAATACCCCTGGGACCATCCTGGAAATAGCATCCACGATCACCATTGCCGGAAGTTCCCCTCCTGTCAGCACATAGTCTCCAATGGACATATAATCTGTCACAATCTCCTCCAACACCCTCTCGTCAATTCCTTCATAATGTCCGCAAAGCAAGATCAAATCCTCCTCCTTGGAATATTCTTTTGCTGCCTTCTGGGTAAAGGTACTTCCTTGGGGCGTTACATAAATACACCGGGGCTTTTTTCCGATTCTGCCTACAATAGAGTTCCAGGCATCATAGACAGGCTGGGCCTGCATCAACATCCCTGCACCGCCGCCATAAGGATAATCATCTACTTTATGATGTTTATTTCGGGAATAATCCCGAATGTTAATGGTCTCTATATGAAGATAACCCGCCTCTGACGCCCGCCCGATAATACTGGTGTTTAGCCCTTCCTTCACCATTTCTGGAAATAAAGTCAAAATATAAAAGTTCATTGTTTCCTCCATTCTGTGTGTGTTGCCACATCGTCCCCTATGGGTGCAAACCGGAAGTTAGTGAAAGAATTAACAAATTTTTCACCCCCCGTCCTGTGCGTTCTTTGAAAACAAGCCTTACACTTCAATAAGCCCTGGCATCAGGTGTATCTGCATGATCCTTGCTTCCATATCTATCTTTTGAACACATTCATGGATTGCCGGAAGCAGAAGTTCTTTTTTTTTGCCTGCCACCTTTGCAGCATAAGGGGACTCTGGGCTTATCTGTACCATATACACATCATTAGCCCCTGTTTGGAGCACATCCTTCAGTTCTCCCAGAACATCCCCTGTCTGTGTTACTACCTGGATTCCAATTAAATCTGCAATAAAATATTCATCTTTTTCACATTTCACGGCAAGATCCCTGGTGACAAAAAGACCTTTGCCTTTGTATTTTTCGACCTCGTTGATGTTGTCAATCCCTTTGAATTTTAAAATGACCAAATTTTTGAAAAATTTCACCTGTATAATCTCAAGTTCCCTATAATCCTTTCCCGTATCCAACAGGATTTTTTTCAGTTTCTTAAAACGGTTGACATCATCTGTCATGGGAAATACTTTCACTTCCCCTCGAATCCCATGGGTTGCCGCAATGGCGCCCACTTGTAATAAATCTTCCATAATCATTCTCCTCTTGTGCAAGTGCGCATTTTTTCTTCCTATCATAAGAAGAAAAAAGAATCCCGCCTGCGGGATTCTCTCTGAAATATCTGTTATTGTACAATATCCACAATAACTTTTTTGTCATTCTTAGCTGCCGCTGCTTTCACAACAGCACGAATGGCTTTTGCAATACGCCCCTGTTTTCCAATTACTTTTCCCATATCTTCCTGGGCAACGTGTAATTCCAAAACAATAGACTTTTCATTCTCCGTCTCTGTAACGGTAACCTTTTCTGGCTCATCTACAAGTGCCTTCGCAATTACTTCTACTAATTCTTTCATTACATCACCTCACGAAAATTATTTCTCGATACCGGCTGCTTTGAAGATCTTTCCTACTGTTTCTGTAGTCTGAGCACCATTTGCTAACCATTTCTTTGCCAATTCTTCATTTACATGAAACTCACTTGGATCCTTGGTAGGATCGTATGTTCCGATCTCTTCAATAAATTTTCCATCTCTGGGAGATCTGGAATCAGCAACAACGATTCTATAGAAAGGAGCTTTCTTCTGTCCCATTCTCTTTAATCTGATTTTTACCATTACATTTCACCTCCTGGTCATTTTTCAATATTTTTATATCTGTAATCAGGAGCCAAACAATCGCCCCTGTTACTGGCTTATAATCCAAAAGGAAGCTTAAATCCACCCCGGCGTTTTCCTTTGCCGCCCATCATTCCTGGCATTTGCTTCATCATTTTTCTTGACTGTTCAAACTGCTTTACCAAACGGTTGACCTCGCTGATATCCACGCCTGCACCTTTGGCAATCCTACGCTTCCTGCTGAGATTTAAAATGGAGGGATTTGCCCGTTCCTTTGGCGTCATGGAATAAATAATCCCTTCAATCCGCGCCATCTTTTTCTCATCTACTGCGTTTTCAATCTCTTCAATCTGGGCTCCCCCGATTCCTGGCATCATTTTAAGCATACTGGAAATCCCGCCCATCTTTTTCATCTGGTTCATGGATTCCAGATAATCGTCAAAGCCAAACTCGGCTTTTTTCATTTTTTGCTCTAACTCTTTTGCCTTTTCCTCGTCAATGGTTTCCTGTGCCTTCTCGATCAAAGTCAGCACATCCCCCATGCCGAGAATCCGGTTTGCCATACGGTCAGGATAAAACTGCTCCAAATCAGAAAGTTTCTCCCCCATACCAATATACAAAATCGGCTTTCCAGTAACTGCGCGGATGGACAATGCCGCCCCGCCCCTGGTATCACCGTCTAATTTTGTCAATATCACGCCGTCAATCCCTATCTTTTCCTGGAATGTTTTTGCAACATTTACCGCATCCTGCCCTGTCATGGCGTCTACCACCAGTATCGTCTGGGTAACTTCGACCTGCTCCTTAATCCCAGCAAGTTCCTGCATCATATCTTCATCAATATGCAGGCGTCCTGCAGTGTCCAAAATCACCACATTCTGCCCATTTGCCTTAGCATGTTCCAAAGCTGCTTTGGCGATATTTACAGGCTTATGGTTATCCCCCATGGAAAATACTTCCACACCCTGTTTCTCTCCATTGATTTGAAGCTGCTGTATCGCTGCCGGGCGATAAACATCACATGCCACAAGCAAAGGTTTCCGCCCCTTCTGCTTCATTTTTCCGGCAATCTTTGCTGTGGTCGTAGTCTTACCTGCACCCTGGAGGCCTGCCATTAGAATGACGGTAATCTCAGAACCTTGTCTCAAAGCAATTTCCGTGGTCTCAGAACCCATCAAGGACACCAATTCTTCATTTACGATCTTGATTACCATCTGTCCCGGATTTAGACCATTCATTACATCTTGTCCAATGGCACGCTCCTGTACCGATTTTACAAACTGTTTCACCACTTTAAAATTGACATCTGCTTCCAGCAACGCCAATTTTACTTCCTTCAAAGCTGCCTTTACATCTTCTTCTGTGAGAAGCCCTTTGCTCCGCAAGGATTTGAATACATTCTGCAATTTTTCAGCTAAACTGTCAAATGCCATCTTATAACTCCTTTTCAGCTAAACTGTTTCTAGCGCAGCGTCCCATTGATAAATAGGCAAACCTGCTTGTCTATTTATCTATCTGCTATGTTGCATTTTCTAAAGCGTTTTTGTTAATTATCAACCAAACACTATACTGGGTATATTATAATTCTTCTAATATCTCATTGGCAATCGATGCAATCTCTGCCATCACCTGCATATGATCCTGTTCCTGGTCATTCTGGGTAAGGGTACGGATTTTCATAATTTGTTCCTTCGTCTTAAGAAAACGTGACAATAAATGCAGTTTCCCTTCATACTCTTCCAATGTTTTGTCACACCGCCTGACCAAGTCATGGACTCCTTGGCGGCTAATCCCTTCCTCTTGGGCAATCTCACTCAAAGACAGGTCATCCAGCACAAATTGTTCGTAAATATTCCGCTGGTGCTCTGTCAGCAGTTCCCCATAAAAATCATAGAGATAGGTCTGCATCACTTTTTTTTCCATTCTTACCACCTTGGGTATCATACAACAGAACGTTCTGGATGTCAAGTGTTTTTTCTTTACATATTATCTTAACTGTCTTCGCCACTGCTTCCTTCCCTTTCTTTTTATCCTATGTCAGATACGTAAATAAGAACGCCTATGCCGTTATAATGCAAAACAGGGAACTTGTGGCGTGTTGCTGTGGGTATTCTTTATGTAACGTCTAACAAAAAATAAAGGGCATCAGGACGGCGCGCTTTTACGCTTTCCCCATTTATGGGAATGCCTTTCTATCCTGCTGCCAGTCTGAAAGATTTTGAAATGGAATCCGCTGTGGATAGCGCTTTCGTCAATATGGTACTGGTGGATATGAGCGAATACGCAAAGCAGTACAGCGACAAGGCAGTGAAAAAGACTTTAAGCATCCCCATGTGGCTGAATACTCTTTGTGAGGAAAAAAACATCAATTTTTCAAAGGTATTGCAGGATGCCCTATTGACAAAAGTACAATCGCTATAACTGGCAACAGTCCAAAACAAAATATGCTTTACCTGATAAGAAAACCACCCTGGAACCCGCCAAAGTACAAAGGGTGGTTTTCTCCTGTCTGTCTATGCTTTAGTATCTCTTTTACTTTGTGATAGAGACACTTTTACTCTTAGACCAACCAGGATAATAATTTTTCCCTTTTACAGCCTTATAAGACCTGATTCTGAGACAGTATTTCTTCTTCGCTTTTAATTTGCTGACAGATACCTTTGTAGCAGATGCTTTTTTCACTTTCTTTGTATGAGTTTTGTTCTTTGTGAATTTCTTGCTTGTAGAATACTGGAGCTCATACCCTGTTGTCTGAACAGCCTGCTTTTTCCATTTTTAGAATAAATTTATAAAATTATTGAGTTTCGCAATTACCTACTTCCAGTTATAATACAAATAGCAATCCATGATTGCCATATGCAATGGGAACAGCCGCCCTATGCTATTTACATTTTTGTCCATCTGGGAAAATGTTCTAAAAACACTTTTTATTTTAACATTGATTTTATATTCTGTATAGAAATGTTCGGAAGAGCCGCAGAAAAATAATATCTAAAAAGATTTGCTTACATGAAGTTCTCGAACTTTTTTGCTTTCCGATAGATTGTTATAAAAAGCAAAAAGTATGCAAAGCCATCCCAACTCCTCATATATTTAGGTTTGGGATGGCTTTGCATAACTTTTTAAACTTTTAAGGGAAAGTTTTATAATGGTCTAACTGCTGTGCCTTTCTCATACACTCATAATGCAATCTTCTCCATAATATGGAAACATTGAATCATGTGTAACCAACTTTATTTTTTCATATTTTTCCTATGCCAGTAACATCCTGTCAAATGGGTCATTATGTTTTGGCGCAGCCACTGGTCTTTCTAAGTTCTGATAGCTCGTCATTGCTTCCATCTATACATCTTGAATTATATACTGCCCATTCGCAATGCCTAATGTTCTCTTAGATTCGTTTGTTGGCAAATGCATTGTAAAAAACATTGCTCTGTCTTCAACATTCTGTCTTGCAAATATTCTTACTGCCTCCGCAAAAGACGTGCCCAATTGTTTATACAATAATTCTGCCTGTTCTTTTCGTTCCGAATCCATCCTTTTTCGTGTCTAAGACCCTGAACACAAACAGATTTTTTACAAATTCGTGCGCACTAGCTTTGGCTTGTACCCTTCGGATTCCAACGCATCCATAATCTGCTGCTTATGTTCCGTTCCAAATGCCTCCAGGGTAATCCTAAGCTCCACCGCCGCATTCCGGTTGGTCGTGACAAATTGGTTGTGCTCTAATTTTATAACATTTCCCTGTTGCCTTGCCATGGTGTCTGCAACCTTGCTCAATTCTCCGGGCTTGTCAGGCAAAAGTACGGACACGGTAAAGATACGGTCCCTGAAAATCAATCCCTGCTGCACCACGGAAGACATGGTGATTACATCCATATTCCCGCCGCTTAAGATAGATACCACACGTTTTTTTTCTGCATTTAAATGCCGCAGCGCCGCAACTGTCAGCAGCCCGGAATTCTCCACTACCATTTTGTGGTTCTCCACCATATCCAGAAACGCTACGATCAATTCATCATCTTGTATGGTGATAATATCGTCCAGGTTTTCCTTGAGATAAGGAAAAATATTTTCACCAGGGGTCTTCACTGCCGTACCGTCTGCAATCGTGCTCACTCCTGGCAAGGTGACTACCTGCCCTGCCTCAAGGGACGCCTGCATACAATTCGCCCCTGCCGGCTCCACGCCGATCACCTTGATCTTGGGATTTAACAGCTTGGCAAGGGTGGAAACGCCTGTGGCAAGACCGCCGCCTCCAATGGGAACCAGGATATATTCCACCAATGGAAGCTCCTTAAAGATTTCCATGGCAATGGTCCCTTGCCCGGTTGCAACTGCAAGGTCGTCAAAAGGATGGATAAAGGTATATCCATGTTCATCGGCAAGTTCATACGCTTTATTGCAGGCTTCATCATACACATCGCCATGGAGAATCACTTGGGCGCCATAGCTTTTGGTGCGGTTTACCTTAATCAAAGGCGTGGTCGTCGGCATTACGATCGTCGCTTTTACACCAAAACACTTTGCTGCGTATGCAACACCCTGGGCATGGTTTCCAGCTGATGCTGTAATCAGACCTTTTTCCCGTTCTTCTTCTGTCAGGGTACTGATTTTATAATAGGCGCCCCGCACCTTATAGGCGCCTGTAAACTGCATATTTTCCGGCTTCAAATATACTTTATTCCCTGTCTGGGAGCTTAAGAAATCACTATAAACTAATTTTGTCTCCAGCGTTACCTCTTTTACCACCCTGCTCGCTTCCTCAAATTTTTCCAACGTCAGCATCTTTTTCACGCTCCTATCCTTATTCTAATTTCAATAACTGCAAAACTTTGTCATTTTGATTACTTGGTAACTCTGCAAGTTCCTACGATTCTGATTCATCGCCCTTGGAAAACAATGCATTGACAAACTGCTGGGAATCAAATTTCTGTAAATCCTCAATGGTCTCCCCTACGCCGATATATTTGACGGGAATCCCCAGTTCAGACTGGATTGCCACTGCAATCCCGCCTTTTGCCGTCCCATCCATTTTGGTTAAGATAATCCCGGTAATATCTGCTACCTCTGAGAACTGTTTTGCCTGGGATAAAGCATTCTGCCCAGTCGTCCCGTCCAACACCACCAGCGTCTCGCGAAAGGCGTCTGGATATTCTTTTTCCAGAATACGATGAATCTTTTTTAACTCTTCCATAAGGTTTTTCTTATTGTGGAGGCGCCCCGCAGTATCGCAGAGCAGGACGTCCGCGTTCCTTGCCTTTGCGGCTGCCACCGCGTCGTATACCACAGACGCTGGATCTGCCCCCTCTTGTCCGCCGATCATCTCTACCCCGGCACGTTTCGCCCATTCGCCAAGCTGCTCCCCTGCCGCCGCACGAAATGTATCTGCCGCTGCAAGGACCACTTTTTTCCCCTGGTCTTTTAATTTTCCGGCAAGTTTTCCTACAGATGTGGTTTTTCCTACGCCGTTGACGCCAATCACAAGAACTACAGATTTTTCATGTTCAAACCGGTATGCCGTCTCTCCCACATCCATTTGTTCCTTAATGCTGGCAATCAGAAGTTCTTTGCACTGTCCTGGTTCCTTGATATGCTGTTCCTTTACTTTCCGCCTTAAATTTTCAATAATTTCTGTGGTGGCATGAATGCCCAGATCTCCCATCACTAAGATTTCTTCGATCTCCTCATAAAACTCCTCATCTATTTTGGAAAATCCGCTGAATATGGAATCAATCCCAGAGACAATATTATCCCTGGTCTTTGTCAATCCCTGGACCAGCCTCCGAAAAAAACCTTTTTTTTGCTCTGCCATACTTGTGGCTCCTTTCTACTATTGATCTAAATCTTCTTCAATCAGATTTACCGATACCAGCGTAGATACGCCCTTCTCCTGCATCGTAATGCCATAGAGCCTGTCTGCTGCCTCCATGGTTCCCCGCCTGTGGGTAATCACAATAAACTGGGTATTTTTTGTAAGTTTATGCAGATATTTCGCAAAACGTCCTACATTGGAATCGTCCAACGCTGCCTCAATCTCATCCAACAGGCAGAATGGGGAAGGTTTTAAATTCTGTATGGCAAACAACAATGAAATTGCAGTCAAAGATTTTTCCCCACCGGACATCTGCATCATATTCTGCAGTTTCTTTCCAGGGGGCTGTGCAATAATGCGGATTCCACATTCCAGGATATCCTCATCTTGCACCAGTTCCAGGCTTCCTTTTCCACCGCCAAACAACTCCTTAAAAACTTTGTTAAATTCTGTCTGTATCTGGGCAAATTTCTCCATAAACTGTTTGCGCATCCCCACATCCAGCTCTTCAATAATCGTAAGCAACGTCTTTTCTGCCTCCACCAAGTCGTCATGCTGGGTTTTTAAAAACAGATAACGCTCTGACAAAGTTCGATAATCTTCAATGGCATTTACATTCACATCACCCAGTTTCCGGATCTCTTCTTTGAGCTGGGTAATTAATTTCTTTAGCTCCGCTGGATTATCATACTCCTGTTTACGCAATTCCATAGCATTATGGCGGGTCAGCTCATACTCCTGCCACATATAATTACTCTGATTTTCCGCAGATTCCTGCAATTTTTCTTTTTGACTGTTCAAACGGTATAATTCCTTGTCCAAGTCATGGATGTGCTTTGACAATTCCTCCTGCTTTTGAAAAAATCCCCGGTATGTCAAAGACAGTTCTTCCCGCTGCCTTTGCCCCTCTTGCAGCTGCTTTTCCAATTCATTGTAGACCTTGTCAGAATTTTCGATAGACTTATGAATTTCATCAATTTCCAGCTGCCTCTTCTCCATATCTGCCTGGGATTGCTTTTTCTCCAATCTAGCTGTTTTCAAATCTTCTTCCAGTCTCTCTTGTTCTCCCTCGACGCGGGAAATATTTTCCTGTAAAAACTTTGCTTTCTGGGCAAGATTTGCTTCTTCCAACTGCACATTGGAGACAGCGTCCTGGCTCTCCTTTGCAAGACTGTTCTGCCTGTCTAAGATCTGCTGTAGATTTCGGTTCTCCTCCTCAATCTCTTTCTCCCTTTGATCTGCCGCTTGAATCTCTTCTTGAATCAAGTTTCTGTTCTCCCTGATCTCTTTGAGCTGAGATTCAATCTGGCGGCTCTCCATCTGTATATCGGTAAATTGGCTGTCATTTTCTGTTTTCTGCTCCCTAGCACGATTCAGATTAATCTTTTCCGTGTTCTGCACAAGCATTGCATGTTTTTGCTGTTCACGAATTTGTTCTGCCTCTTCCTTCAATGCCTTTCTCGTCTCAATAATTTCTTCCAGGCTGTCCCGATACTTCTGAATCAGTTCCTTTCGTTCTGCAACCTGCTTTTGCAGTTCCTCAATTTCCCGCTTCCTTCCCAACAAATTACTAGTATTTTTAAATGCCCCTCCTGTCATAGAACCGCCAGGATTCAAGGATTCTCCTTCCAATGTTACAATCCGAAGGCTATACTGGTATTTCCGTGCAAGGGCAATGGCATGGTCAATCGTATCGACCACGTAAGTCCTTCCCAACAAATATGTCCTTAACCCTTCAAACTGAGGGTCAGACATAACTAAACTGCTGCCAATCCCTATCACTCCCGGCTCTTTCAACGCCGCATGGTTTATTTGGGGTGCTTTCCTTCCTACGCTGGTAACTGGAAGAAAAGTAGCACGCCCAAACCGATTCTTTTTCAGGTATTCAATCATTTTCTTAGCGGTTGCCTCGTCACTGGTTACAATATTTTGAATGCTGCCTCCCAATGCTGTCTCAATGGCAATTTCATATTTCTGGTCCACCTGTATCAAATCGGCAACAACTCCCAAAATCCCAGGCTCTTTTTGCTTTTTTTCCATAATACGCCGAATGGAATTTCCATAGCCGTCATAACGCTCTGCAAGATTAACCAAAGATTCCAGCCTGGACTGCTCCCTGTGGTATCCAGCAGATTGCTGCTCCAACTCTTTGTTGATATCTGCCTGTTTCGCCTGCCATTCCCGATTCTTCTGTTCTTTTTTCTGTTCTTTTTGTGACAACTCCTGATAAAGCACTTTTGCCTCTTCATATTTGCGCTCACATTCTTCCACCAAAAACTGCAATTCTTCTTCTTCACTCTTGTGCTCCAACAATCGTTTGTTCAACTGTGACTTCCGGATATTTATCTGCTCCAGCATGGTGTCATACCGCTGCTGCCTTGCCTTGGTGGAAGCTTTGTGGTTCAGCAGTTCAATCATTTCATTTTTTCCGTCTTCAATCCCCCTTAAGCATCTTGCCATCTCCTCCTGGATTTCCTGGTATTTTGCCATAACATGGCTTTTTTGTTCTTCTATAGAACTCAACTTCTCATCCAGCTCTGCCTTTTGTGCCGAAAAATCCTCTCGTTCTTTCAGACGGACTGCCTGGTCTTTGGCAATTTCCTCCTGACGTGCCTTGAAATGCTCCTCACTCTGTTTTGCCGCGTGAATCTGTTCCTTTAAGACATTCACCTGTCCTTCCAATTTTCCTTTCAGGACTGTGGTATTGCCCAGTTCCTCCCGGAGCGTAGCAAGATGCCGGTCGGCATGCTGCATCTTTTGCTCCATCTGGTCATACTCTTCTTTGATCTTCGCATAAGAAGAATTTGCATCTTTTAAATCCTGACTGGCAATTCCAATTTTTTCATCCAAAACCTTAGACTGCCCTTCCATGCGCTCCATATCCATCAGGAACATATTTACATCATAGACCTTTAATTCTTCTCTTTTTTTTAAGAAAATTTTTGCCTTCTCGGCATGTTTTTCCAGAGGGGCAACCTGTTTTTCCAACT
Source organism: uncultured Lachnospiraceae bacterium (assembly GCA_951801955.1). Taxonomy (GTDB): domain Bacteria; phylum Bacillota; class Clostridia; order Lachnospirales; family Lachnospiraceae; genus Petralouisia. The sequence goes on from CATOOV010000068.1 coordinate 13,294, forward strand.
CTGAAAGGATATCGTTGACACGTACCAGATTCTGACGCTCATCTTCCAATTTTTTCTGCGCCGTTGCCTTTCTCCGCTTATATTTTACAATCCCTGCCGCCTCATCAAACAATTCCCGGCGTTCTTCCGGTTTTCCGCTTAAAATACGCTCAATCTGCCCTTGCCCGATAATAGAATATCCCTCTTTTCCTATCCCAGTATCATAGAACAGTTCATTTACATCTTTGAGCCTGCAGGTTGAACCATTGATCAGGTACTCGCTCTCCCCAGAACGGTAAACCCTCCGTGCCACAGTCACTTCATTATAATCCACATTCAACTTGCAGTCGCTGTTATCCAATGTAATTGCCACATAGGCATAACTTAAGGGTCTTCGGTTCTCTGTTCCAGAAAAAATAACATCCTGCATACTAGAGCCCCTGAGCTGTTTGACACGCTGTTCTCCCAACACCCAGCGCACGGCATCTGCCACATTGCTTTTCCCACTTCCATTTGGTCCCACAATTCCTGTGATGCCATTATGAAATTCAAACAAAATCTTGTTTGCAAAGGATTTGAAGCCATGGACTTCAATACTTTTTAAATACATGTATGCCCTCCGTTACCCTCTTGGCTCTTGTTCCCTAAGCTGCAGAAGTGTATGGTATGCCGCCTCTTGCTCCGCTCCCTTTTTGGTCCTTCCCATGCCTTTTCCATAGACAACAGTACCTATCCTTGCCTCTACTACAAATTTTTTGTCATGGTCTGGACCTTCTTCACTGATCAGATGGTAGTGCAATTCTTCGCTGTAACTCCCCTGTACCACTTCCTGCAGGATAGTCTTGCTATCAAAAAAGAGCTGCTTATGTTCGATATCATTTAACACAAAACGAAAAATAAACTCTTTTGCATTAGCAAAACCACCATCTAAATAAATAGCCCCAATAATTGCTTCCAGGGCATCTGATAAAATAGATTTCCGTTCCCGTCCGCCTGTCTGGTCTTCCCCTTTGCCCAACAGAAGATATTTCCCCAATTCCAATTCCCTGGTGCAAAAGGCCAGGGTAGGTTCACATACCATACTGGCACGGAGTCTTGTCAGTTCCCCCTCTGGATGTTTTGGGTATCTGTGGAATAAAAATTCACTGGAAACAATTTCAAGCACCGCATCCCCCAGAAATTCCAGCCTCTCATTGTCTGCCTGTTTTCCAAGATGGTGTTCGTTGGCATAGGAGCTATGGGTCAAAGCCTGGACCAATAATTTCTGGTTTTGAAACCGATATCCGATTTTTTCTTCAAATTCTCTCTGCAATTTCATCATATCTACCTTTCAAATTCAAGGAATTTTACTGAAATCCCTTATATGATAAATAAGGCTGCCTAAAAGAAAACCTTTGCAGTTTCTTTCAGACACCCTTATCTTGTTCTGCCTGTCATAAACGTTTAGTTCATTGCATTCTTGATCTGCTCAACTGCATCTCCCACAGTTACAATCTTCTCTGCTTCCTCATTGGCAATCTCAATGTCAAACTCTTCTTCCAATCCCATAATTATCTGGAAAATATCCAAAGAGTCTGCCCCCAGGTCATCTACAAAGGTAGTATCCATTGTAATTTCTTCCACATCAACATTTAATACTTCCGCAATGATTTTTTTCAGTTTTTCAAATTCCATGATTTCCTCCATTCTGTGTGTCTCCCAGCATGTACAGGTAGTTTGAAAGAATTGCCTAATTCTTTCATCATTAATTCTTTTCTACCCCTCTTCCGTTGGAGACATTCCAATGTTCTTTCTGATTTTTTCATTGATCTCCTGCTCTTTGAACGTAACGCATTGAATAATTGAATTTGTTACTTCCTTTGCCTTAGAGCTTCCATGGGTCTTTACTACCAGACCATTCAGACCAAGCAGCGGCGCTCCGCCGTACTCGCTGGCATCAAATGATTTCAGTGTCTTTTTCAATGCAGGTTTTATCAGCAGCGCTCCTATTTTACTTCGGAGTGTCTCCATCAGCCCCTGCTTTACCATACTCAGGAAGGTAGCGCCTACACCTTCGTACAATTTCAGGATTACATTCCCAACAAACGCCTCACAGACAATCACATCCGCTTCCCCATGAGGAATATCCCTTGCCTCAATACTCCCTACAAAATTGATATCAGGGCAATTTTTCAGCAACGGAAACGTCTCCTTCACCAGTGCATTTCCTTTTTCTTCCTCTGCACCGATATTCACAATCGCAACTTTGGGATTTTTGACCTGCAATACATTTTCCATATAGATGGAACCCATTTTCGCAAACTGTACCAGGTGAGATGCCCTGGCATCAACATTTGCGCCGCAGTCAATCAACAGGGAAACCCCTTTTTCTGTGGGAATCAAGGGCGCCAGCGGGGGGCGTTCCACACCCTTAATCCTACCAACAATGACTTGTCCTCCTACCAATATGGCGCCGGAACTCCCCGCCGATACAAATGCATCTGCAGTCTTTTCTTTTACCATGTTCAATCCCACTACAATAGATGACTTTTTCTTCTTTCGAATCGCCATCACAGGCGGCTCTGCAGTCTCAATCACCTCTTCTGCATGAATTACTTCAATCTGCGACCCATGGTAGGAATATTTCGCAAGTTCTTCTTTTACCAAATCCTGTTGGCCAATCAGATATACTTTCATATCCTGGCGCATCGTAACAGCATCAATTGCCCCCTTTACCATTTCTGTGGGGGCATAATCCCCACCCATGGCATCTACTGCTACTTTTATCATTTCCTGCATGAAATTTCCTCCTTACGGCAAACGGACAGGTAAGTTTTTCCTGTTTCGCAAATGCCTATTTAAGAATATACTATAACTATTAGGAGAAATCAATATAAAAAACACTGAAACGGCAATATCTGCATTAATTTCTCTCCCGCTCATTTTTCTCATCTTCTCTTTGCCGTTCCTCCTCTGTCATATATCTGCGGAAAACCCGCTCCAGAATATAACTTTGGATCCAAGCATAGACTGCTGGAAGAATCCCGATAAACAATGGCATCATGGAAAACATAACTACTGTTACTGCCGTAAGCGCAAGTATAAGAAGGGTCATTGGAAGGTGCGCAATTGCCATCAAAACGGCATTTTTCATGGACTGCTTCCTGGTGTTTTCAAACCGTGCCATATAAGGAAACAGGTAAGAGGTCCACGCGAATAAGAGGCACAGCCCCACTGCAGACGCAATCATAAATATTTCAAAAGCACTTTCTTTCTTTTCAAGAAAGCCCATCACATACCAGTCAATCCCCAAGACCGCCCCTATCAGCATCGTTAAAAGCCATACGGGAACTGTCTGCTTAAAATTATCCCGAAATGCAGATACATAATCCCGAAACACATAGCCCTGGTCATAACGTAGCACTTTATATGCCGTATGGTACATTGCCGTTGCCGCTGTTCCAACGGTAAAGATGGGAATGCAGCTTACCAGAAACAGCAGGCTTAACGTAATGCAGTCCGTAAACTTAGACAGTGATTTCATAATCCCGCCTTCATAATTGAAAAGATTCATTTCTGATCCCTCTTTCTTCTATTAAAATACAAAACCTATTCTTACCGATTTTTTAAAAAATGTCAATAGATACTCTGCTTTGTTATGAGAACACTTAGAAATTCTTCTGTCCCTAACACTTGGAACAACGTTTGTATTTATTTGTGCAATTTGCCAAGAGGGTTTTATGGAACCACCTTTTGATACCAGAATCCATATAGGGAAAAAAGGGGCTGTCGCTTTAACGATTGAATAATCGTGAAGCGGCAGCTTTCTTTTTGCCTTTTTTATGGTCATATTTGATCTGTTCTGTCGGAAATGTTTGCTTAAATTAAAAAAGGGCGTACTT
>CATOOV010000069.1 GCA_951801955.1 uncultured Lachnospiraceae bacterium
CTGCGCACTAATTATTTAGTGCGACAGCCCCTTCTGACTCTTCACTCCGTTACGGTCGGTATTTCATGGAGTGGAGGCTTTTCAGTGTTGGACAAATATACGAGTGAGTGGGAAACTTTCCAAGAAGGAAGGCAAAGGAATCGTCAAGCATAGTGAAACGAAAGTTGGGCATGGTTTATCACAGGTGAAATGGATGGAAGGAAAAAAGTTTAAAGTTTGTCTAAATGTGCAGTTTTCCAATTCCCAAAAAGATAGAGAAAGGATTGAAAATAGTCCCCTATGGGAATATAATAAAACAGAAAGATCTAGTTTCTGCCTGCTAATGTAGAAAAACTTGAAGAGCCAAGGCATACTCATAGAGAAAATTCAAATTAGGGGATTGTATTCAGATGGATGTTTTAACAAAGGAACAGCGGCATAAGGCAATGTCAAATATCCGCTCCAAAGACACTTCGATTGAAGTGAAGTTACGGCGTGCCTTATGGCATAGAGGATACCGTTACAGAAAGAATTATGACAAGTTGCCAGGAAGTCCTGATATAGTTTTGATAAAATATAAAATAGCAATTTTTTGCGACAGTGATTTTTTTCATGGCAAGGATTGGGAGATTGCTTTAAAACCAAGACTTTTAAGGGGGGCGAATGGTGAATATTGGATAAAGAAAATAACACGTAATATGGAGCGGGACGCAGAAGTAGACAAAAAATTACGATATCTTGGATGGACGGCAATTCATTTTTGGGGAAGTGATATTTCAAAAAGGACCGATGAATGCCTCAAAGTAATACAAGAGTGCATATTTGATATAAAAATACAATCTGGTGACAGTATTTTAACATTCATGATAGATGATAAGGTACGGGAGGAAAAGGAATGAATGTAATTAGTCTGTTTAGCGGGTATAGTGGTATTGATCTGAGATTTGAGAAAGCAGGGTTTTAAATACCAGTGGATCTAGTGGCAAATTCGTAAGATGGCTATAAGGGAAGTGGCAAGGGTTCAAGGGGTTCCAGATGATTTTCGGTTTATCTATCAAAAAACGAATGATGCATATAAGATGATTGGGAATGCTGTTCCTGTAAACCTTGCCTATGATATTGGAGCAGTGATAAAATCTGTTTTGGAGCAATAAGGGCATCCGCGTTGGTTGTAAACGCAGATGCCCATGTTTTATTCATATATTTTTCCAGGATTTTTTACGTTGGTACAATTTAATTCATCTGTATTGTACAAGGAAAAGCCATAGTAAAAATTGACGGCAATTAAATGATAATAAATTATTATAACATGATTGCAATTTATGAATGCTGCAAAAAAAGCATTTTCTGAGTTTTTGAATCGTACAAGTATGGATAGCAGGCAAATTTATTTTTTAAATCAGATTATAGAATATATTGTACAGAATGGGATTATGATAGATTTGTCAGTTCTTCAGGAATCCCCTTTTACAGACCAAGGAAGCGTTGCAGAGCTATTTACAGATATCAATGTTTGGATGGGAATAAGGAATGTGATAGAACAAATCAACACAAATACAGTGGCATAGTATTTTGGTTGTATGTTTTTTCCTTCACATAAAATGGATGACATTTCGTTTCTTTTTTGATACAATAGACCAATATACAAACAGAAGAACAAATAAAAAGCGTTTAAGGTATCAGAAAGGATGTGGAGTATGAAAAAATATGATGTAACAGCTCTAGGAGAATTGTTGATTGATTTCACCTATACAGGGACTTCCGATCAGGGAAACTCCTTGTTGGAGGCGAATCCAGGCGGGGCGCCTTGTAATGTGCTTGCAATGCTGAATCAATGCGGCAGAAGTACAAATTTTATTGGTAAAGTAGGAAAAGACCAGTTTGGGTATCTGCTACATGATACCTTGGTGGATTTGAAGATCGGTATCGAGGGATTGTGTTTTGATGAGGAGGTAAATACTACGCTTGCCTTTGTCAAAACCTTTGAAAATGGAGATCGGGATTTTGCATTTTACCGAAACCCGGGAGCAGATATGATGCTTACAGAGCAAGAAGTACAGGAAGAACAAGTGAAAAACAGCCGGATTTTCCATTTTGGAACCCTTTCTATGACCCATGAAGGGGTATGCCGTGCCACAGAGAAGGCAATCAATGCGGCGAAAGAAGCAGGGGTATTGATTTCCTTTGACCCCAACCTGCGGATTCCTTTGTGGAAAAATTTACAGACAGCGAAAGAGAAGATGGAGTATGGATTGGGCAAATGTGATGTGTGTAAGATTTCTGAGGAGGAAGTGGAATTTCTCACTGGCGAGAAAGAGATTGGGAAAGGTACGCAGGTTTTAAGGAATCGGTTTCCAGTAAAACTGTTATTTGTGACTGCAGGGGCAGAGGGAAGTTATGCATTTTACAAAGATATGATGGTTTATCAGCCAAGTTTTAAGCTGGGGGGAACCATTGAGACTACAGGGGCAGGAGATACCTTCTGTGGAAGTATTCTCCATAACCTGTTAGATCGTGACATGGAACAGCTTAAAAAAGAGGATTTAAAACAAATGTTGGTCTTTGCAAATGCCGCGGCATACCTGGTGACGACCAAAAAAGGCGCCATCCGGTCTATGCCAAAGACAGAGGAAGTTTGGAACATTATCAATGAAAATACTTAAATCGGGGAGCGAATATGATTACGATTAAAGAACTCGCATCCATTCTGGGCATCAGTCCGACAACAGTTTCCAATGTAGTCAATGGACATACAGAAAAAATGTCTCCGACCACAAGGCAGAGAATCGAAGAAGCACTGGTACAGTACCAGTTTCACAGAACGACCCGTCAGGAAGATCACAGCAAGGCATTGAAACTGATTTCGGTGGATTTCTATTTGCGGTCAAAAGAAAATGTGATCATGGATCCTTTTTGTTCGGAACTTTTAAATGCGATCTGTATCAAACTCAAAGAATTTGGAGCATACCCAGTCTGTGGAATCCCTCAAAAGCAGGAAGATATTTTTTATAAACTGCAGGCACGCAATATACAAGGGGGGATCGTGGTAGGCGTTGACCCTTGGGAGTGCCACAATTTTTCCGCAAAAGTTGGAAAACCGGTGGTATTTATCGACTGCGGAGAAGGGGATTATGACAATGTGGGAATTGCCGATTATGAGGGCGGCAGAAAGATGACAGAGTTTATTTTAAAACAGGGACACCAAAAGATTGCTTTTTTCTGTGACCGTAAAAATCCGATTTCCAGTACGTTTGAGAGGTTTCGTGGGTATTGTGATGCGCTGGAAAAGCATGGTATAAAGTACAACAACGACGATTACTATTATCTTCCAGATGAAAGAAATTTAAGAAGGGAAGCGATTCGCAATTTCGCGTTAAACGCGAAAAGGCAGGGGTATACGGCGGTGTTTGTGGTATCTGATTTGCTGGCAAATGAAACCGTGAATCATTTTTTTGAAGAGGGCTTGAGGGTACCAGAAGATATTTCTGTTGCCGGGTTTGACGATAATCTCTATGCGAGGCTGAGCAGGCCAATGCTTACAACCATCCGCCAGTCTGTGGAGGAGAAGGGGGAAGAAGCAGTAAAACTTCTGATGCAGCGGGTTCACGGAGAGGAAGTCATAGCAAAATCCTTTAAACTTCCGGTAGAATTGATTGTGCGGGAGAGTGTAAGCAATATAAATTCATCCCATATCTGAAAGGGGTGGTTAAGAACGATACAAAAGATGATCTTGTTGCGCATGTGCGGCAGGGTCATTTTTTATTAATAATACACATAAATTAAACATAAAATTTGTATATAAAGTTGGTTGTGTACATAATATATTGCAAAACAAAACATAACTAAATAGAATAAAGCATACAAAAAGCAAGGTTTTCACAAAAAAATTGTTAAAAAAAACAAGGAGGTAAAAAATGACAAGGAGAAAGAAAAAGATAATGGCATTATTCCTTGCTGTGACAACTGTCTTTGGGCTTTTGCTTGGCGGCTGCGGCAAAAAGGAAGGGGAAGGAGGAAAAGTAGTGATCGAGCTGGTTCACTACAAACCGGAGGCAGTGGACGTATTTGAGGCATTGGAAGAAAAATTTAATGCTTCCCATGATGATATTGAACTGGTGATTGACTCGCCCAATGATGCGATGGTAATTTTAAAAACCAGGTTTATCCGGGAAAACAATCCCGATATTATTGGGATTGGAGGCGATATCAATTACTCCAATTTTCTGGACGCCAATATGCTGATGGATATCTCTGATTTTGATGGATTGGACGAAATTAAAGAAAATTACCTTGCAACCAATAAGGAACTTGAATATGTGCCCAAGGATGGGGTGTATGCGGTGCCTTATATGGCAAATGCGGCAGGCGTCCTCTACAATAAGGATTTGTTTGAAGAACATAACTGGAGCATCCCTACTACATGGGAAGAGTTTTTAAGCCTCTGCGACAGCATACAGGACGAGGGCATCCAGCCATTGTACTTTGGTTATAAAGATACTTGGACTTGCTTGGCGCCGTGGAATGCAATTGCAGTAAATCTCTGTGATACGGATATCGCCTATCAGGTAAACAGCGGCAATGCCACATTTGCAGAAGCATATCGGGAAGTGGCGCAAAAAGATAAAGAGTTGCTAAAGTATGCCCAGCCAAATCCTGTGGCATATAGTTACAATGATGCCTGTACCGCTTTTGCCAGAGGACAGGCGGCAATGTATGTGATTGGAAATTATGCCATTCCCCAGATAAAATCGGTAAATCCTGATATGAATATCGACTCTTTTGTATTTCCAGCAAGCAGCAATGCCAAAGAAAATATTTTAAATTCAGGAAATGACTTGATGTTCAGTGTGATGGAAGACTGTGAACATAAGGAAGAGGCATATGAGGTATTGCGCTTCCTTTTGGAAGATGAAAATGTCCAGGAATATCTCAATGACCAGAGCGCTGTGCCTTGTAAGAAAGGTGAGTTTGAGATTGCGTCGGAATTGGAAGGAATGAAAGATTATATAGACAATGGAATTGTAGCGGACTACCAGGATCACCATTATCCGAGCGAGATGTCAGTGGACGCCATGGTTCAGACCTATTTGTTTGATAATGGGGACAATGCCCTGGATACCTTCCTGACAAGGTTTGACAAAGAATGGGTCAGATATAATAAAGACATTATCCGAAAAGTAAAAGAATATCAAAAAAAGGGGGAATAGAACATGGAAAGTAGCGGCAAGAGAGATAAGGCATGGACAAAGAACGATAAGATTTTTCTTGGAATGTTAATTCCTGTGCTGATCTTATTCTTCTGTTTTAACACGCTTCCTCTGCTGAAAGGTTTTTATTATGGGCTTACCAATTACAGAGGATATGGCGATTATGATTTTGTAGGGCTTCGAAACTTTGCAGATTTATTTTCCGATTTGCGTGTAGGAAAATCGTATCTATTTACTTTTAAATATGCAGTGGTTATGACCATTGCAGTCAATGTGATCAGCCTGATTTTGGCGATGGGATTAAACCGTGAAATCAGGGCAAAAAGCGCGTTAAGAGGAATTTACTTTGTGCCCAATATCCTGGGAGGATTGGTTATAGGCTATATTTTCAGCTTTATCTTTACATACATCCTTCCGGCAGTGGGAGAGGCAACTGGCATCGGGTTTCTCCAGAATAGTATGCTTGCAAACAGCAAAACGGCATGGATTGCCATTGTGATTGTGGGTGCCTGGCAGGGAATTGCCATGAACACGATTATCTATATCTCTGGATTGCAGACTGTTCCGGCGGAGGTATATGAGGCAGGTATGATTGACGGCGTCAGCGGCTGGAAGAAATTCTGGAACCTTACATTCCCTCTGATTCTTCCGTTCTTTACCATCAACTTGGTGTTGTGTATGAAAAATGCATTGATGGTATTTGACCAGATTATGTCATTGACAAAGGGCGGTCCTTCCCAGAGTACCGAATCCATTTCATTTTTGATTTATAACAATGGTATGAGTGGGGGACAGTTCGGATTCCAGAGTGCAAATGCATTTGTATTCTTTCTTGTAATTGTAATTATTTCGTTCCTGCAGATGAAATTCTTAGGTGAAAAGGAGGAGCAGTTATAATGGGAAAAAAGAATCGTGAAGGGGCAGTCGGCGGAAAGGCTGCCAACAACGTAATCAACGTATTGCTGGCACTTGGATGCCTGACTATCTTATTTCCGCTTTATATGACAATTATTATCGCTTTTAAAAAGCCTTCCGAGATGACAAATGATGTGGCAGGCGCTTTGGGATTTCCTGCAAACTGGAATTTTGATAATTTTGTGGAGGCGATGAGGGTTACTGATTTCTGGCGTTCCCTGGGAAACAGTTTATTGCTTACAGGCATTACCGTGATGATCTGTATTCTGCTGCATTCCCTTGCAGGGTATGTCATTGGAAGAAAAATGGCGAGACATAAAGTATTTAAGACCTCATATTTCTATATTGTAAGCGGTATGTTCGTGCCTTTTGCAGTGCTGATGATGCCTCTGGTAAAACAGACTTCCCAGTTGGGATTGGCTAATCGTGCCGGCGTGATCCTATTATATGTTGTGTTCTTTATGCCGATGAATGTATTGTTATATTCTGGTTATTTAAAAAATATTCCGATTGCCCTGGAGGAAGCGGCATGTGTGGATGGCGCTGGTGTCTGGCAGACGTATTGGAAAATTATATTTCCAAATATGAAGCCTATGCATGCAACGGTTGCAGTTTTAACAGCGATGAGCACCTGGAATGATGTGATGACGCCTCTAGTAATTATGTCTGGCAGTGATGTAAATACACTTCCGCTGGCACAGCTCAATTTCCAGTCTCAGTTCGGTACCAATTATAATCTTGCATTTGCCTCATATTTGCTGGCACTTTTGCCAATACTTATTTTCTATATTGTATGTCAGAAACAGATTATCAATGGAGTTGTAAATGGAGCAGTAAAATAAAAACAGCAATAAGGGAATCAATGGTATGGATTTAGAAAGCAGCTATTACGAACTTTATGGAACAAATGAAATTACAAAGTACAGATGGGGACAGCTTTTGTCCATCATGGAACATGCAAAAACAACCCGTCCCGCTGCCTTGAAAAAGGCAGATCGGGAGGGGAATACCTGGTATCAGTCAGAAAAAGTGATTGGCATGATGCTCTATGTGGATAAGTTCAGCAACAATCTGAAAGGGTTTGAGAAACGGATTGATTATCTGGCGGAGCTTGGGATTACCTATGTACATTTTATGCCCCTGTTAAAGTCCAGGGATGGAAATAATGACGGCGGATATGCCGTATCGGATTATTTGATGGTGGATGATAAATTCGGTACAATGGAACAGTTGGAACGGGTGATGAAGCTGTTAAAGCGAAAAGGAATCCGTACATGTATTGATTTTGTCTTGAACCATACCGCAAAAGAGCATATTTGGGTTCAGAAATACCGGGAAGGCGACCGTGATTATGACGACATGTATTTTATGTTTGATGATGACGCCATACCAAAGGAATATGAAAAGAATCTTACAGAGATCTTTCCAGAGGTAGCTCCTGGGAATTTTACTTATTATGAAGATATCAAGAAGTATGTGATGACCCGGTTTTATGAATTTCAATGGGATTTAAATTACCGTAATCCCCAAGTATTTAATAAGATTGTAGAAGTGATGCTGACCCTTGCAAATAAAGGCGTTGACATTTTCCGTCTGGATGCGATACCATATATTTGGAAAGAAATAGGGACCTCCTGTATGAATCTTCCCAATGTACATAAGCTGATCGCTATGATGTACGAGATTATACAGCAGGTATGCCCAAGCGTGATTTTTCTTGGCGAGGCAATTGTGGAGCCGTTTGAAATTGTAAAATATTTTGGAAATCATAAGACCAGGGAATGTAATGTGATGTATAACGCATCGTTTATGGTCCTTCTGTGGAATTCCCTTGCCACCAGGGATGTAAGGCTGATGGAGCGTTCTTTGTCTATTGACTATGGAATCCCTCAAGGCAGCACATGGATTAATTATGTCAGATGCCATGATGATATCGGCTGGGGGTTTGAGAATGGGATTTTAAAAGAGCTGGGGCTTGACCCAGAACGGCACAAACAGTATATGATTCAGTTTATGGAAGGCAGATATCCGGGAAGTTTTGCCATTGGGGAACTTTATGAGTACAATCCCACCACCCAGGACGCAAGAAACAGCGGCACCCTTGCTTCCCTCTGCGGTTTAGAGCAGGCGATGAATGAGAAACATATGTATAAAGTGGAGCTTGCAGTGAAGCGGATTTTACTGCTTCATGCAATGGTGATCGCTTATACTGGGATTCCCCTTCTCTACAGTGGGGATGAAATCGGTCAGAGGAATGACTGGGACTATAAAAATATTCAGGAATATGCCACGGATTCCCGTTGGCTTCACAGGGTTAGCATGGATTGGGAGGCTGCAGAATATCGCAGTGATCTGAGCACGGTCCAGGGGCAAATCTTTTCAAAAATCCAAAAGATGATCCAGATCCGTAAGTCCAGCCATTATTTTAGTGCTGAGTATCATTCCGTTCCAGTAGATACAGGGAATAACACGGTATTTTGTTTTCACAAGGAAGATAAAATGCTGGTGCTTGCAAATTTCTCAGAGCGGGAACAATGGGTGGATTCTAAGGCATTTGACTGGTTTGGGCTTCCTGGGGAAATGCAGGATTTAATTACCGGAAGGCGCATAAGGTCTTATCATAATCAGATACAGTTGGGACCGTATGAATATCTCTGGTTGGTATAGGCAGGATTGAAGTGCAAATTTTTTTGTATTCTGCATAAGATTCTCCAATATGTAACCGCTGGAGCAATAAGAAAGAAAGGGAATAGTTATGTCAATTATTATTCAGGACAATGTATTTACACTTCAAACCAAAAACAGTACCTATCAGATGAAAGCAGACAGTAAAGGGATTCTTCTGCACACCTATTATGGCAAGAAGACAGACGCCAGCGATTATTCCTATTTGGTATCTATGGCAGACCGGGGATTTTCGGGAAATATTTATGAGGCCAGGGAGGACAGGACGTATTCCCTTGATTTCCTGCCTCAAGAATTTCCTGTCTGCGGCAGCGGGGATTACCGGGTAGACTGCCTCCATGCTGATTTAGGGCAGGGGGTCAGCGACTGTCTCATGTTCTTTGACAGTTACCAGGTATCTAAGGGGAAATATGCCCTGGAAGGGCTTCCGGCAATGTTTGCCAAAGACGGCCAAAAGGTTGATACCTTGGAAATTGTATTGAAAGACAGCCAGGAAGAGCTGTATCTGCATTTATGGTATGGTGTGTTTGAAGCATATGATATTATTACCAGGGCGGTAATGATTGAGAATCGGACAGACCGGGAAGTCAGGCTTCACAAAGCACTGTCGGCATGCCTGGATATGGACCATGATGGCATGGATCTGATACATTTTTATGGAAGACATGCAGGCGAGCGGGAGATGGAGCGTGTTCCATTGTTTCATGGAATTACAGAACTGAGAAGTACCAGGGGAACTTCCAGCCACCAGCATAATCCCTTTGTGATACTGGCAGCCCAGAATACTACGGAAGATTCAGGGGAATGCTACGGATTTTCTCTGTTGTACAGCGGCGGGTTCCATATGCAGGCGGAGGTAGACCAGTTCCATCAGACCAGGCTGGTAATGGGGATTGATGACTGTGATTTTACCTGGAGCCTTCAGCCGGGAGAGAAGTTTGTAACCCCGGAGGTTGCAATGGGCTACAGCAGTACAGGGCTGGCAAAGCTGTCCCACTGCTATCATGACAGTTTCCAACATCACTTAATCCGAAGCAGTTGGAAAGATAAGCGCAGACCGATCCTTGTAAATAACTGGGAGGCAACGTATTTTGATTTTGATGTGGACAAGCTTTTGAAAATTGCCAGGGAAGCGGCAGATCTTGAGCTGGATATGCTGGTGTTGGATGACGGCTGGTTTGGCAAACGGGACAATGATGATTCAGGGCTTGGAGACTGGTTTGTTAATGAGGATAAATTGGGCTGTACCCTTGGAGCATTGGCGGATCAAGTCAATGATTTGGGATTGATGTTCGGCTTGTGGTTTGAGCCGGAAATGATTTCTGAGGACAGCGATTTATACCGGAAACATCCAGACTGGGCGATGGTGGTTCCAGGCAGGAATCCCATCCGGGGCAGATCCCAGCTTGTCTTGGATATGACCCGTGAGGATGTGCTGGATTATATCAAAGAGCGGCTGTTTGCGATTATGGATTCGGCAAATATCCAATATATCAAATGGGACATGAATCGTTCTGTGGCGGCGGCTTACAGTACTTTGCTTCCCAGGGAGCGGCAAGGGGAACTGCGCCACAGGTATGTGCTGGGCCTTTATCATGTAATGGAAGCGCTGCTTATGCGTTATCCCGATTTACTGTTGGAAGGATGCAGCGGAGGAGGAGGCAGGTTTGACGCAGGAATGCTCTACTATGCGCCGCAGATTTGGTGCAGTGACAATACAGATGCTGTGGAGCGTTTGCATATCCAATATGGGACTTCCTTTGGATATCCAATGTCCTCGGTGTCTGCACATGTGTCTGTGTGTCCCAACCATCAGAATGGCAGGGTGACACCCTTTCAGACCAGGGGGATCTGTGCGATGCAGGGAACGTTTGGCTATGAAATGGATTTGAGCAAATTGACGCTGGAAGAGAAAGCACAAGCAAAAGAGCAGATCCGCACCTTTAAGAAGCGTTATCGGCTGTTTCAGTTTGGGGATTATTACCGCATCACTTCCCCGCTGGAGAACCGTGACTTTACGGCATGGGAGTACGCGGACAAAGAGGGAAAAGAGGCTTATATGGGTGTGGTATTTACGGATCTGCATGGAAATCCAGCGGCACATTCGGTAAAATTCCGTGGCCTTCGTCCAGAGGGAATTTACAAAATGTGGAAGGATAACGAATTGACAGGGGAATATACAGGTGCAGCATTGATGAATGGAGGGATCCTGCTGCCTGTTCCCAAAGAAAATTATGATTCCTGCCAGATCTATATCAGTTGTCAGAGTATAGTTGAGGATGTGGTTAGGGAGTGAGAAATCAGTATAGATCGGGCTGTTGTACTAACATGAATTACAATTTATAGATTCGTTCAAAAGGTTTACATTGAGATCAATGTAAACAATATGCACAAAAATCATTCTGGGAAGCTAGCTTTCCTAGATGATTTTTGTGCATTCTGTCTTTGCCGATTGAGCAGCAAGACTTTTTGAACGAGTGAAGATATTACTGCGACAGTCTCAAAATCATACTATTAAAGAAAAATATATACCTTATGCCATTTGACGTTTTATTAGATATAAAATTTTGCAGAACTTAGAATTAAGGAGATTATTATGAAAGTGCCACACCTGGTTCAATATCAAGGGAGCAAGAGAATTATAGCTTCAGAAATAATAAAGTTTTTTCCTGACAGAGTTGATCGGCTGGTAGAGCCATTTTCAGGAACATGTGCGGTATCAATTTTGGCTGCGGTAGAGAATAAATGTGATAACTTTTGGGTTAATGATATTAATGAACCATTGATTAGAATGATAGAAGAATGTGTGAATGCACCTCAGAAGTTGGTAGATGAATATTTTTCTATATGGGAAGGTCAATTTCAAAAAGATCAGAATAATGTGGATTATTTTTATAAGGTGAGAGAAGAGTTTAATTGTGGTAAGAAAGATTCTGCAAGGATGTTATTTTTATTGGCTAGAATCGTAAAAGGTGCAGTGCGTTATAATATTCGTGGGGAGTTAAATCAGTCTTGTGATAAAAGGCGGTATGGAACAAAGCCACAAATAATAGCAAATAATGCTTTTAGAATATCAGAATTATTAAGAGGAAGAACATCTTTTTCTAGTAAAGATTATAAAGAGATTTTAGCATTGACAAAACCAGGTGATTTGGTCTACATGGATCCTCCTTATCAAGGGACATCAAATACATTCTACGCAAGAGATAATCGTTATATACAGGGGGTAGACTTTGACGAATTTGTGGATGAACTTATAAAATTGAATCAGCGTGGAATAGATTTTATTGTGAGTTATGATGGTATGACAGGAGATAAAATTATTGGAAAACAATTACCAAAGAAACTGGAATTAAATCATATCTATATCAATGCAGGTTTATCAACGCAGGCAACACTTAACGGGAAAAAGGAAATAACATATGAATCTTTATATACAAGCAAAAGATTAAAATATCTTCCGAATGGGTGTGAACAAATAGAAATTTGTTTTGGATAATGGAGGAAATAAATGGATTTACCTGAGGATTTTAAAGAAGTTTTAGAATCTGTGACGAAGAAACGTGCAAGATTTGTGATAGATACTATTTTGAGTAAAGGTTTTTGTAGTACAGAAGATTTAAAAAATGGAGGATATGAACATGCACCAAGAGCAGCCAGAGATGTTAGAGAGTTAGGAATACCATTGGACACTTTTAAAATTAAAGATAGCAATGGTAAAAATATTGCTGCATATAAATTTGGAGATTGGGAAATTGCAAAGAAAACAAATCAATTAGCGAAAGTATCAGGGAGAACTCAGCTTACAGAAAAATTGAAAAATGCGTTAATTCAAAGATATGGGGCAAGGTGCAATCTATATGGAGAAGAATATCCAGTAAGGTTGTTGTAGCCAGATCATAGAATTCCTTACGAAATAGGTGGAGATCCGAGTGACATGTATGATACCAATTGTTTTATGCTTTTATCACCATCAGCAAATAGAGATAAATCATGGGCATGTGAGCATTGTATCAATTGGACTGAAAAAGATATCAGTATGTGTAAAACTTGTTATTATGCATATCCAGAAAATTATCAGCATATTGCAGGTGAAAAAGAGAAAAAATTAAACATTGTTTTTAACAATGAGGAGATGGAGTTATATAACCAAATAGTGGAACAAGCAGAATTACACAATATATCATATCAAAGTGTTGTTAAGAGGATGATAGAATATTATCAGTATATCAATGGGAAACCGGATAAATGATAGAAACATAGAGCACGGATAAATTATGTATCATCTTTTTTCGAGTAATATATCAAATGAAAAATAGGGATTTGCGATAGAGTATATTGGAAATAAATACTCTGGGGCAAAATCCTGTTTTTTTGTCATATAGGAAATTTTGTTAAATTTCCTATATGAGAAAAGCCCTCCGGGCAGGATGCGCACGCGCACAAGAGGAAAGTGCCACTTCGTGACTGTGCGCGGCGCGGAACAAAAGATGCGTTAGCAAAAGAAGTTGTTCGCGGGAGTGCGAGAAACGCACTTTTGTCCTAAATGTGACAGTTATATTGGGAAAAATAAGGGATTGGTAGGCAATGATGAAGTTTTTTATACAAGTATCTTGAAGGTTTGTATTTTAATGACAACAATCTGGATTATTAGTAAAATTTATGGTAAGATTGTATTAAAAACAGGCGAAAAATCAAACGGTACTGGGAGGGAATTATGGGAAAAGAAGATTATAGCAAAGCATTCAAATTAGGGAAAAAAGATTATCAGGCAAGAATGCTCCGGGGCGAAAAGCCAATTTTGCAGGTATTGGATGATATTTTGCCGGAGAGGGACGCTTATTCCCAGGTGCCACTGGGATTAGTGCAGATTCCCCTAGACCAAGTGGTAGGAACGAAGACCATGGCGAGAAGCAGTTCTTTCTCAGGAAATTTTATGCCGATTCTCCGGGAAAATTCGGAATTTGCCGCAAAATGGGCACAGTTAAGCGACAGCCATGTGGAGGAAGGGATCCGTGAACCTATTAAGGCTTATGAGTATATGTATAAATTTTATGTTGTGGAGGGAAACAAACGCGTCAGTGTGATGAAATATTTTGGCGCGGTATCCATACAAGGCAATGTTACCCGAATTGTTCCAAAACGCACAGACAGCAAAGAGAATAAACTATATTATGAATTTATGGATTTTTATCAGTTTGCCCCCATTAATTATCTCTGGTTTACGAAAGAGGGAAGTTATGCAAAACTCCAGGAAGCAGTGGGAAAAGAGCCAGGAGAAAAATGGACAGAGCAAGAATTGATGGAATTTAGTTCTGTGTTTACCCGGTTTAGCGCTGAGTACAAGGCGAAAGGCGGCGGGAAACTGAGTATTGCATTGGGGGATGCATTTTTGGCATTTATCAGTTTGTATGGATATGATGAAATTGACCAAAAGACCACAAGCGAACTTCAGGAATTGGTTGGAAAAAGTTGGGAAGAGTTTGTGATTCTTGGGGAAAATGCAGGAATTGACCTGAAAATGAAGCCAAACCAGAAAAAGAAATCGCTCCTTAGCCTGCTGCCGATCTCTGCCCACCCAAAACTTAAAATTGCTTTTATCTATGAAAAGACTCCTGGAACTTCTGCCTGGGCATATGCCCATGAGCTTGGAAGGCTTCATTTGGAACAGAGATTTCCAGAAGAGGTACATACTATTTGTTATGAAAACGTAACTACCCATAATATAGATTCCATACTTGAGGAGGCAATTCATGCTGGATGCGATTTGATTTTTACCACAACGCCTCCTTTTGCCCAGGCAAGTGTGAAAGCGGCAATTGCAAATCCGAAAATACGGATTTTGAATTGTTCCTTAAATACCACTCATCGCTACATCCGCACGTATTATTCCAGGATGTATGAGGCAAAATTTTTAATGGGCGCAATTGCTGGTTCCATGGCGGATAATAATTGCCTTACTTATATTGCGGATTATCCCATTTATGGAGCCATTGCAAACATCAATGCATTTGCGCTGGGTGCAAAGATGATAAACCCGCGGGCAAAAGTTTATTTGGAATGGTCTACGAAAAAAGAAGTGGATATTGAGGAAAAAATTAAAGAAACAGGTTCCACCTGCGTGTCGGGGAGGGATATGGTGATTCCTGAAGAGGCAAGCAGATTCTTTGGCATTTACCATATTGGTAAGGAATATTCAAGGAACCTTGCCATGCCGCTGTGGCACTGGGGCAAATTTTATGAGCAGTTAATTTGGGCGATTATGGCTGGCACCTGGAAATATGATGACAACCCCTCTGTGAAAAAGGCCATTAATTATTGGTGGGGAATGTCTGAAGGGGTTGTGGATGTGGTATTGTCCAAGTATCTTCCGATTGGTACGAAACGTTTGGTGGAACTTTTGAAAGCCACCATCAGTACGGATGTTTTTAATCCATTTTCAGGTATTTTATACTCTCAGAATGGGATAGTGCTGGATCACCCAGACCAGAGCCTTTCACCAGAGGAAATTATGACCATGGACTGGCTGGCAGAAAATGTCATCGGCATTATCCCAGGCAAAGAAGAATTGAAAGAACAGGCGGAACCGGTGATTAAGCAGCAGGGAGTAAAGAAAAAGGAAGGTTAGCGGAAACAATGAAGATACTGGCAATTTCGGATGAGGAATCTAGATATCTGTGGGAGTTTTTTGACAAGAGCAAGTTGGAAGATATAGACTTGATTATCTCCTGTGGAGATTTGGATCCTCATTATCTTTCTTTTTTAGTGACAGTTTCTTCTGTTCCAGTATTATATGTACACGGAAACCATGATGATAAATATAAATATTCTCCGCCAGAGGGCTGTATCTGCATTGAAGATCGAATTTATGTCCATGAGGGCGTGCGGATCTTAGGGCTTGGAGGTTCGATGCGATATAGTTCCGGGGCAAACCAATATACGGAATGGCAGATGAGGCAGAGGGCTGCAAAGTTAAGGTTTCAACTGTTGAGGAGGCGTGGTTTTGATATTTTGGTGACGCATGCCCCCGCATATCAACTGAACGATGGACGGGATTTACCCCACCAGGGGTTTCAGGTTTTTCGGAAATTGATTGAAAAGTACCATCCGAAATTTTTTCTGCATGGTCATGTGCATTTGTCCTATGGGAGAAATCAAAAACGATATGATAAATACGAAGATACACATATTATCAACGCATTTGAACGGTGCGTGTTCGAATTTGAAAGCGAAAATCCAAAAGATTCACTGTTTGCTCCATAAGGGAAAGGTGTGATATCAAAATGTTTGATCATTTGAATAGTGGTGATACAATTATAATCACTCTGTTTGGCAAGGAAGAAGAGGTGGAAGTTTTTTCCGCTGGAGACAATCAATATGTTGAAGATGGGGATTTCAAAGAAGAAGGTTTTGCTTTGAATGAAGAAGAAATTGCCTGTCTGAATTGGTTTATAGAAAATATTAAGATAGACGATTATAAGAAAGAAATCACAGCATACTGTAATGATTGCTATCAGGCGATTGGAGACAAACAGATCACAGAAGATGATCTGGAACAGGAAGTCGGTATTTTTGCGATAGCAATCAATATCAGTGAGATTACACAGTCTATCTATGGGGACGTCTATCCTGAGATATCTTTTTACGGGGATTGTGAATGCGATCCAGAGCATGGTATTTGTATTGGATTTCGGGATAAGAAATTTTTGGGGATTGAATCGCAGGACTGGACGTTGTAAATTTCATCTACAACTTATATAATATTGTATAATATTACTCCGGCGGTTAAATATCGACGTTTTTACTTGTCTAAATTTCCATCTGCTACGTTGTACCCGATAAAGCGGGGCAGACCCTCATCAATCGTTGTAGCACTCGCTACAACTCACTCTTCCGCCTTGCTGATGAAAATTTATTCTGCGTAAAATTCATCGACATTTAACCGCCGGAGTAATAAATATTTTTTCTTAAATTTTCACCACTTTACAACTATTATAAATAGCGCTCCTTTTGCTGAACAAGGTATTTTAAGGCTCTCATAAGGGCAGATGATTTTATTATACTTTCGCTCTTTTTCACGAAAGTGGCAAAAAATACCTCC
>CATOOV010000070.1 GCA_951801955.1 uncultured Lachnospiraceae bacterium
TCCATACTTTTTCTGGATTTCCCTTAATGTCCCTTTGCCGGAAAGGTAATCAGAGACGGCATTGTGTTTTGTTTTGGCAGAATAGGTGCTGGGTTTGGGGGATGTTTTTAAGCCATCTGCTCCCAGGACCTGATACAAGGTCACCCACTCGACGATGCGTGTCCCATTTGTTCCCAGGCTTCGGGCGATACTTTCTGTTGAACAGCTTCCTTCCAGATACTTTGTGACAGCAGCCAGTTTCATCTCAAAAGAGTATTTTGAATGTTGTCCCATGAAATATGCTCCTCCTTACAGCGACAGTTTTATTATTTTGTCTGTCTACTATAAGGGGAGCATATCATTCCTCTTATCTTCGGCTTATTTTCTGTTCTGGTGTACTGCATCATATCCAGTTCAAGAATATCATCTGAATTCTATTGCCAATACACCAGGACAACCTTGTAATGAAACATATATCTTATGACACGCCAAATGGCATTATGGGCGGCACTTGGCTATATCTTATAACGCGCCGAATGGCATATGGCGGCACATATAAAATTCTTTGGCATCCCCGCTGTCCCTAATGATGGAACAGACGTATTCCTGTAAAGCACATTGCCATATTGTATTTGTTACAGGTTGCAATCACATGATCGTCACGGACGGAGCCGCCTGGCTCCGCTACATAGGAAACTCCGCTCTTATGGGCGCGTTCAATGTTATCGCCAAAGGGGAAGAATGCATCAGACCCAAGCGCCACACCTGTCATCTGGTCCAGCCAGGCACGTTTTTCTTCTCTGGTAAATACTTCTGGCTTTACCTTAAAAATATTTTCCCAGGCTCCATCTGCAAGTACATCCATATAATCTTCTCCGATATACAGATCAATGGCATTATCCCTGTCTGCCCGTCCAATGCCCTCCACAAATGAGAGTCCCAATACCTTGGGCGCCTGGCGCAAAAACCAATTGTCCGCCTTCTGCCCAGCAAGCCTGGTACAATGGATTCTGGACTGTTGTCCGGCGCCGATACCGATTGCCTGCCCGCCCTTTGCAAAGGCAACAGAATTGGACTGAGTATATTTCAGCGTGATCATGGCAATCGCTAGGTCAATCTTTGCCGATTCTGGAATATCCTTATTCTCTGTCACAACATTGCCAAAGAACTCATTGTCAATCTTTAATTCATTCCTTCCCTGCTCAAACATAATGCCAAACACTTCTTTATGCTCGATTGGGTTCGGTACATAGTCAGGGTCAATCTCAATCACATTGTAACCGCCCTTTTTCTTTGCCTTTAAAATCTCCAACGCCTCCGGCTCATATCCTGGCGCAACCACGCCATCTGACACTTCGCGTTTGATAATCTTTGCCGTCGCCGTATCACATATATCTGACAGAGAGATAAAATCTCCAAAAGAAGACATCCGATCAGCGCCCCTGGCCCTGGCATATGCATTGGCAAGCGGGGTAAACTCCATATCCATATCATTTACCCAGTAAATTTTCTTTTCAACTTCTGACATGGGAAGCCCTACTGCCGCCCCTGCCGGGGACACATGCTTAAATGATGCCGCCGCCGGAAGCCCGGTAGCCTTCTTTAACTCTTTGACAAGCTGCCAGCCATTGAAAGCATCCAAAAAATTGATATAACCTGGTTTTCCATTTAAAACTTTAATCGGAAGTTCACCGTTCTCCATATAAATTCTGGATGGTTTCTGGTTGGGGTTGCATCCATATTTTAATTCTAACTCCTGCATAACTGCCTCCATCTATTCTATTGATTTTTATTTATGATACGGGTTTCATATGTTCCAGTTTTAATATCAATATATCTGACAAACAGCGATACCTTATTTTCCTCATTTAAGCTGTCCCAGATTTTTTCTGTAAAGACCTCCAAATTCCCGTCTATCCCAACCAATTTTGGTTCACCTTCAAAACTTGGCAAAGGATTTCCATCTCCCATATAGGTATGGATAAAATGTCCCTGCCCATTGACTGGATTCTCATAGGCAAAGGTATATCGGTTACATGCCTTTGGGTCACCGTTGTTACTCTTTAAAATAGACATGGCATAGTTATATCCACCGTTTTCCACATGCATAATGCCAGAGATCCGAGGAGTATAATTGGGAGCATCCGGTTCAAATTCCCTGGTGCGCAGCGCCTGCTCAAAGGTTTGTTGTTTATCCATCAACTCATAAATCGTATCCGTTTGGTCTCCATTCGTTACAATGGTCTTATTTCCAAGAACGCGTACTGGCGCATAGATAATTAAGCTGGGGTCGCTTAATTTTGCCGGATCAAACGCCTCTGTTCGAATTCCTTCTCCCTCTTCCACAAAAACACGGTTTCTGCTGTTTTCGCTTCTTCCCATGATAAAATACGCTGCCACCGCATATTTTCCGTCCTCCGATTTTCCGATCACAATTCCCCTTCCGGGATAAGAATTTCCCTTCAATTCTGTTTCCAATGATAGACTCTTCACTCTATATCCTCCTTTGTCCCTATAAAATGTTTTCCTTCATCAAACACACTGCCCTTTGCAACCACTATAAAGAACAAAAGTGCGTTTCATGCACTCCCGCGAATAACTTCTTTTGCTAACGCATCTTTTGTTCCGCGCCGCGCACGTTTGCGCAGCAATCGTTTCCTCTTGTGCGCGTGCGCATCCTGCCCGGAGGGCTTTTCTCATATAGGAAATTTTACGAAATTTCCTATATGAGAACAAAAGTGCGTTTCATGCACTCCCGCGAATAACTTCTTTTGCTAACGCATCTTTTGTTCCGCGCCGCGCACGTTTGCGCAGCAATCGTTTCCTCTTGTGCGCGTGCGCATATTTGTTTGTTCTTCTATTAGGAAAGACCTTGTCACACGAAAGCGTCTTCCTATAGAAGAACAAATCAGCCTGCGAGAACTGTTTTATAAGTATCCCCCAGGCAGATTGGATTCTTTTCTATTTGTTTCTATTGCTGTTTTTGTGCCAGTACCTCTTTTCTCTTATCAAGCAAATCATCAATCGCACTTACCAGTTTACCGATCTCAGGTTTCGTCAATTGTGCGTCCGCACCCAACATCTCACCTTTATGTCTCATTTCTTCATTTACCAAAGAGGAGAAAATAACAACTGGAATATGCCGTAATTCGTCATCTTCCTTTATCAACTTCGTCAAACGGTGACCGTCCATCAGCGGCATCTCAATATCTGTAATAACCATATGTACCTTATCATCCAGGTTACCTTCTTTACGGAACCCACAAAGCTTATCCCAAGCCTCCTGACCATTACTGTTAATAATCAATTTAACATAACCTGCTTTTTTCAGGCAGTCAGTAATCAACTTGCACAATAAAGGAGAATCTTCTGCAATCATAATCGGAGAGTCGCTTCTGTTCCGCTCCTCCAGTCCCTCAAGGTCAGAAACTTGCAATCCTGTCTCTGGGCTGATATCTGTCACAATCTTCTCGAAGTCCAGAATAACAATCAATCTGTCCTCCAGTTTAATAACCCCTGTAGAAACTCCACTTTCCTCCACATTTATGGTAGAATCGGGCTTAATGATGTCTGCCCAGGAAAGTCTGTGAATACCGCAGACCTCATCCACATGAAATGCAATGTTCAGTTTATTAAAATTGGTAATAATAAACAGTCCGTCCTTATCTATATCTGGAAGTCCCAGACAATTACGCAGATTGATTACGGTAATCATTGTATCACGCGGCATAAATATACCTTCCACGCTGGGATGCGCATTCGGAATCGGAGTAATCGGCTGATAAGTCAATATCTCCCGAATTTTTGCAACATTAATTCCATAATGATGTCCAGCCAAAGTAAATTCCAATACCTCCAGCTCATTTGTGCCATTCTCTAAAAGAATATTTGTATCCATAATATGTCACTCTCTCCTCTCCGGTATATTTCCGTTTCTATTCACTTGTACCATTATAGCATATACTTTCTGAAAATTCAAGACTCGCTCCCTGGAGTCTTTGCGCAGGATTTGAACCATCTGTTACTGTTCACTGCGCTCACAGCAGAGTGCCGCTTCCGCTGAGATAACACACGTCCAAATCAATATGGCGAATGCCTTAGATAATGAAATTGTGCCGCTACCTCTGGCATGGTACACGTCTGAATCCCTACACATCCACTGTTTATGTATCACAATCTATTTCAATTTTATCTCATGAGTCTTCTCATTGATCTGTACACTGACCTGTAAAGAGGAGATATTTTGAGCCGTCTTTTCTGGCACTTCAAACAACAGGATTGTATCTTGTGTCTGTCCAGCTTCTAACTTTCCCACATAAGTTGACAAGTCATTGGCAAGAATTGTCACTTCATTCTTTACCCCTGCCTCCTGATTTACTTTCAATGTAAAAATCGGCTGTTTTGTCAATAAATCACAATCAACGGCTTGGGTTCCGGTATTTGTAACATTGAAATTCATAATCAAAAAGGTTTTGCCTGCAGAGGCATCCAAAGAAAAATATTCTCCCTGTCTATAAGTGTTGTTGGTGGAATAATCCTTATAAGAAAATTCTATTCCAGACATTGCCAATGCATCTGTCAGCGTAGTCTGTCCTGCTGTCTCAGAAACCTCTGGTTCATCCTTTTTCTCTTTATCCTGAGATTCCTGTGATGGTTCTTTAGAATCCTGCGATTGTTCCTTGGATTCTTCCTTTTCTGCTTCTTTTGATTCTACGGCTTCCTCCTGTTCTGGCTGCTCTTCCTCTGGATAGATTGCCGTCACGCCCTCCTGCTGAAAACTGTTGTGTTTTGCAAGGGTTCCAGCAGAATATTGTACTACAATGGCTTCTTCGCTTTTTGTCAAGGTCGCCATTTTCTGTCCGCAACCAGTAAGAAACATGGTTGCCACCACCAGTATGGTTCCTTTTTTTATAGCTTTTCTCATAAGTCCGTCTCCTTTTCATATGACTATTAATATTCTACCATCATTTATTCCACAGGGCAACTATATTTTCCCTAGAGCTTTTGTATTTTTGAAACAACTAGTACTGTCCACTCCATTCACAGCAACATGTAAGGGACCAGTAGAAACTTCTTTGGCAGTGGCTTTTTATCCCTGAACCATACCTACGGCAAGTTCGGTTTGTCCCCTATTGACTCTTGCTGTCCAGCTCAAACCAAAATGTTACTCCGTTTTCCTCATTGCTGACGCCGCATTCGCGATGAAACGAATCCATAATCGCCTTTACAATAGACAATCCAATGCCATTTCCGCCATATTCCCTTGTTCTTGCTTTGTCAACTTTATAGAACTTATCCCAGATGTGGTCAATCTCCTCCTCTGGAATTGGATTTCCTGTATTAAATACCTCCACCCTCACAGTTTCTTCCCCTGAACGTACCATAATTGTAATCTGCTTTTCTCCAGCGGCATAATGGATGGCATTGCTGATATAGTTTGTCAGTACCTGCTCTGTTTTAAATTCATCTGCCCACACATATTCCGGCTGCCGACCAGAAAGTTCAAGTTTTATCCCATTCTGCTCCCTCAAGATTGCGGTTGCATTGACTACTCCCTGAATTACTTCTATAAGGTCAAAACGCTCAAACACCACCTGTTCGCTGCCAGATTCCAATTGGTTCAAAGTCAGGAGGTTTTTTACAAGCTGGTTCATTTTATCTGCTTCATCTATAATAACATCACAATAAAATTCACGGCTTGCCGCGTCATCATTGATACATTCCTGCAGTCCTTCTGCATACCCTTGAATCAATGCGATGGGTGTTTTCAGTTCATGGGACACGTTGGAAATAAATTCTTTGCGCATTTCATCAACTTGAATTTTTTTCTCAATATCAATCTTCAATTCATTATTGGCGCTCTTCAATTCAGAAATCGTTTTTTCCAATGTCTCTGACATTTGATTCATATGCTCTCCCAAAAAGTCAATCTCATTTTCCCCCCTGCTTTGGAATTTCGCATCAAATTCCAGATTTGTCATGCGGCGGGAGATATCTGCGAGCTGTAAAATAGGGTTTGTAATCTTCTTTGTCACCATATAAATAACCAATGCACATATCACCACTGCCGAGACACCTACATAAGCAAGAAAACGATTGGCAATGCCAACGCTCTCTTTGATGCTCTCCACTGCGGAACGCATCAAAATCATATTTCCATTCTGCAGGCTTCCCCAGAGCACCAAATAATCAGATTCCAGCCGACTGTCAGTAGTTTTCTCCACCACATACTGCTGGGTGTTTTTCAAAACCTGGGTATCCTGATTATCCTTGTGAAAAATCAACTTCAAAAACTGCAGCAGCAGCCTCTCGTCATCCCCTACTGTGGAGTGTATAATGGTTCGGTCCGAACTAATGATCATCATGGTTATATTGCTGTTTGCACATTGTTTTTCCAGCCGGATTAAAAATTCTTCTCCTTCTGTGCTGCCTGATGCACTCTCCAAGTCCACCATCTCAAAGGTATCCAGTAAGATCTTCTGCTTATGGTCAATATAATAGGATTCCAATAATGTAGTGTTGATAAACCAGCACAACAGTACCGTTCCAGCTACAATGCTGATCATTATGGTTGTAATCTTTTTTGTTATGGAGTGTTTCATGCTTCTACCTCTCACTGTATTCTGCTCCTACATACCATCATATCAATTTTATGTACCTGCCGCAACCTGCTTCAGAACAAAGTGGGCAAGCCCACCTCAGCCTCCTTACCCCCATTCTTGGGGGAATGGGTTTGCACACTTTGCCGCGCCGCGCACAATTGCGAAGCAATATTTTTCCTTTTGTGCTCGTGCGCATAATTGTTTCTTGTTCTATAGGAAGACACTTTCACGCTTTAGCGTGACAAGGCCTTTCCTATAGAACAAGAAATTCATACCTTATGACACGCCGAATGGCATGATGGAGTGCCCTTTGGGTATACCTTCTGGAACGAAGAATGGCATCATAGGGTTCCCTTGGGGTATCATAAAAGAGGATTTGAAACCTTGGCAAGCCTCAAATCCCCTGATGAAAATATTGTTATAAAACCCTCCTACTCGTCCACCTCAAATTTATAGCCCATTCCCCAGATGGTTTTGATATAATCCCCCTTGGTCCCCAATTTGCTGCGCAGCTTTTTCACATGAGTATCAATCGTTCTCGCATCGCCAAAATAATCATAATTCCAAACATGATTTAAAATCTTCTCCCTGGAAAGGGCAATTCCTTTATTTTCCATAAAATATGTCAGCAGTTCAAATTCTTTATAACTTAATTCCAATTCCTTACCATCCACCAAAACCTGATGTCCCAGCCTGTCCACGGAGATTCCTCCAATTTCCATAACCTCCGCTTCCGTCTTTCCGGTACGTCTCAAAATCGCATCCACTCTCGCTACCAAAATCCTGGGACTGAATGGTTTGGAAATATATTCATCTGCGCCTATGCCAAATCCCTGGAGTTCGTCACTCTCTTCTCCCTTTGCCGTCAGCATGATAATTGGAACTTTAGAAGTTTCCCGAATTTCTTTGCACACATCCCAACCATTGATCTTTGGCATCATTACATCCAAAATAATCAATGCAATATCTTTCTGTGCATAAAATTTATTCAGCGCATCCTCACCGTCCTCGGCTTCCACCACTTCAAAATTCTGTTTCACCAAAAAATCCCGCACCAACTTACGCATCCTGCTCTCATCGTCTACCACAAGTATTTTCAGATTTTCCATTCGCTTCACACCTTCCGCCCTGCCAAACAGCTTATGGCAAAAACTTATTTTTTACTTCCACAACCATAACACACAATTATGTTAAATCTGTGAAACAATTTCCAGTGTATCAGTTCTGTTTTTCTTTCAGTGTCTGTTCCCGGTTTTCCAGCTCCGTCTCCCAAGCTTCATATTTCTCAATAATCTTATTTTCATAATTGATGATATTGGGATTCTTATTTGTCATGGTAATCACAACCATACCAGTTGCCACAATAAAAAGAAAAAGGCTGCCCAGCAAGCTGTAACGCAGGTATTTGTGGCTCTGCTTCATCTTCTCTTCTGCACGGCTGCGCTTGTGGTTTAAGAGCCTTTCTTTCTGCTTCGCCTCTTCCAGTTTCTGTACATACCAATCCAGGTTCTGTGACTCCTGATTATGTAATCCATCTTCCGCTTCTGCTCCTTCCTGGACTGGTACCACCTCATTGGACTGCATCTGCTGAGGGGAAAAAGATTTCTCAACAATTTTTATTGGTTCTATTTTTTCCCCTTCCAGTTCTGGCTGCATTGTAAGGTAATTCTGAATTTCCTTTAAATATGCCAATCCCACAGGCGTCTCAAATACCTGCTTTGACAAAAGTTTATGGTACATTTCCAAAACCATTCTGGGATTATCCATATCCAGCCGTTCCCTCACATATTTTATACCATCGGCTTCCTGGCAAGCGGCATGAGCCATCTGTTCCTCTGTAAATAAAAATCCATCTACAATCATTTTCACGCCAGCCATTCCATTTTCCTCCTTCAGATTTTCACGACTCGCCCGCGAGTCTTGGCGCTGGATTCGGGTGCCAAAAGGTAATTATATATATAACTACCTTTTGACACCCGAATCCTATCTGGCATTTGTTATCTGAATCATTTGTTCTATATCTGAGATAAGTTCTTTCGAATATTCTCCTACCTCCCTGCATATTTGTTCTGCCTGATGGTAATTTTCATCAAATAAAGCCTGCAGTACTTTCGCCCCATATCCATGGAATTTCTTATGTTTCTCCCCTAGTGCATCCCAAATTGGACGGAGTTCTGGAATATTCGGTGTGATGGAATTATAAAAATGCCCAAACCCACATTTTGAAGAATCCAACTGAAGTGGCACAATGACCCGCTCCCGCACCATTTTTTCCAGATTGTTAATCCAACCCTGGTGTGCTGAAACTGCATTTTTCAGGTAAATAACAAATTCCTGATTCTGCAAATGGAAAAATGCGTCATTCGTCATGTTTCCCATCTGTTTCACTGCTTCATCTAATATTGTTTCAATCTCTACCACTGGCTTGGTCGCCTTTGTCAATTCGTCTCCAATCTCACGCATAAACTCTGTACTGTTTCTCAATTGATTTTCCATCTCCGCCATTGTACTGCTGATCTCTTCACTGACCGCGGCAAGAGAGGTAATCGATTCACTGACTTCTGAGATATGTTTCTGATTCTCGTCATTGATTTTCCAGACATTTCCTATCTTTTCTGTCATGCTTCCCAGCGCATCTATCGTACTTGTGGTACTGCCGGCGCTTTTCTGTGATGCGTTTTTAATATCTTCTACAAACTCTCCCATGCTGCCTGTCAACGTCTGTGTCTCTTCGGCAAGGGAGCGTATCTCATCTGCCACCACTGCAAATCCTCTTCCTGCCCTTCCTGCACGTGCAGCCTCAATGGACGCATTCAATGCGAGCAAGTTCGTCTGGCGTGATATGGATTCAATTCCTGCAATCACATCATTCATATGATTGATAATTTCAAAGAGATTGTCCATATCCTTTCTCATTTCCTTTGACACCTCAATTGCCTTGTCAGAAAGATCCCGGATTGATGTCAATTCGCTTTGCCCTGTCTCTATTTTTCGGTATACTTCTTCTGTATCTTCCGATGCCTTAATAATTGTATTCGTCAGTTCCTCAAGGGAATTCTTCCCTTCTTTGCCGGAAGCGCTTGCGGTTGTGCCAAAAATAACCTCTGTAGCCTTTGCTACATTACTGGATATTTCAAGAATTTTCTCCGTCTCATGCTGCATGGTTAAATCTAAGGAGCTAATCTGCATGACTGCCTTAATGTTTTTCTCAAGAATCTCTGCAAATTGTTCCCTGCCTTTTACCAGCCTCTGGTAAATCCCCTCCAACTCAGGATTCATGGAATAATCCGCCTGTTTCAACTCTGCAACTGATTTCACAAGTTTTTTATTCGTCATTCCGATAGTCATATTTCAACCTCATTTCTTTATAAATACGAGTATTCTGCATCAAATCACAAAAAACTTTCCTAATTATAGAACAAAGTGGGCAAGCCCACTTCACTCCCCTTACCCCCTCACTCATGAGGGGCTTGCACACTTTGCTGCGCCGAGTGCGGTCGCCTTAGCGACATAATACCTTTCGCACGAGTGCGCATAATGTTGTTCTATCATAGGAAAGTCATAGACTTTAGCACTTCACAGTAACAAGGTCTTTCCTATGATAGAGCAAAAGTGCGTTTCACGCACTCCCAAGAGCAACTCAGAACAACTTCTTTTGCTAACGCATCTTTTGTTCCGCGCCGCGCACAGTCACGAAATGACATGTTCCACGTGTGCGCATATTTATTTTGTCATTTAGGAAATTCAGAGGAATTTCCTAATATGATATAATTAGGGTAGATGAGACAAAAATCCTCTTCTACCCTATTTTAATACTACCATTATAAATTGTCTAGAAAAACATCCGAAATCTGCTTCAAAACCCACTCTTTTAGGTTCTGATACAGGATCAATGGAGCTGAGGGGAATCGAACCCCTGTCCGAAAGTCAATTCACTATGGCATCTCCCATTACAGTCATTAATTTTTCATTCCCTCTGCCGAACGCCTAATGACAGGCTTCCGGTTTGAGTAGCTTCATCATACGCCCATACACGCAAAGCTTTGTGTATGTCGTTTCCCACATAGTCGAAGCCGGTTACTTAAACTGTGGGGGGTCTAAGGCCGACTGCTGCAACTAGGCAGCGATTGCTAAATTGTCTTCAGCGTTTATATTTATTGTTCCCGTTTTTAGGCGGTCAGGAGCCGCCAATGGCTTCCATAGCTGCACAACCCCCGTCGAAACCAGTACAACCCCTGGTTTAGAACTGCTGTTGTTCAGCGGTAGCTTATTATAACAAAATTTACATGGTTTTGTCAATATACGATCGGAAATTTTTTAATTTATAAGCTTTGTCTTTTTTATGACCTGGCAAAATTCACGATTGTTGTTGGTTCGCACAAAAAGATTCAAAATACTCTCCACTGCTTCGTCTGCCTTCATGCCATTAATTGCACGGCGCATGATTTCCACAGCCTCCTGCTCTTCCCGATTCAGCAAAAGATCTTCTCTGCGGGTTCCCGACTTGGTAATATCCACTGCTGGAAAAATCCGGCGTTCTGAAAGCTTACGGTCCAAAATCAATTCCATATTGCCTGTCCCTTTAAATTCCTCATAAACCACATCATCCATACGGCTGCCCGTATCCACTAATGCAGTGGCAAGGATGGTAATACTCCCGCCCTCACGCATATTACGCGCCGCCCCAAAAAAGCGTTTTGGCATATGTAATGCCGCTGGGTCAATACCGCCGGATAACGTTCTTCCGCTAGGTGGGACAATCAGATTGTAAGCTCTTGCCAGACGGGTAATGCTGTCCAAAAGGATCATAACATCCTTCTTGTGCTCTACTAGGCGCCTTGCACGCTCAATCACCATTTCAGACACACGCTTGTGATGTTCTGGAAGCTCATCAAAAGTAGAATAAATAACTTCTACATTTTTTCCTCCGATCGCTTCTTTTATGTCTGTTACTTCTTCTGGCCGCTCATCAATAAGCAAAATAATCAAATGCATGGATGGATTGTTCTTCGTTACAGCTTTTGCTACCTGTTTCAACAATGTGGTTTTTCCTGCCTTCGGAGGAGATACAATCATGCCGCGCTGCCCCTTGCCGATAGGAGAAACTACATCCATAATACGCATAGCGATTGCGCTTCGATCCGTCTCCAGCCGAATTCGTTCATTTGGAAAGATCGGCGTCAAATCTTCAAAATTAGGGCGACGCAATATTTCTGAAGTATGGCATCCATTAATACTTCTAATATACAAAAGGGCGCTGAATTTTTCCTGCTGGGTCTTTACCCTGGTATTTCCATTGATAATATCACCTGTTTTCAAACCGAACTTACGGATCTGCGAAGGAGAAACATAGACATCATGCTCCCCTGGAAGATAATTTTCACAGCGGATAAACCCATATCCATCCGGCATAACTTCCAGGATCCCATGGGCGCTGATTCCACTGTCCAACTCTGGATTATCAATCTCAATCCCATCCGCAGTAATAATTCTAGTAGATTTCCGCTCCGGCTTTTCAAACCGTTCCATTCTTTCAGCACGCTCTAATTTATCATTGCGTTCTGCTTTCTCATTTTTCTGTTCTTTTTCTGCATGTTCTGCCTTCTCATTTCTCTGTTCTCTCTCTACACGCACAACCTTCTCATTTTGTTCCGTTTTCTCTGTGCGTTCTGCCTTTTTGGCACGTTCCGATTTCTTTACATGCCCCGATTTGTCAATGTGCTCTGATCGCTCGCCTTTCACGCTTCGTTCCCCATGATCCTGACGGCTTTCTGGGAGCTTCAAATCTTTCTCCTCCAGTTTATCCTCTGCTATCGGCATCAATTTTTGTTGTGCTTCCTTTTCGTCTTTTTCTGCACTTGCAATCCTTTCATCTTCCTTCAGCATCAAATCTACCAGTTCACTTTTTTTCAGCCCAGACAGATGCCTTAACCCCCTCGATTTTGCTACATCCCGCAATACTGTTACAGATAAACTTTCATATTTTTCTCTCATATATTTCTCCTTTTGGCTGTTATTAATGGGAATCTATGTCAGAACAGACAACGACTACTTTCTCGAACCTTAACCACTAACGTGACGAATAACTTTTACACCTCCCACGCTTGACTCTCACTAATAATTATCATATAATATATTTTGTGAAATATCAACCTTATGGAAGGAACTATCGTTATGGAACAGATAACGATTACAGCTAAAATACAAATATCTGTTTCTGATACAGACAAGGCTTTACTTGAAAAACCATGTCTGCATATTGTGATACTTGTAATTATGTTTTTAACATGTGTTCAAAACCCACGACTTAAAACAATTTTCTTTGAATAAAGTTTTATATTCCACTCTCCGGGAAATGTTCGACCTTAAATCTCAAATGACCCAGTCCGTATTCAAGGCTGTTATTGCCAGATACAAAACCATTCTTGAAAATCAGAGCGAATGGATGGGACCTTCGTTTAAGAAACCACAATATGATTTGGTCTGGAATAGAGATTACTCCCTCACACAAAACTGCTTTTCTGTAAATACACTCAATGGTCGTGTAAAACTTCCATATTTCGCTGAAGGGATGTCTAAGTATTTCAACCATACGATCATAAGTTTGGCACGGCGAAGCTTGTAAACAAACATGGAAAATATTTCTTGTATATACCTGTGGCTTATGATGCGGCAGAAAGCAATATCTCTGACATCTATAATGTTGTTAGTATAGATAGGGGCAGTAACTTTATAGCTGCCACATGCGATAGCCAGCAAAAATCCGGCTTCATCAATGATAAACACATCAAACAGACAAGAGCCAAATACTCCAACCTCTGCGGAAAACTTAAAATGTATCAGACGCCTTCTTCCAGACGAAGAATTAAGGCTGTTTGCCAGCGTGAAAAACGTTGGATGCAAGATATAAATCATCAAGCCTCAAAGGCACTTGTCGCAGGCAATCCAAAGCATACGCCTTTCACAATCAAAGATTTGCCAAGCATCAGAACTGCCGCAGGGCACATAGGCATCAAAGATAGATATTTTATGATCTTGCGCATAAACTTATCTACAAAGCAAAACAGAATCCGTAACGGGGTGTCCTTTGGGTATGCCTATCAGAGATAAAAGTTCAAAGGCGCAAGCCGTTGCTACGACTGGGCAGTTACAAATCCATGCCCCTTCGATCGTGGATAGTTGACAATGGCTTCATTATACACTATCTTTTTACAAATAGGAAGTCTTTTTTTGATTTATACTTTGTAACATGCCAAACGGCATTATAGGGCGCCCTTTGGGTATACCTTGTGAAACTCCAAATGGCATCTTATTTCATTAATCCAAAAACAAAGGAGCAAATTATCATGACAACACAAGAAAAAGCAATATTCTTACATAAAGAATGGCAAGGCAAACTGGAAACGATCGCCAAATCTCCCGTCAAATCACGAGAAGATCTGTCCATCGCCTATACTCCTGGTGTAGCAGAGCCTTGTAAAATCATTGCAGAAAATCCAGAAAACGCATATCTTTACACCATGAAATCCAATACCGTAGCCGTTGTCTCTGACGGAAGTGCCGTATTAGGTCTTGGCAATATTGGACCTTACGCTGCCATGCCGGTTATGGAAGGAAAATGCGTGCTCTTCAAAGAATTTGGAGGAATCAACGCAGTTCCTATTTGTCTGGACACCCAAGACACAGAAGAAATTATAAAAACTGTCACACATCTTGCCCCAGGGTTTGGCGGAATCAATCTAGAGGATATCTCTGCCCCCCGCTGCTTTGAGATTGAAGAGCGCCTAAAAGAAACATTATCCATTCCCGTCTTCCACGATGACCAGCACGGAACCGCGATTGTGGTACTTGCTGGTATCATCAATGCACTGAAAGTTGTAGGCAAAGAAAAAGAAAACTGCCAGGTAGTAGTAAATGGCGCAGGTTCTGCCGGAATTGCAATCACAAACCTTTTACTCACTTATGGTTTTTTACATGTGACTATGTGCGACCGTTTGGGCATTATCGGAAAAGACTACCCAGATTTAAACTGGATGCAGAAAAAAATGACAACGCTTACAAACCTTGAAAATAAAACCGGAACCCTTGCAGACGCACTGAAAGGTGCAGATATTTTTGTGGGTGTTTCTGCTCCAGGTATTGTTACTGCAGAAATGGTATCCTCTATGAATCAAGATGCCATCCTTTTTGCCATGGCGAACCCAGTCCCTGAAATCATGCCAGATGTGGCAAAAGCTGCCGGAGCAAAAGTTGTTGGCACCGGACGCAGCGATTTCCCAAACCAAGTAAACAATGTAGTTGCTTTTCCAGGTATTTTTAAAGGAGCATTGGAGGGACGTGCTTCCCAGATCACGGAAGATATGAAGCTTGCCGCGGCAGAAGCCATCGCAGGACTGGTTTCCGAAGAACAGCTGCATGAGGATTTCATTATGCCGGAAGCTTTTGATCCCCGTGTAGCACATGCCGTAAGCCATGCCGTCAAATCACATATTTCAGGAAAATAACATGTTTTGGAATGAAAAACGATATTATTCTGTGGATTACTATTTAAAACAAACATTTGGCGAAAAGATTTACCGTCTTTCCCTAAACGGCGGTATGACCTGTCCCAACCGTGATGGCACGCTGGGTACCGGCGGCTGCATTTTCTGCAGTTCTGCCGGAAGCGGCGATTTTGCCCAGAAAAGCAGTAAACCGATCTGCCAGCAGCTTGCCACGGCAAAAGAACAGATGCGCTCAAAACGAAACTGTCAAAAATTTATCGCATATTTTCAGGCATTTACGAATACCTATGCACCAGTGAATTATCTGAGAAAAATTTTTATGGAAGCCATCTCAGATCCAGATGTTGTAATTCTATCCATCGCAACCCGCCCAGACTGTCTTTCCAGCGAAATACTTCAACTTCTTACCGAGCTGAACGACCTGAAACCTGTATGGATTGAGCTTGGCTTACAGACCATCCATCCTGCTACCAGCCGTTTTATCCGCAGTGGATTCACACTGGAATGTTTTCATATGGCAGTTACAGCACTTCAACAATGCAGCATTCCCACCATTGTACATGTAATCCTTGGCCTTCCTGGTGAAACCAGAGAACAAATGCTCCAAACAGTGTCTTATGTGGGCAACTTAGGAATTTTTGGCATAAAACTGCAGTTGCTGCATATATTATCTGATACAGAGCTGGGTGTTTTCTATGCGAGACAGCCTTTCCCTCTTTTTTCCCAAGATGATTACTGTGAACTGGTGGCTGACTGCCTGGAACTGCTGCCCCAGACCATAACAATCCACCGCCTTACCGGAGACGGTCCCAAAAATTTGTTAGTGGCTCCTCTGTGGAGCAGCGCCAAACGCAGCGTCTTAAATCAAATCGAACGGACATTAAAAACCAGAGACACCTGGCAGGGAAAATGTTATCACAATAAGGAGTGACTACCTATGGCAGATGCCCTGACACAATATAAATTACTTGTACTGTACATGCTGGATCATGTAGATTTTCCTTTGACCAACACGCAGATTTCCAATTTTATATTAGAAAAAGATTACACGACTTATTTTACCATTCAGCAGACAATCAGTGAACTGGTCAGCGCAGACTTAATCCGCACCGAATCTACACACAATAACACACACTATTACATTACCCCGGCAGGCAGGGAGACCCTTTCCTACTTTCCAGATAAAATATCTGCAGCAATCAAGACTGACGTCCTCTCCTATTTTGCAGAAAATAAAATGGAGTTAAAACAGGAAATTTCCATTCTTGCTGATTACTATAAGACCACTTCCCAGGAATTTGCTGCACGGTGCCAGATTCGTGAGAAAGACCGCTCCCTGATTGACCTTACCATTACAGTTAAAACAAAGGAACAGGCGGAAGCGGTCTGTGCTAACTGGCAGAAACAAAACGAAGACGTGTACGGCTTTTTGATGGATTTGTTGATGAAATAAATTCGGGAGACTTATAGATAGGGATTCATACATAAAATTGCCTGAATTACCGCTATAAGGACCCATCCCACAGTACGGTTCCCTCTGCAATCTCTTCCTTTTGTGCGCGTGTGCGTTTTGGTGTTCTATATTAGGAAAGTTTAAAAAACTTTCCTAATATAGAAAAAACTGCTGTTTTGATAATAAACCATCTATCAAAACAACAGCCCCTTTCCTTATTCATCCCAATCG
>CATOOV010000071.1 GCA_951801955.1 uncultured Lachnospiraceae bacterium
AAGGGCGCGAAGCGCCGCATTTTTCGATTGAATTGTCAAGTGTTTTGACAAAAAAGTGGGGGATTTTAATAAAAAAGGAATCTGAAAGCCTTATATTTACTGGCTTAAAGATTCCGAGAGATTATTTGTTGTAAAGTGGTGGTTATTTATAAAACGATACATAATATTCGCAAATGCAAATTGAACATTGCATTGCGAAAGACATTGAAGCAGTCATTACAAGTTATAATCAAGGGAATATGATTCTTGAAGCCGTGTATTCATTGTGCAATCAGACAATGCTACCAGCAAGAATTATTATCGTAGACGATGGTTCAACAGATAAAAAATCTTTGGACGTACTAAATAACATCAAAACCAATCCTACCATTCCTGTTTCGATTTTCATAATACAACAACCGAATGGCGGCGTATCAGCAGCGAGAAATACTGGTATCCGTAAGACAGAGACGCCAATGGTACTTGTACTGGATGGAGACGATAAAGTTGAACCCTCATATATCAAGCAGGTTCGTCAATTATTTCTTTTTAAGTATGTTGGAAACTACACCAAACGCACATATAGGAATCGTCCCTGAACCACTAATTGATTACCGTACTGCACCAGCGTCATCGAATGTAAAGAGTATGTCAAAACGGCTTGAATTAATTCGCTTTATGATAAAGAAACATATCCAGTCTTATCAGACCCACATAGAAGATATAATATTAGGAGTCGAGTCCATATCAATGTCCAGACTTTATGGATGGGAAAATGAAATATGTCATACACTAAAAGAGAAACAGAGTTTAAGCCAAGCGTCAGAAGATTTTATAAGAAAACCATCATATGGCGATGGTGGTATGGCTGCTGCTGTCCGTATCGTTTCATCTCATGAACTTTAACATTACAAGTGTTATGGTATACGAAAGTTGTAACACCTGGTTCGGATAAACTATAGTAAAATGAGCAAAGGGGGAACCCTCAACATGGCAAACGTCTACAATAAACAAAAGTAGTTGGGGAATTGAAAGGGACTATGCTTTTATGTATAATTGAAAAAACATCAGACCGTGAAATCAGGATATGTGTAAGAACTTTATATTTGAGGGAGCAATGACGAGGGTGAAAGATTATTTTTAAATTGAAAATTTCATTATGGCTTCCATATGCCAAGTATTGATGGTTATTTCTCTTTGTATCTTTGTGAATAGGAAAAGCTCCAAACTTCGCCTTGCACCTTTGATTGACATTGTGATAGTTTGCTGTTTATTATATTTTGCGAGTTGGATAAGCTATTATGTTGGTATAGTGAATATGGTAATCATATTGAGATTGAGGGTTTTCCCATGTTTGGCATTTATGGTTTTTGCCATTGACAGAAAGAATATGATAGCAGTCGTTCTGGTGTTCTTTTTTACAATCTGTCATTTGATATACGGAGTAGTTAATTTTATTTTTTAACATTTGTGGAGGGGTATATGGGCACAAATTTTCAAATTAGAGAAATTAGAGAAAATGAATATTCAGTATTATCTGATTTTCTGTATGAAGCAATTTTTATCCAAGAGGGAATGGAAAAGCCGCCAAAGTCCATTATTCAACAGTTAGAGCTGCAAGTATACGAAATATAAGGAGATGATACGCCTTTCTGCGAAAGCAAAACCTGTTACAGAGGGGAAACAGGAACATTGGATCAATATTGCGGATTTCATCCACGCTTTTGCCAATATGCCCACACTGTGGGAAACCGCTGACCATGAATCAGCGTGCAGACGATACGCTTGTAGAGGATGAGGGCTGGCATCTGACCACAGGGCGGTATCAAAAATTTCTGTGTACAAGGGAAAATGGAAACGTGTTGTTTTTGGAACTTGGGGTAGGCTATAATACGCCGGGGATTACTTAACTTAAGATAGTATATACATACAGCCTGCTGATACATTGCTTGCAGATACCCCTCAGAAAATATCAACCAACTTATAAAAAAGTACTCTTACAGATGCCTTTTAGTAAGCTGGTTGATATTTATTATTGTATTGTGTATAATGGAACAGGGATGTTTTTCTGGTTCAAGAAAGAGTGCAAATTGTAAAATAAAATTAATTCAGTTAAGGCATGGAAAAGAGGGGATAAATTTTATGCTTAAAGTCAATTCGATATCATCACATAAAAAACAATTTATAAATGAGGCAAGTTCATTGACGCTTAGACCATACATTATTGATGAAATTGGAGAAGACGAGTCTTTTTATCTGTATCAGAAATGCCAGAGTATACTGTATTATGCTTAAATCATAATAACTGTAATGAAGTTGCTCTTGTTTATTCCATAAACAGCCATGAAGAAGGTAATATGATTAAAGCAACCCAGACAAATACGGATTTGGAATCGGATACAAAAACGTATGAATTATTAAACAGAAAAGATGATAAAGTTTGTGTATTGGTGCATAACCATCCAACAGATTCCGTTTTTTCCATTGAAGATTATTCGGAATTTTTGTTATATGAGTCGTTATGAATAAAGAAGAAATTTTGCAGACTAGTAGAAAAGAAAACCAGGGCAAAGATATTTATGAACTTGAAGTGATAAGTAAGGCACAGGGATTTGGCGGTCTGATTGCTGTCGCGCTACATTTTATTGGCTGATGACATGAACGATGCTTTAATATTAAAAAATAATCTGAAAAATCTCCGGGCTGAAAAAGGGCTTTCACAGGCTCAGCTTGCGGAAATGGCAGGAGTTTCCTGCAATACGATTAGTTCCATTGAAACAGGGCAATTTAGCCCAACTGCGAAATTGGCACTTGTTTTGTGTATCGCTCTTGACAAAAAATTTGAAGAATTATTTTATTTTGACTGAGGAAATGTAACAAAATTCCAGATTGAATTATTTATACTATATCACAACAGAAGCTTTTTATTCTGCTGGCAGGTTATAATTTATTCTGGCATGGTTTTGCAGGGGCAGAACAAATTGGTAACTGTAAGCGCCTCCAGTTTCTTTTGAAGTCAGGATATGTTTTGGGGCTGTCGCACTAAAGTGAATTAGTACGCATCCTGCCTGGAGGGCTTTTGTCATATAGAAAATTTGGAGGAATTTCTTATATAGATTCGGGTGTCAAAAATTACCTTTTGACACCCGAATCCTATATAAGAACAAAAGTGCGTTTCACGCGCTTGCGCGCCCAATTTTTTTGCCAACGCATCGTTTGTTCCGCGCCGTGCACAGCCACGAAGTGACACGTTCCACTTGTGTGCGTGCGCATTTTGGTGTTCTATATTAGGAAAGTATAAAGAACTTTCCTAATATAGAAAAAATAACTGCCAGACCTCAAAAGAATCCGGCAGTTGGCGTTAAAGTAATGTATGGTCAAACACATGAACTTAAACAAAAATTATACCCTAAATCAGAACGGCTATCAATTAAAACTACCATCCAATCTTGAAACAACCATTCCGGAGGATGATTCTGTGCGTTTATTAAGTCAGTTTGTGGAGGCAATGGATCTGGCTGACCTGTATTCTACCTATGAAAGAATAAATTCAGTAACGCCAAGGACTCTGCTATCGCCTTGAGGTGCGGATTTGTTCTTGTCAGGGAAGCTGCCACGCACCCTGCAGCAAGAACGCAGATGACGTTCTTGAATGTTAAAAAAATGTAAACTGGCGTTAGGGTACAGATTTGGTAAGGCAAGAAGTGTTTTGGGATTCATTTATGATGGAAATGCCCTTCGCTGTGGTTTATCGATACATGGCAAATAATATTTTTTATTTTAACATTGTCTGTATTTTTTTACAATATATATATTTAATTAATGAAAATGTATTGACATGAGAAGTGAGGTGTTGTAATGTGTAAGTATATCATCTGAGGGAGCCCATTTTGTCGTTTGGCAGGAATAAAATGATGAACTGACATTGTAGAAAGGAGAAAAAATGGCTAAAAAAGAAGAATTTGCATTAAGTAAACGTGAGTTGGATGTTATGAATGTGCTTTGGGAGGAAGGGAAACCGCTGATTGCATCAGAGATTCCTGAGAGGAAGCCGGAACTTAGCATCAATACCGTACAATCTGTGCTGAAAAAGCTGCTCCAGAGAGGCTTTATAGAAGTAGCCCAGATTGTCCAGAGCGGGACTGTTTTGTCGAGAAGCTATTCTCCTGTGATCACACCGGAAGAATATGCAGTAAAGTATGTGACGTCAGAAATTTTTCCCTATCAAAAAATGATAGTAGGGACAGGATATCTAAGCGCTCTGTTTGACAGTGCAGAAAATGATGAGGAACTGATTGAAGAGTTGGAGAAATTTATTCAACAGAAAAAATCACAATAGGAGGAAAATTCCATGACAGTAACACTGACTTCCCTGCTGTCCTGTCTGACAAGCAGCGCTTTGCTTACGGTTTTGGCATGGGTGATGGTTAAAAATAATTCTGTGTTGAGGATAGCAGGGAAGTATCTGTATATTTTCCTGTCGGTTATTGTGATGCGGATATTGTTCCCGATTGAATTTGGCTTTGTCACAATGCTTTTTGACAGGAATATCCAAAAGATGCTGGAGGAGTTTCTATTTCGGGGGATCAGTGTTGGAACATATGATATCACAGTGGGCGGTGTATTATTGTTTCTGTGGATATCAGGCATGGTATATATGTTTTCTATCCATGCAGGAAGATATTTTCGCTTTGTACATATGATTGGCAAGTGTCCAGGCTATTTTAAGCATGATACAGAAGCTGTCATTAACAGAATCAACAGGGAATATGGAAAGAAAACGGAATTTCAAGTCCTGTTGCTTCCAAGTATTCAGGCACCGGCGATTTTTGGAATGATGCATCCTAAGATATTGATGCCTATGGCAGATTATACAGAGTTGGAGATTTATTACATTCTCAAACATGAGATGCTGCACTATTACCATCATGATATGCTGGTGAAAATTCTGTGTGAGATGCTTTGTGCAGTTTATTGGTGGAATCCGGCTGTCTACTTGTTAAGAAAATTGGTTGTAAGAATACTTGAAATTAGGGTGGATTGTGCTCTGACCTCTGGATTTGGCAAGGAGGAGAAAATTAAATATCTCGAATGTATTCTTAAGTCGATGAAGGAGGGGAGACAGGATAAAACAAATTTGATGATTACCTTTGCTGCTCAGAAGGGGGACACCATGAAGCAGAGATTTCACTGTATTTGGGAAAACCAGCAACAAGGGAAAGAGCCAAAAAGAACTAACTCCATAGGAGGTAAAATTATGAGAAAAACAATTGCTTTGAAAACATTACTGCGTTCTCCAGTGAAGACGATACTGACCTTCCTTTTGATCGCCTCCGCTTCGT
The DNA here is from genome assembly GCA_951801955.1 of uncultured Lachnospiraceae bacterium. Taxonomy (GTDB): domain Bacteria; phylum Bacillota; class Clostridia; order Lachnospirales; family Lachnospiraceae; genus Petralouisia. The sequence continues at coordinate 5,322 of CATOOV010000071.1, forward strand.
TCGCCTTGTTCTCCCGTGTGACAGATTACGCTGTCACCACGCGGGAAACGAAGAATGCCGAGAGCCTCTACCATGCCGTTGCCTCGCTGGACAATGAGGTGCCAGATATTCCTATTGAGATAAAATATGTCAACTCAGCGGATGGAACTGTGTCAACTGGTTATTCTACAATCTATGAAATGGAGGATAAACCCTGGCTGACCAAGGAGCAGCTGGAAGAGTTTTCATCGCTGCCCGGTGTGACGGTTGCAGATCACAGATATGCGACAGCCGGACGGGTGGAGGATTATAAGCGGCTGCTTGGCTCTGGTGACTATGGCGGATTCTTTGTGTTTGAGGGCACATACCGCGGGTATATTGATGATAGTGATCCATCTGTCCTGGAAGATCATGTTAAGTTAAAATTTGATGACGTCAAGGTGATTGCCGCGGAAGAGGGTCCCGAGATTGATACATCCTTTACCATGAATGGCTCTCCCTTGGGAGATACCTATTATGCCAAATCCTCATATACACGTGCTTTTTATGACAGTTTGAAAATAGGGTGCAGGTGTCTGGTACTGGCAGAAAATACAGGATATTCCTATGAATCGGACGAAAATTCAGGGATCTATTTTCGTCCCCATGCGATTGGGGAGGGGGCTTTGCGTGTCATAGACGGACAACCAGATAATTATCTGGAGACAGAATCTTTTGCGCTTCAGAAGGGATGGGTGGATGCAATCAACCATAACCTTTCTGTCTATGATGTTATATATACTTCAGATATGCGTGCGATTTCCAGTTTTAATAAACAGCGCTGCAATATAGTAAAGGGACGTTATCTGACAAAGGAAGATGCAGGCGCAGATGTCTGCGTTGTCAGTGAGGAGTTTCTGGAAGCACATGGTTTGTCCGTTGGCGACAGTATCAACATACAGTTGGGAGATAAAATCGGTTGTACAACGGCTTATGGTGAGACAAAAGACTGGTGGACATATTTGGATAGTGAGAAAATACCTAACTATGCGGCTTCGGCAGAGCTTACCATTATTGGTGCATATGCGGAAGGAGAAGGGGAGATCTACACGCAGCCAAATAATATTTATGTGCCTGTTACGCTTCTGCCAGTAGAAGTTCCAGATGATTCTGAATATTTCCCTGCTCTCTTTGTGGAAAATGCCCAGGACATAGAAGCATTCCATGAGGCAGTCGAAGAGTTTGCCCAGAAGGTGGGTTTGACGTTGAGCTATTCTGACAGAGGATGGTTGGATGTGAAAGACAGCTTTCAAATGGGGGCGCTGTCGTCTCTTTTGACAACAGTACTGTATGTGGCAGGGGCGGTGCTGGCATTATTTCTGGCGGTATATCTTTACATTGGGCGCAACCGAAAGTCATATGCGATTATGCGAACGCTTGGTGTTCCCAGCAAGGCGGCAGGAAATTCGGTTGTGCTGCCTTTTGTGACAGTGTCAACGCTTGCCGTGTCCATTGGCGGTATCGTGGGACTTTACTATGCACAAAACGCAGCAAATCAGACGCTTACGCGTATGGCAGACAGCGCTCCAGAAGGGTATATGCCTGACGCGACACTTCCTGTCAGTGTGGTTGTTCTGTGTCTGCTGTCAGAAATATTGTTTGTCTCCTTGACTGCTTATGTTTTTCTACGCAAAATGAAAAAGACCCCGCCTTTAGAATTGCTGCAGGAGGGCACGATGCGTTCACTTGCAGGTTCCAAGGCAGAGCTTGCAACAGAAGAACTGTCTGTTCCGGTTAAGCTTGATATGGCAAAGCTGTCCGCCGCCAAGGAATGGGTGCCACAGGGTAATTATGGACCGATTCGCCACGTATCTGCTTATATCTGGCGGCATATGCGGCGTGGCATTGGGAAGACGACCGTATCACTGATTCTTGCGGTTGTGTTGGCTGCCGGTATTGGGACACTTGTATTGGCAAGGCTTACATACCAGGATGCATTCTATGATCTGGGTGTAAAGGGCAATGCAGTAGATTTTACGTTTAAATCTGTGGTAGATCTGTCAAAATCGCCTTTGATAGAAGATTTTTACTGTTATGACAGCTTTGGTGTGCGTATTGAAGGCTTCAAAGATAATGTTCCGATGACGATCACAAATGACCCTGTGCGCAATATGGGAAATAATTGTACGGTGGATTTTGCAGAAGGATTTGATTTTTCTGCTTTTGACGGAACAGCACAATTGTGTCTGGTAGGGAAGGATCTTGCAGAAAAACTTGGCATTTCCCCTGGGGATGAGATTGGCATCCTGACAGATCTTTTGTATTCAATGCTCAAAGAGAGTAGAAGTGAGAAGGAGGTCAAAGGATACAAAGAATATATGGTCATAGGCGTGGCGGAGTCTGAGGATAAAAGCGTTCGCAACAGTATTTATACAGGAATCAGGAGTGACCTGACGTTGCTTTTTAGCATGGATTTTGCAGTGGAACACTGTGAGTTTACGCTGGCAGATAATGAAAGGTTTGGCGAACTAGAGGAGATACTCAAGAAAAAGAAGGATAGCAGCGCTATGTATTCATCAGGTGCTTCCTACCATCTTGATACAGGAGGGCTTACAAATATTGAGCGTATTCGTGGCCTGCTAGAATCGCTCTTCCCGATTGCAGTGGCTGCCGCGTCATTGATTGGAGTGTTCGGTCCGCTGCTGGTTATCCTGCAGTCGGCACAGGAAGCCGCATTCTTACGCATCTTAGGCGTCACCAAGAAACGCGCCCGCTGTATGTTGGTGTTTGAGCAGATTGTCTTGTGCACGGCTGGAATTACTCTTGTGGCAGGAGGGTTTATTTTGTACAGTCCAGGTCTTTTTGCAAGGAGTATCGAGACGCTTGTCTTGTGTTGGATGTTGTATCTATTAGGCTGTATCTGTGGGGCATCTGCCGCGTCCGTACAGGTGACAAGACATCGAATTTTGGAACTTTTACAAGTGAGAGAGTAGAAAGGAGTGAAAATATGTCGATATTGACTTTAGAAAACGTTTCATACACATATAAGAATGCACATAGGGCTGCTGTTTCCAATGTTTCCTGTCAATTTGAGGAGGGGAAGGTCTATGCGATTGTGGGACCTTCCGGCTCTGGAAAATCTACGCTGCTTTCCCTGCTTGCAGGGCTGGATTTGCCCACAGAGGGCAGGACCGCATTTGATGGTGACAGCCTTGCCGATTTGAATCTTGACCGTTACCGCAGGGAGAGTATTTCCATGATTTTTCAGGCATTCCACCTGTTCCCGTTGATGACAGTTATAGAAAATGTCTGCTTCCCTATGGAGCTGTGCGGCGTGCCGCCAAAGGAAGCAGAACCCAGAGCAGCAGAGCTGCTGGAGGGGGTAGGTATTACAAAGGAGCAGATGAATCGGTTCCCCTCAAAGCTTTCGGGCGGGGAACGGCAGCGAGTGGCGATTGCGAGAAGTCTTGCCTCCAGTGCAAAAATCATCCTTGGGGATGAGCCTACAGGGAACTTAGACGGCATGAACACACAGAATATTATTGATATTCTGTGTCACCTTGCCCATGAGAAAGGGTACTGTGTCATTATTGTTACCCATGATATCGAAGTGGCTGATGCCGCAGATGTGGCGCTTCGGATGAAAGATGGAGTGCTGCGTGCCGCATAGGCGGGTACAGCTTGCAGGGCGCGGGGGTGTTTTTGTCAGCGGAGCTGCCCCGCACCCCGCAAAAAGAACGCTGATTGCGTTCTTGGACAGAAGACAAAATAAAATTGAGGTGCAGGAACTATTATGGAAATACATCAGGCAACATGGAATATGTTTTCATCCTCTTATGCCACCCCCTATGCTTATTCCTATGCTGCCTCTTTTTACCTTAAAAATGTTTAAATATAATTATTCCCATATACTTTTTTCGCAAAAGCCTTGCATGTATCTTTTTCTTTTCTATCTTTCATCCTGATGGATGAGATGGCAGTATCAGTTTTTTATCTGCTGTCCTAAAGATCAAGCCATAAGGCATCAAGGAGACAAGGAACCTTAACACCAACTTGCGCAAAGAATATAAAGACGACAAGCAAGAAGTCTGTATAGAAGAAATCTTTCTATTGTGGTAGAATAAATAGAGTACAAAAATTTACAACAAAACTCTTTCGAGAATGGCATACAGAAAGGATTTCATATGGTTGGAGAAAAATTTAATTTACTGCAATATTCAGTTACTACGATTTTGGGTTTGATTGACGGACAGCAATTTGTAATTCCTGAATTACAGAGACCATTTGTGTGGAAGCGGTCACAAGTAAGGGATTTGATTGATTCACTTTATCATGGTTATCCCACGGGATATATTATTACATGGAAGAATCCAGATGTACAGACCAAAGATGGCTCGATTGCAAATGGAAAACATGTCTTGATTGACGGACAGCAGCGTATTACAGCGATGATGGCAGCGATTTCAGGACGGGAAGTGTTGGACGAGGATTTTAATAAAGACAGAATTAAAATCGCGTTTCATCCATTAGCCAGTGATCCTGCCAAGCGTTTTGCAGTGCAGGATGCATCCCATTTGAAGGATAAAAAATGGATTCCAGACATCGCTGAAATTTTTAAAACTGATTTTAAACAGCGTGAATTTGAAGATCAGTATGTTTCAAATAATGAAAATGTAAATGTATATGATTTATCTGACAGCATTACAAAGTTAAAAGGGATTGCAAACCGGCAGATTGGTGTGATTGAATTGGACCACTCCCTTGATATTGACGAGGTGACAGAAATTTTTATCCGCATCAATTCCAAGGGAACAGCGCTTAGCCAGTCTGACTTTGTGATGTCAAAAATGGCGTCAGATACTTCCCATGGCGGGAATACATTGCGCAAAGTTGTGGATTATTTTTGTCATCTTGCCGTGAAGCCGGATTTTTATCCACAAATGTTGAAGGATTCGGAATTTGAGAAGACAGAGTATGCGTCGAAAATAAAGTGGCTTGCCAAGGACAATGAAGATATTTATAATCCAGATTACAATGATATGCTCCGAGTGGCATTTTTATATAGTTTTCATCGGGCAAAACTGTCAGATTTGGTAAGCCTGCTGTCAGGAAGAGACTTTGAAACGCGTGAATTCCGAGAAGAGATTGTGGAACAGTCTTATCAAAAACTTAAAGAAGGCATGCTTGCCTTTGTTAAGGAATATAATTTTAGACAGTTTTTATTAGCGGTTAAAGGCGCTGGCTTTCAATCCAGCAAACTGTTAAACTCTAAGATGACGCTTGATTTTTCTTATATGCTTTACTTAAAATTATTACAGGATAAAACCATACCAAACGGTCAGGTAAAGCATTATGTCCAGAAATGGTTTGTGTTATCAACTTTAACTGGCAGATATGTAGGCTCTCCCGAATCCGTTATGGGAAGGGATATCAGAAACATTGCAGAAAAGGGGTTTGTGGACTTTTTTCATGAAGTGGAAGCCTCAGTGCTTTCCAATACCTTTTGGGATATTACATTGCCCCAGAACCTTGAAACGTCGTCGCCGAATAGTCCTGCCTTTCATACTTTTTTGGCGGCTCAAATTAACTTAAATTGTAATTCTTTATTTATGCATGGGACTATGATATCAGATCTATTGAATTTATCTGGAGACGTACATCATATTTTCCCAAAAGCATATTTAAGGAAGAACGGGATTGAGACAAAGGGAAGATACAACCAAGTGGCAAATTACACATACCTTGACACACAAGTAAATAAGAAAATCAGTGATGACGCGCCAAATACATATTTTGGGAGAGTATTGGAACAGTGTAACACAAAGGATTTGACCATTGGTAATATTACCGATATGGATGCCCTGAAAGAAAATCTGGAACAAAATGCAATTCCTGAATCTGTAGTTCATATGACGGTCCAAGATTATGATTCGTTTTTAGAACAACGCAGGAATTTGATGGCAAAACTGATGGAACGTTATTACAAAAATTTATAGAAAATGAATGGAAGAAAACAGTTTCAGATTTGTTACACTTCGGTTTGTCAAAAGAAAAAATATGTGCTATAATATCTAAAATTGTAAAGGTTTCGGAATAAATAGAGAAGCCAAGTGTTTCTGGAACAATCATAAATGCTCTAGGAAGATGCGCATGGATTGGGTCATGTATTTGTCAGTAAAGCTGACCAGAATCCAGCGCCAAGGCTCCCGAGCGAGTCTTAAATTGCTAACTGTGATGAAAGGGGTGTCAGTATGACGGGTTTTATGGTAGGAATGAATACAAATTATAACAATTCATACAATGCATATGGAAGTGTGAATACAACAGGGGAACCAATTCAAAACAGTGGGGAACCAAAGGAAACGCAAAAGGGCGGCACTGGCAGGAAAGCTCCTGGTGAGGAATGTAAGACTTGCGCAAACCGAAAATACCAGGATGGTTCAGATGAAAATGTTTCTTTTAAGGCAGCAGCGCATATTTCTCCTGAGGCGGCGGCAAGCCGGGTACGTGCCCATGAGGGGGAACATGTGGCAAATGCTTATTCCAAAGCGGCGCAGAAAGATGGAGAGGTGCTGTCTGTTTCTGTCCGCATTGAGACGGCAGTTTGTCCAGAGTGTGGAAAGACGTATGTATCTGGCGGAACTACATCTACAAAAATCAAATATCCGGCAAACCCTTACGAACAAAATCAGAAAAAGTTCCAGGAAGCGTCTGCAAAGGGAAATCAATTTGATTATGCGGTGCAGCCCAAGGAAGAATTTGAAATGGAGCGTTATTGAGTATGAGACGTACATCAGCAGAGTTAAAACGGTTATCGAGAGAACATCTCAATGGTCATTGGGGGTTCGCCATTGGTGTAAATTTGTTGTTGGGATTGATAACATCAACAGTTTTGATGCCCTTTTACATTTTACTTTTGCTTAGCGGACAGGGAATGGTGCAATTTCTTACTTATATGGTTGCTGTAGTAATTGTTGGTGCAGCGTCTATCGTGATGCAGTGCGGAATTGTAAGGATTTATCTGGGATTTGCCCGTAGGCAGCCAGTTACCCTGGGAATGATGTTTCGTGAATTTTCCAAAAGGTCCGACCGTTATGTTTTAGCGTATTTTCTTCTGTTGGCAATTGAGTTTGTCTGTATCCTGCCAGGAATCGTGTGCTGGAGCATTGGCGTGATGGCAGGTATGGTATTGGCAGCTGCGATTGGCGTGATTCTCTATTTTGCAGGGCTGGTGATTGTCGTTATGGTCAGCCTGCGGCTTGCTTTGGCGTTTATCTTGTTGGTGGATCACAGTGATATGGGGATCATGGAAGCGTTTCGTGAGAGTTCACAGCTTATGGAAGGCAATAAAGGGCGGTTGTTTTATATTTACCTTAGTTTTCTTGGTTTAAGCCTGCTTGGGATGCTTTCCTGTGGGATTGGTATGTTTTGGATCATGCCTTATATTACACAGGTAGGTGTGAATTTTTACCGGGATGTGACGGGAGAATTGGACCAGGGGCATAGTGTGGACCAGAGTCAGATATCAAATGAAAATGTCAATGGTGTTTTTCAATAGAAGGATATGGCAGAAGGCAAAATGATAGAATGATGACAGTCAAATGTACATCAGAAGAGGACAGAAGTGTGTTTTGCGCACCCTGCACAGAGGGCTTTCATCATATAGGATAAAAAGAGGTTCCCACAGGAAAGGGAAAATGAGAGAGTATCGGATTTGATACAATGCAAATCCGATACTCTCTCATTTTGTCAGATGCGGCAGGCTCTGTTATAGAAATTTTACAATGCATCATAAAAGTCATAGGGATCATAGGAAGAGGGATACCCCATCTGTTCCAACAACTCTTCTAAATATTCCATATATCCTTCTATCCCGCCAAATTGGACAAATATGGTATACAAGGAATAGATGAACAAGGCAATGCCAAAGACAATGCTGATGATTCCAAGTATCAATCCTGCTTTGGCATATGTGTTCATGGTCATTTCTCCGCCTCTGGACAGCAGAGCAAAAATGATGGCTAAAGAACCAAAAATAATAGCTGGATAGATACAGCAGCTCATTGCTAGTCCGGCAATACCCATGACCATGGCGGCGATTGCCATTCCTATAGAGCGTTTTTCGATATAGGATGTATCTGAATTGTAATAATCCATGTATAATTCCCCCTTTCTTTCTGTTAAATATTTTGTAATTGTATCATTGTTTTATTTTTTGATCTCGTTTTATTTTAACATGTGTAAAAAGAAAACACAAATAAAAATAGATAAATTTTAGTATCTATATGGCGGGACCAGGATAAGGATCTTCTGCCGTTCGTTGTGCTTAGAGCTTGAAACCGCAAAAATAATCCGCTATAATAAATCACAGAAACTTTGGGAAATAAGGAGATTATTTTATGGATATTATTGCAAAACTGGCAGAGGAACTGCAGATTAAAATACCGCAGGTACAGGCAGCGGTAAAGCTTATTGACGAAGGAAATACCATTCCCTTTATTTCCAGATATCGCAAGGAAGCCACAGGCGCCTTAAATGATGAGGTATTGAGAAATCTATTTGAACGTCTGAATTATCTTCGTAATCTGGAGGAGAAGAAGGAGCAGGTGCTCTCTGCCATAGAGGAACAGGGCAAATTGACAGAGGAATTAAATCAGCAGATTCTTGCGGCGGAGACGTTGGTGGCAGTGGAAGATTTGTATCGTCCTTATCGTCCAAAACGGCGGACCCGCGCTATCATCGCTAAGGAAAAGGGCTTGGAACCTTTGGCAAATATAATTCTGCTACAGATGACGGACAAGCCTTTGGAGCAGGAAGCAGAGGATTTTTTAAATCCAGAAAAAGAAGTAAATTCAGTGCAGGAGGCAATTGCAGGGGCCATGGATATCTTGGCAGAGGGAATTTCGGATGAGGCGGCTTATCGAAAATATATTCGTGGCCTTACGATGCGTACTGGAAAAATGGTATCTGCCGCCAAAGATCCAGAGACGGAATCTGTCTATGAAATGTATTATGAATTTGAAGAGGGGCTTGAAAAACTTGCCGGACATCGGATTTTGGCACTGAACCGCGGAGAGGCTGAGAAAATACTTACGGTAAAAATTGAAGCGCCTATCGAGCAGATTTTGCAGTACCTGGAAAAAAAGACCATTGTAAGGGACAATCCCTATACCACAGAAACTTTGCGGGCTGTAATTGACGATAGTTACAAGCGTTTGATTGCTCCTGCCATTGAGCGTGAAATCCGAAGCGAACTGACGGAACGTGCTGAAGATGGGGCGATCAAGGTGTTTGGAAAGAACTTGGAACAGCTATTGATGCAGCCTCCAATTGCCGGAAAAGTGGTGCTGGGCTGGGATCCGGCGTTTCGTACCGGTTGTAAACTTGCGGTAGTGGATTCAACTGGAAAGGTATTGGATACCACGGTGATTTACCCTACTCCGCCCCAGAATAAAGTGGAGCAGTCTAAGGCAGTCTTGAAAAAACTAATTCAAAAATATGGGGTTTCTCTGATTTCAGTGGGGAATGGGACAGCTTCCAGAGAATCGGAAATGATTATCGTAGAGTTGTTAAAGGAGATTCCAGAACCTGTGCAGTATATCATTGTAAATGAAGCTGGGGCTTCGGTGTATTCGGCAAGCAAACTAGCCACTGAGGAATTTCCCAATTTTGATGTTGGACAGCGGAGTGCAGCTTCCATTGCCAGGCGTCTGCAGGATCCGTTGGCTGAATTGGTAAAGATTGACCCAAAATCCATTGGCGTAGGGCAGTACCAGCACGATATGAATCAGAAGAAATTAAGCGGCGCTTTGCATGGTGTGGTGGAGGACTGTGTGAATAAGGTAGGTGTGGATTTAAACACCGCGTCGGCATCTTTGTTGGAATATATTTCTGGTATCAGTAAGGCGATTGCGAAAAATATTGTGGCATACCGGGAAGAAAATGGCAGGTTTATGAGCCGTTCCCAGCTTTTGAAGGTGGCAAAATTGGGACCCAAAGCATACGAACAGTGCGCAGGTTTTATGCGCATTAGCGATGGAAAAAATCCTTTGGATGGAACCAGTGTCCACCCGGAAAGTTATGATGCCGCTTTAAAATTGCTAAGTAAGTTAGGGTATGTGCCAGAGGATATCCCGAATGGAGCCTTATCTGGCATTTCCAAAAAGATTACGGATTATAAAAAACTGGCGGCAGAGTTGGAGGTCGGGGAATTGACCTTGCAGGATATTGTAAAAGAATTAGAGAAACCGGCAAGGGATCCTAGGGACGAGATGCCAAAGCCAATTCTTCGCACAGATGTATTGGAAATAAAAGATCTGACGCCGGGAATGGTTTTAAAAGGTACAGTGCGCAATGTGATAGATTTTGGCGCCTTTGTGGATATCGGTGTCCATCAGGATGGTTTGGTACATATCTCCCAAATGACAGAACGTTATATCAAGCATCCTATGGAGGTAGTTAGTGTGGGGGATATTGTGGAAGTGAAAGTTATGAGTGTGGACGTATCGAAAAAGCGGATTCAGCTAACGATGAAATTTTAAGTAAAAAATGAAAAGTAAAAAGTACTGTTTTCCAATAAGCAGACACTGAATGTGGTTTATGGTTTTTATAATAACTTAACACCAGCATATGCACAAAGGATATAGGGATATGTATAAAGAAGAATATAACAAAATGATTAAGTAGGAAATAGATGAAATGTTGTTAGATAATTTAATTATACAGTTAGTACTTTTTACGGCGGGTAAGGATATTTGAAAGAAATTTTTTACCAAACCTTATATTTAAAAAATTTATGGAGAAAGAAGAAATCTATGTTTGAGAAGGTATATGTTCCGCCGATAAAAATACAAGGAATCAAAACAAAATTGGTTGCATTAATTTCCCAAACAGCATATTTGGAGGAACATGCTGTCTGGTATGAACCATTTATGGGTTCAGGGGTTGTTGGGCTTAATTTGGCGCCAAAACATGCAGTTTTTGCAGACACAAATCCCTACGTTATTGAATTTTATAATGAAATTAAGGATGGAAATTTAAATTCTTATATTATCCGCGAATTTTTGGAAAGAGAGGGAAGGCTGCTTAAGGAGAAAGATGAGAAACATTATTATTATATAAGAGACAGGTTTAATGAGCAGCACAATCCTTTAGATTTTTTGTTTTTAAACACCACTTTACAACTATTATAAATAGCGCTCCTTTTGCTGAACAAGGTATTTTAAGGCTCTCATAAGGGCAGATGATTTTATTATACTTTCGCTCTTTTTCACGAAAGTGGCAAAAAATAC
>CATOOV010000072.1 GCA_951801955.1 uncultured Lachnospiraceae bacterium
TATTAAAGTATGCCTTTATTATCAATTGACCACATAAATCATAATTTTCTATTGGATTTCATGCTAAAAACAGAGAAAAAGAAGCTGCCGCTTCAAGAATTTTCATTCGTTAAAGCGACAGCCCCTTATTTTATCATATAGGAGAAAATAGATATGCGCACCCGCATAATAAGATATACGAACATGTCTGCGAATTTCAGCAGCCTTGTGAAGCATGACGCAGAAGGTTTTTGCCAGAGGGATTAAATGTTGTAATCTGAGGGAAAATATAGTAAGATAACTAACAGGGAAACAATCCATACTATGATGAGAAGCAGAAGGAACCCTGAAAGGAGGAAAGCTTTATGGAAGGCATTTTTTGGCTGGTAATCGTTGTTGTAATGGCAATTATAGAGATTATCACACTGGGGCTTACCACCATTTGGTTTGCAGGAGGGGCATTAGTAGCTTTTCTGGCATATGTATTTGGAGCCAATCTGGTGGTGCAGGTTATTTTGTTTGTGGTAGCGTCTTTACTTCTTTTGGCACTTACAAGACCGTTGGCAGTGGAATTTCTCAATAAGGACAGAACTCGGACAAATGCAGAGAGCTTAATTGGAAAAACTGCTGTGGTAATACAAGAGATTGATAATATAAAAGCACATGGACAGGTGAATGTGGAAGGACAGGAGTGGACTGCACGTTCTGTAGACGGGCAGATGATTCCAAGGGATGCGTTGGTAGAAATTGTGGAAATCAGCGGTGTGAAATTGATGGTAAGGCAGAACGCACAAATTAATGGCATGCCGTAATAAAATATGGAGGAAAATAGAATGGGAAATGGAATGGAAATTGGATTTATCGTGTTTGCAATATTGATTGTATTTGTTTTATGCCTGCTTGCCTCATGTGTTAAGATCGTACCCCAGGCACATGCGCTTGTCATCGAACGTCTGGGAGGTTATCAGGGAACATGGGGGGTTGGGCTGCATTTTAAGATGCCGTTTATCGACCGAGTGGCAAAACGGGTGCTTTTAAAGGAACAAGTGGTGGACTTTGCACCTCAGCCGGTGATCACTAAAGATAATGTGACGATGCGGATTGACACTGTGGTATATTTTCAGATTACAGATCCGAAGCTGTTTGCCTATGGTGTGGAAAATCCCATTATGGCAATTGAAAATTTAACAGCAACAACACTGAGAAATATTATCGGCGACCTGGAACTGGATGAAACATTAACTTCCAGGGAACTGATCAATACAAAAATGCGGGCGTCTTTGGATGTGGCAACAGATCCATGGGGCATTAAGGTAAATCGTGTGGAATTAAAGAATATTATTCCGCCCCAGCAAATCCAGGATGCCATGGAGAAGCAGGCAAAGGCAGAGCGTGAACGCCGTGCGGCAGTCACCCAGGCAGAGGGAGAAAAGACAGCGACTGTTTTGGTTGCTCAGGGAAAAAAGGAATCAGCGATTTTGGATGCAGAGGCAGAAAAACAGGCTGCAATTCTGCGTGCAGAGGCAAAGAAGGAAGCCACTATGCGGGAAGCAGAAGGTCAGGCAGAAGCAATATTGAGGATTCAGCAGGCAAATGCGGATGGTCTCCGGTTTCTGAAGGAGGCGGCGCCGGATCATGCCGTGCTGCAGTTAAAGAGCCTGGAAGCCTTTGCAAAAGCAGCGGACGGCAAGGCGACCAAAATAATTATTCCTTCTGAGATTCAGGGAGTGGCAGGGCTTACAAAAACCATTACAGAAGTGGCAAAGGAGCTTTAGTACAGGGAATATTAGGTGATTTGTGTTCGCCAAGTCCTGGCAGTCGGGCGTATTATGCCGAATGGCAAGTGGTAAGCAGGCTGGAAACAGGTCCTGCGATGCAATGGAAGGCAGGTCTAAGGATTCTGAGGCTCAATTTTTAAAAGGAGAGGAAAGGGTGAAAGAATTTGTTAATCCTTTCACGAACTACCTGTTTGTACCCATAGGGCACGATGTGTTGAAAAACGCACAGAATGGAGGAAAATATGAATTTAAAAGGACGTAATTTTTTAAAATTAAAGGATTTTACACCAGAGGAGATCTTATACTTTATTGATCTCTCTAGTGAATTTAAACAGAAAAAAAAGCAGGGGATTGCCCATGATGAATTGAAAGGCAAAAATATTGCGTTAATTTTTGAAAAAACCAGTACCCGGACGAGGTGCTCTTTTGAAGTTGCCGCCCATGATCTGGGGATGCATGTAACTTATCTAGATCCCTCTGGTTCCCAGATTGGCAAAAAAGAAAGCATTCGGGATACGGCAAGGGTATTGGGCAGAATGTATGATGGTATCGAATATCGAGGGTTTGGACAGGAGATTGTGGAGGAACTTGCCAAGTATGCAGGCATTCCTGTTTGGAATGGGCTGACCAATGAATTCCATCCAACCCAGATGATTGCAGATATGATGACGATAAAAGAAAGGTTTGGTTATTTAAAGGGGCTGAAATTTGTTTATATGGGGGATGCCCGTTATAATATGGGAAATTCTTTGATGGTTACTTGCGCAAAGCTGGGAATGGATTTTGTAGCTTGTACCAATAAAACCTATTTTCCAAATTCAGAACTTGTGGATTATTGTAAAGAAGTCGCAAAAGACACAGGTGCTTCCATTACACTGACAGAAGATGTAAAAGAGGGAACCAAAGATGCAGATATTATTTATACTGACGTATGGGTTTCTATGGGCGAACCAGACACCGTCTGGGCAACCCGTATCCAGGGGCTGATGCCTTACCAGGTAAATAAAAAAGTAATGGAAAATGCAAAAGAAACAGCTATTTTTATGCACTGCCTTCCCGCATTTCATGATTTGGAAACAGTGATCGGGAAAGAGATTTATGACAAATTCGACCTTACTGAGATGGAAGTTACAGACGAGGTGTTTGAAAGCAGCCAGTCCGTAGTATTTCAGGAAGCAGAAAACAGGATGCATAGTATCAAAGCGATTATGTATGCAACATTGAAGTAAGGCGTAAGTATGAAAGCAAAAATATTACAGGTACTTCGTCAAAACCGGCAGGGCTATGTGTCTGGGCAGGAGTTGTGCCGGCAGCTTGGGGTATCACGGACAGCTATTTGGAAATATATCAAACAATTGAAAGATGCAGGTTACATGATTGAGGGGGTACAAAACAAAGGGTATTGTCTGATAGCTGCGCCTGATATCTTGTCCGAAAGTGAAATTGTCAGCCAGCTCCATACCAAGTGGCTGGGAAATTCTGTCAAATATTTTGAGGAACTGGATTCAACCAATACAGAGGCAAAGCGGATTGCGGAAACATCTGATTGGACACAGTGGCATGGCATGGTGGTTGTGACAGACAAACAGACCGCAGGCAGGGGGCGAAGGGGGCGAGACTGGGATTCTCCCCAAGGTTCAGGGTTATTTTTTTCTATATTGTTGAAACCCGAGATTGCCCCCTCCAATGCGGCAATGGTTACATTGGTGAAAGCGATGGCAGCCGTGAAGGGTATCGCAGAAGTCACCGGTTTACAGCCCCAGATCAAATGGCCCAATGATATTGTGCTTAATGGTAAAAAAATCGTGGGGATATTGACAGAGATGAGCGCCCAGGTAGATTATGTAAATCACATTGTTGTGGGAACGGGAATTAATGTGCATCAGACTGAGTTTCCAGACGAGATTGCACAAACGGCGACATCTCTGGATTTGGAAGTAGGGAAGGAAGGTCGTAACCTGCAGATTTTCCGTGCCGAACTTTTGGCGGCAGTATTAAAATATTTTGAGAATTATTATGAGATCTATCTGCAGTCCCAGGATTTATCTGCGCTGATGGAGGAGTACAACCATTTGCTGGCAAATAGGGGGCGTGGCGTCCGGGTGTTGGATCCTCTGGGAGAGTATCAGGGCGTTGCATTAGGGATTGACAAAAGAGGAGAACTTTTGGTGGAGCGAGAATATGAGATTGTAAAAGTTTCTTCAGGAGAAGTCTCTGTGCGTGGAATTTATGGCTATATAGATTGAAAGACGGATTTTTCTGTAGAAGGCAGAGCGTATGAAAACAGTTTTCAGGTCTGCGCTAGTCAGGGAAAAAGGATGCACAGGGATTGGGAGGCGGAAATAACGGCTCCGAATCCTGTTTAAAAATGTATAGGGGTGAGTTATAAAGGTTAGGAGAATATCATGGATCAGGAAGAAATTGTGCTGTGTGGGTCCAGTGCATATACAAAGAAATATTACTTTAATGAAGAATTTGCCTCCCTTCCAGAGAGTATCAAAGAGGAATTAAAGATTCTATGTGTATTATATACAGAGGATATCGGAGGGGAACTTACCTTAGTGTTTGAAAAAGACGGACGCCTGAATTTTCGTACTGCTGCAGATGAGTGGGATCTGTTATACGATGATATTGGAAGCGTCCTGAAAGTGAAACAGCTTCAGAGCGCCAAACAGGAGTTGTTGGAATCCCTGGAATTGTACTTTAAAGTATTTTTCCTGGGGGAAACGTTGACGGAAGAAGAGTTGGAGGACTGAGACATGTTATTGGTTGTAGATGTGGGAAATACGAATTTTACGTTTGGAGTATTTAAACAGGAGAAATTAGAGGCAACCTTTCGCATCACTACGAAACTGCAGAGGACGTCGGACGAGTATGGGATTAGTATTCGGGAAATGTTGGCACACAATGGAATTTCCTATGAAAATGTGAAGGATGTGATTATTGCTTCCGTAGTTCCAAATGTGATGCATTCCCTCTTAAGTGCATTTATCAAATATTTTGACATCCATCCAGTAGTGGTTGAGCCAGGTATTAAGACCGGCATACGGATTGCCACGGAAAATCCCAGGCAGATTGGCGCGGACCGTATTGTAGATGCGGCAGCGGCATATGAACTTTATGGCGGTCCTGTATTTGTCATTGATTTTGGAACAGGGACGACGTATGACCTTGTGGATGAGACAGGGGCGTTTGTGTCAGGGGTGACAGCGCCTGGAATACGTACATCTGCAAAGGCATTGTGGGAGGACGCAGCAAAGCTTCCAGAGATTGAAATACGAAAGCCAGGCAGCATTCTTGCAAAAGAAACTATCAGCAGTATGCAGGCAGGGTTGATTTATGGACAAATTGGTCAGACGGAGTATATTGTCAATCAGACTAAAAAAGAGACCGGTTATAAAAATTTGAAAGTAATTGCCACTGGCGGATTGGGGACAATTATTGCAAACGAAACCAACACCATTGATATCTATGATCCTACCCTGACCCTGCAAGGGCTTCGGCTGATTTATAATAAGCAGAACCGTGAGAAGCCGAATACTTCGCAATAGCAGCGATGGAGCATGGGGTAAAATGAAAACATTAAAAATTGGAAATGTAGTTTTGGAAAATAATTTGATTTTGGCACCAATGGCAGGGGTATGTGACCTGCCATTTCGTGTGCTTTGCAAGGAACAGGGAGCGGGGCTGCTGTGTATGGAAATGGTCAGCGCCAAAGGAATTTATTACAACAACAAAAACACGGAAGCCCTTTTGTCAATCGCGCCCCAGGAGCGTCCGGTTTCCCTCCAGTTTTTTGGAGCAGATCCCGACCTTATGAGTGAAATGGCAAAACGGATTGAGGAACGCCCTTTTGATATTTTAGATATCAATATGGGCTGCCCAGTCCCAAAAGTGGTAAACAATGGGGAAGGCTCTGCACTGATGAAACAGCCAAAATTAGTGTATGAAATTGTCTCCAAGATGGCGAAAGCGATTCGAAAGCCTGTAACGGTAAAAATCCGCAAAGGGTTTGATGAGGGGCATATCAATGCAGTGGAAATTGCCAAAATAGCTGAGGAGGCAGGAGCAGCAGCAATTGCTGTACATGGGAGGACCAGGGAACAGTATTATTCCGGCAGTGCTGACTGGGATATTATCCGTCAAGTGAAGGATGCGGTATCTATTCCAGTGGTTGGAAATGGAGATATCTTGACGGTGCAAGATGTGCTTGAAATGGAGAAACAGACAGGATGTGACGGTTTTATGATTGGAAGGGGCGCCCAAGGCAATCCTTGGATTTTCCATCAGATCCTGCATTATCTGGAAACAGGAAATGAACTGCCAAAACCTTCGATCCGAGAGGTGGCAGACATGATTTTGCGCCATGCCCGTAATCAGATCCAGTTTAAAGGAGAGGTTACAGGCATGAGGGAAATGCGTAAACATGCAGCATGGTATACCAGCGGTTATAAAAATTCTGCAAAACTTCGCGGGAAAATCAATGAAGTGGAAACATATGAAGAATTAACAGAATTGTTGGAATCAGCGGCAGGTATGCAAAAGGTTGAAGACAATAAAGTGGAAATATAGGAAGAAGTAGCATAAACCGCCTTGCTTCTCCATATATTGGATTAGGTCAGCATAAGGTTTCTTCTTGATGTCTGTATGATAATGATGGTATGGGAGGCTGGAGTATGCAGGAATGGAAAAAGGATGAAAGGAGAAAAAGCAACAGATTTACCTCCTGGTTTCTTCGTTTGGGAACGGTTTTACATAGAAAACGGCAATATTTATCTAAGGAACCACTTGATGGTCAGCAGGAGGATACAGAGGAATCCAGAAATAATCCATATTTGTTTCAATTGCGCAAAATCTTAGAACAAGTATTGAAACAATACCATATGTCCTACCGGGAGTTTCATCCCTTGCTGGTGGATACAGATACACCGCCAGAATCTCTGTTGGATGAGGATGAAGTGGCTGTGGTTTTGGAACAGCTTTCAGAAGATTTGAATTTTCTTAAAATTGCTACAGATCGTCCTGCATATTTTTCTGATTATATTCAAAGAATGTATGAGAACAGCGGTCTGGTAGTACAGACTGAGCCAAAGGAACAGGCAGTGACTGGGGATGTAAATGTGATTTTGGATATGGAGAAATTGGGAAATTGCCCTATGAGGTATATGCGTGAGCATACACTGTATATTCCAGTCTATAAGCGGAAATGGGAAAGGGTTCAGACGATGCAGAATCTTGACATTTCCATACCCATCGGTTATAATACTGTGATTGTTAAGGGAGTATAACAGATGGTTTTTTAGAGTTCATAAGCTGCTGTTTAGGGTTTTAGAGAAGGTGAATTAAATCCAAACATCCGCCAAAAGGAATTTGCTATGATTTACCAGGGATAGGAAGTAAGCTTTATTCCCGCGAGCAATGTACCCAAAGGGCACTTAGGAAAATAGACATGCTTGCATGGATATTTGACGGTGCTATGCGCCAATGGCGCATGATAAGCATGGACCGAAACGGAGTGTAGACAGCCGCGAGGGTAAGTGCCCTTTGGTGCAAATACCCAGCCCCTTGGGGCGGAAAGAACAAGCTAGGTTATGCCCCGTAGCTTGCTGCGGGGTATTTGACTGACTCAGAAGTTTAAGAATGCCATAGGTGCTCTCTGATTACAAATATACTTGATGGTAATCATGACGGGATTTCTTCATAGAGACAGTATGATAGGATTTACAGCAGCAAAAAACAACTTTGGCAGATAATTTAGGGTATGTAAAGTTGTGAATTGTAACAATTATAGGAAGGTGTAGTATTATGGAAAAGAAAAACTTACTGACGTATGAAGGTTTACAGAAATTAGAGACAGAATTACAGGAGCTTAAGGTTGTAAAGAGAAAGGAAGTTGCCCAGAAGATTAAAGAAGCAAGGGAACAGGGAGACCTTTCAGAAAATGCGGAATATGATGCTGCAAAGGATGAACAGCGTGATATTGAAGCAAGAATTGAAGAAATTGAAAAAATTCTGAAGAATGCAGAGGTCGTAGTTGAGGATGAAGTTGACCTTGATAAGATCAATGTAGGATGTAAAGTGAAAATTTTGGACTGTGAGTTCGATGAAGAACTGGAGTATAAAATTGTAGGTTCTACCGAGGCGAACAGCCTGCAGGGAAAAATTTCCAATGAGTCTCCTGTGGGGAAAGCATTGATTGGGGCAAAAGTTGGAGATAACGTTACCATCGAGACACAGGCAGGCATATTAGAGTACAAAGTATTGGGAATTCAGCGTTCCAACTAGGAGGAGAAGAAAATGGCACAGAATAATCAGTCACCGGAACAGGATTTGAATCAATTGATAAAGGTTCGTCATGACAAATTAAAGGATTTGCAGGACAACGGCAAAGATCCCTTTCAGATCACGAAATATGAGGTCACAAACCACAGTCAGGAAGTCAAAGATAACTATGATTCCCTTGAGGGAAAAACTGTCAGCATTGCCGGCAGAATGATGTTTAAGCGTGTAATGGGAAAAGCCTCCTTCTGTAATATTCAGGATTTGCAGGGGAATATCCAGGCATATGTGGCAAGAGACAATATTGGCGAGGAGAGTTATAAGGATTTTAAGAAATATGATGTAGGTGATATTCTTGGTATAAAAGGAGAAGTGTTTACCACTAAGACGGGAGAAATCTCTATCCACGCCCAGGAGGTAACACTACTTTCTAAAAGCCTGCAAATTCTGCCAGAAAAATATCATGGTCTTACCGATACAGATGCCAGATATCGTCAACGTTATGTTGACCTGATTATGAATAGTGATGTGAAAGATACTTTTATAAAACGTTCCAAGGTGTTGAGCAGTATTCGCCGTTTTCTGGATGGACAAGGGTTTATGGAGGTGGAGACACCTATGTTGGTCAGCAATGCAGGAGGCGCTGCTGCAAGACCATTTGAGACACATTTTAATGCATTGAACGAGGATCTTAAACTTCGTATTTCATTGGAACTTCCGCTAAAACGGCTGATTGTTGGCGGTATGGAACGTGTCTATGAAATTGGGCGTGTATTCCGCAATGAAGGTCTGGACACCCGCCATAATCCAGAATTTACGTTGATGGAGCTGTATCAGGCATACACAGATTACCATGGCATGATGGATTTGACTGAAAATCTTTACCGTTATGTGGCAAAAGAAGTAACTGGTTCAGAAGTTCTCACTTATGGCGAGCATGAGATGGATCTTTCCAAGCCATTTGAACGCATCACTATGGTAGATGCAGTGAAAAAATATGCCAATGTGGATTTTAACGAAATCCATACAACAGAAGAAGCGAAAAAACTGGCGGATGAACATCATATTGAGTATGAGGACAGGCATAAGAAGGGTGATATTCTGAATCTGTTTTTTGAAGAGTATGTGGAGGAGCATTTGATTCAGCCTACTTTTGTGATGGATCATCCTATTGAGATTTCCCCATTAACGAAAAAGAAGCCGGATAATCCAGAGTATGTGGAGCGATTTGAGTTCTTTTTAAATGGCTGGGAGATGGCGAATGCTTATTCTGAATTAAATGACCCGATTGATCAGCGGGAGCGTTTTGCAGCGCAAGAAGCGCTGCTTGCCGCTGGTGATGATGAAGCGAACCATACCGATGAGGATTTCCTCAATGCCCTTAATATTGGTATGCCGCCCACAGGAGGAATTGGATATGGAATTGACCGTATGGTGATGATGATGACAAATTCTCCGGCGATACGAGATGTGTTGTTGTTCCCGACAATGAAGTCGTTGGATAAGTAAAATCCAGTGTTTTCAAGGGTTTCAGCCACTTGTTATCCGCATAGTGCAACAAAAGTGCAACAAATTTTGAACGAATAATACAGAATAATACCCTGATGTACGTTCATGGTTGTGCGAATCCAATCAAATATTTGTACCTACAAGGACATTTTTCTAAAAGAAATTTTAGAGAGATGTCCTTTTTGTTATGGTCGAACAATATCAGAATGGAGGAAAGCATTATGACAAACACAGCGTTAAGAGCAGGGGCGCAGAGCGCCAACAACACACACATGGTTTTTTACAACGGGGAACATGAGAAATTTTATTATGAGAAACTGCAACAGGCGAGGTATCAGGACTGCTATCACAAGGCTTTGATCTACATTCTCGGTATTTCAGAGGACACAAGAAATCATTTCAGCCAGATTTATGATATGAAGTCCGGGTACATCAAGCCGGAAAGTCTGCATCAGGGCTGGCAGACCAGCGGCAGTGTAAAAGTTGTCAGACTGGCATTTAACCTTTACACGGACGGAATGCCAAGCGTTGATGATTATGAGAGCAGGGACGAGCAGGTAAGCGAGTGCAGGGAGTATTCCGTGAGTGATATTTTCTGCTGCGGTTACGCAATGTACTTCTGGCAGGGCATTCAGCTCCGTTATCCGGAATACTGCCAAAAGCCGAAGCCCATTGAAGAAATCCTTGCGGAAATGGAGAGGAAACGTGCTGAAAATTCGACTGATGGGAACAAAGAATGATATTAAGTGGTTCGAGAAGATTTTGAAAAGACAGCCCAAAGTGGCTGTGACGGAAGTTTCGGAACTGTACCGGAACAAAGGTACAAACAGGTATTACCGGGCTTATGTGGAAGTGCAGAAAGCCAACGTGAAAGAAAAATCTAACTAAACGGAGGAATAAAACCATGTGTAAAATTATAGCAATCGCAAACCAGAAAGGTGGTGTCGGCAAGACAACCACAACAAGCAACTTAGGGATCGGGCTGGCAAAGCAGGGAAAGAAAGTTTTAGTTATTGACGCAGATGCACAGGGAAGTCTGACCGCAAGTCTTGGCTTCACGGAGCCGGACAAGCTGGAGATTACTCTGGCGAATGTACTGGAAAAGGTTATCAATGATGAGGAAATGGAGCCGGGCTACGGTATCTTAAAGCATGGCGAGGGAATTGACCTGATGCCGGGGAACATTGAGCTGTCCGGTCTGGAGGTTTCCCTTGTGAACGTGATGAGCAGGGAGATCATGATGCGCTCTTATGTGGAAATGGTAAAGGACAGGTACGACTATATTTTGATTGACTGTATGCCCTCGCTTGGCATGATTACCATAAATGCCTTTGCCTGTGCGGACAGCATACTCATTCCGGTGCAGGCGGCATACCTGCCCGTGAAAGGTCTGGAACAGCTTATCAAGACCGTAGGCAAGGTAAAACGGCAGATCAATCCCAAACTGGAGATTGAGGGCATTTTACTGACAATGGTAGACAACCGTACCAACTATGCAAGGGATATTACATCACTGCTTATTGAAACCTATGGCAGCAAAGTGCGGATATTTGAGAGCAGCATACCGATGTCAGTACGGGCGGCAGAAACTTCCGCAGAGGGCATCAGCATTTACCAGCATGACCCAAAGGGCAGGGTTGCGGGGGCATACCAGTCTTTGACGGAGGAGGTGCTTGGCAATGGGCAGTAAGGCAGGGAGCGCATCAAAAGTCAGGCTGAACAGTTTTGATGATTTATTCGGCGGGACAGAAAATACGGCAGGGGAGCAGATAATTAATGCGAAGCTGTCTGATTTACATACATTCAAAGGACACCCGTTCCGTGTCCTTGATGATGAAAAAATGGAGGAAACCACGGAGAGCATCGGTAAATACGGTGTACTTGTACCCGGACTTGCAAGACCGAGGGCAGGGGGCGGTTATGAAATCATAGCCGGACACCGGAGGAAACGGGGTTCTGAAAGGGCAGGGCTTGATACGATGCCCGTCATTGTCAGGAATTATACGGACGATGAAGCCACGATTATCATGGTGGATTCCAATATCCAGCGTGAGGACATTTTACCGAGTGAAAAAGCAAGGGCTTATGCCATGAAGTACGAAGCAATGAAACATCAGGGCAGCAAGGGCGGCAGCACCCTTGACGAAGTGGGGGAAGCTGCCGGGGAGAGCGGAAAGACGGTGCAGAGGTATGTATGGCTTGCAAGGCTTTCTGACGAGCTGCTTGACATGGTGGATAAGAAGAAGATAGGGATAGCGCAGGGCGTGGATATTTCTTTCCTGACCGAAGAAGCCCAGCAATGGGTGTCTGTTATCCTTGAGGAAACGGGGGCGGCAATGAACGCTTCCCAATCGGCAAAGCTGAAGGAGTATGGGAAAAGCGGAGAGCTTACGCTTGCAATGGTAAGGCTGATACTGGCGGAGGAAAAGCCGAAAGAAAGAAAAGTAACCATTAAGGGCGATAAGATCAACAGGTATTTTCCAGAGGACTATTCCAATGATGACATAGAGGGCATCATTATCCAGCTTTTGGAGGAATGGCAGAGTAAGCAGTAAAGGAGGCGGTAAAATGGGCGAGCCATTGAAGTTTGATTATTACTATGGCATAGAAGCAGAGCAGTTTTCTTTTTACCGTGTTCCCCGCCTGCTGATTAAAGACGAGCGTTTCAAGGGGCTTAGCAGCGATGCTAAGCTCCTGTATGGGCTGATGCTTGACAGGATGTCGCTGTCCATGAAAAATGGGTGGCTGGATGATGAAAACAGGGCATATATTATCTATGCTGTGGAGAACATCATGGAAGATTTGGGCTGCTCTAAGCCTACCTGCATAAAGGTCATTAAGGAGCTGGATGCGGATAATGGAATAGGGCTGATAGAGAAAAAACGCAGGGGGCTTGGGAAACCTGATTTAATTTATGTGAAAAATTTCGCTTCTGTGCCGGAAAAAGAGCGTGCAGAAAAGCCTGAGAACACTGATGTTTCCACAGAAGTAAAAAATCTTTACTTCAAGAAGGAAAGAAATTTGACTTCTGAAAGTAAAGAAACTGAACCCCAGCAAGTAAAAGAACCTGACTTCAAGAGGGAAAATAATTTGACTTCCGGAAGTAAAGGAACTGGACTTCAAGAAGTAAAAGAATTTGCCCCTAATTATAACAATACTAACTATAACAATCAGAACTATACTGATATGAGTTATACCAATCCTATCAATCAATCTGCGGGAAATGTGGGGAGTTCAGGAACGCAGGGAAAAGATGATATGATTGATGTGATAGATGAAACAAGCGCATATATGGCACTGATCCGTAAAAATCTGGAATATGAACACCACATGAAATACGGGCAGCATGGTGATAAGGAGATGTATGAGGAAATCTATGAAACTGTCTGTGATGTGGTCTGCGTAAAGCGAAAGACAATCCGCATCAATGGGGAAGAATACCCTTATGAGCTTGTAAAATCCCGCTTTTTGAAACTGAACAGCAGCCATGTGGAGTATGTCATGGGCTGTATGAGGGAAACTGTTACCAAGATTACCAATATCAGGGCATATTTGATTACGGCGCTTTACAATGCCCCCTCAACCATGAGCCATTACTACCAGCAGGAGGTGCAGCATGATATGTATGGCGGAGGGTGGGAAGAAAAAGGAATTACTTAACAGACTTTTGGACACAATGTCCAAAGGTGGAAAAAAGCAGAGCAGCTTATTCTTCCGTCTGCTCTGCGTCCGGTGTAAATTCAGCGATGTCATTCAGGGAAAAGCCCTCGCCCAAGATATTCAGTATCATGTTCAGCGTGTGGGTGGTGACGGACTGGTTATTTTTCAGACGCTGTATCTGTGACCGGCTGACACCGTGGCGGGTATAAAGGCTGTACTGGCTGATTCCGTTTTTCTTCAATGTTTGGAAAAGTTTGTCGAATTTAATCATAATATGCGGTATTTCCCTCCGTTTTCTGCTTGAATATGTTTTATTATGCTCCTATAATGGAGATGGTTATAGTTACCAAAATTGGAGATTAAAAGTAAAGGAGTACATGGAGATGGATAAAAAGGAACTGCGGAAAAGGTATGAGGAACAGGACGGCATGGGAAAAGCCCTGCTGTTGGAAAAGCTGGCTTTCTGTAAATTTGCAGACAATTATGACTTTGAAAATTATTTCAGGATAGGGGAATTAAAGGACAGTGAACTGCTCTGCCTTGTCAGTTTCCTCTATCATCACGAATGTTTCCTGATGCTGATGGATATTATGAACCATTATAAAGAGAGGTTTATCTTCGCTGATACTTCCCTCTTACGGGAGTTTGAACCGGATAATACCCTTATGGAAAGGATTTCAAGGATTGACATTCTGACGGATGTATAAAAAAATAGGTATAAGGAGATGCAGGGGCTAATGGAGAAAAAAACATACATTACAGAAGAAGAACAGAAAAAATGCCGGAAGGTGGCGGATGCCTTTGCAGAGCTTGAAGATGTGGACATCGTGGTGGTCGATGTTGGCAGGTACGGTTTTGTAAAGCTGCAATATTACACACCACCGACAGGCTTTGAGAATGATTTTACTTTCACGGACAGCAGAGAAATGTTTGAAGATTTGTGGGAGGAATGGCTGCACACACAGATCATTGCGCTTGCAAGGGAAATGAACATAGCTGATATTGACTATGACGATTTTTTCAAACGGTTACCGGAAGAAAAGCAGAATGAGCTTATGGGCAGGAAACAGATTTTCGCAGAAACAGCGGGAATAGAAATAGGTTGAGCCTACCGGAACGTGGTGGGTGGCACTTTCGAGCCTTGCTGGAAGTGTGATTATCTTTTCAATCACACTTCCGGCAAGGTTTCCAGAGGTACGGAGGTGGAAGACCTCTGTGTTAAAAAAATGACAGGTTGAGAACAGCGTGAGGGCGGTTATGGATCAGTAGATTTGTAGCCGCCCTTTTTTTATTGCTTCCGGTTAGCGTAATCAGGGAGCGGAAAGGAGATAAATGGAATCATTACGGGATGTAAAGAGGGCAATGGAGCGTGAAGTAAAAAAGGGGAGCTGCCCGCTTATGTTTGACAGGCTGGAGTTTGGCACTAAGCCTTTCCAGACCATTTCGTCAGAAGAAAAGCTGGATGAAGTGCTTGCCTGGCTGTTAAGGATAAAGTCTTTCCGGCAGTATGCGGAGAAAACCATAATCAACAATGTCTATATGGACTTGGATATGCTCTGCAAAAAGCCGCAGTTTAAGCGCACCCATTCCGTCATAGACCGGGAGGGGATTTATGCAAGGGCGCAAAGGTACAAAAAGAAATTACAGCCGGATTATGACAGAGGGCTGTGTCTGGAAACGGTAAGGTGTATCTTTACGCTTCCGGAGGGTGAGGCGGAGAAATACCGTATGACCCATGACGGGCAGGAAACGTATGCCTTTATTATGTCAAACAAATATATCCTCGGTCTGTTTACCCATTGTGAAGCGGCAAGGAAATCTGTTGTTACGGACGGAGTGGAGTATGGACACCTTACAGAGCAGGAGCAGAAGATTGTGCTGCTTGACGGTGTTGGGGATGTGCTGTTTCAGGCATTACTGCTTGATGATGTGGAGTATGGAGGCAGTGAACTGTCTGCCAATCTCCACACAATATACTGCTTAAATAAAAAAGGATAACTTCTGGACATGATGTCCAGAAGTGGAAAGGAGAAACATAGTGTATTTTGCATTGAAGATTGTCTTTTACATTATCTGCCGGGGGATTCCCCCTTAGTGCATGGATTTTCAAGGGAACGTAACAGGGAGGTGTTTCATGCAGGAGGAAGTAACACAGAAAACGATTGCCCTTGTGATTAAGACCGCAAAATTAGATGCCAACGTGCTGAAATCTGCAATGAAGATGTATTTAAACCACCGGAAGCAGAAAGCACAGAAAACGCATGGAAAGATTTCTGTGAAAAAGCTCGTTGGCGATGGCGTGGGGGTATCGTCGATTGAAGTCACGGACGGCAATATCAAATCTTTTGAGCGTGTAGCAAAAAAGTACAATGTTGATTTTGCCATAAAGAAAGACAAGACGACAGACCCGCCCAAGTACATGGTGTTTTTCAAGGGCAGGGATGCCGATGCGGTTGCGCAGGCATTCAAAGAATTTGTTTATGGTAACGAGAAAAAGAAAGGCAGGGTTTCCCTGAGAGAGAAGCTGAAGCATTTCAAGGACGCAGTGTCGCAGGACAAGAACCGGGAACGGAGCAGGGAGAAGAACAAGGACAGGGGGCAGAGCCTATGAGTAATATTATCAATGGCATAGCCAAAGACTTAAAATCAATCCCTAAAAAATTTAAGGAAAAGACGGGGAATATTGACAAAAGGAAACTTTTCCTGATGAACCTGCCCTATGTGCTTGCAGGATATTTCTGTGACAAAGTGGCGTGTCTGTGGCGGGTATCTCCGGGGCAGGACGCTTCCGCAAAGATGATGGAAGTCATGGCAGGACTGGAAGGTTTGTTTTCCAATCCCCTGCCGAGTTTCTATCCAAGAGATCTGTTGATTGGGGTGTGCTGCGGCATTGCTTTAAGGCTTGCAGTGTATTTCAAATCCAAGAATGCCAAGAAGTTCCGGAAGGGTGTGGAGTACGGTTCCGCAAGGTGAGGTGCATAATTTTAACTGTAATCACTACATACATTGACGCAGGAGGGAACGCACATGAACGATTACAGTAAAATCACAGCCCTGTACTCCCGACTTTCCGTAGGGGACGAGGACAGGGACGGCG
>CATOOV010000073.1 GCA_951801955.1 uncultured Lachnospiraceae bacterium
TATAATTTTTTTACTCTTTAACAAGGCAATCAACTCATTCCTATCAATTTTCTCCCAAAATACATCTTTTATATCCTCAGATACCCTGTCTAATATTTCATGTTCAATTCTATTTTGAAAAAGCTTTTCAAAGGAATCTGAACTTATATCCCTAGAAATATAAGTATTCTGTTTATTCACCACAAGAGACACAAACAAACGCAATGCATACATATCTATATTAGAATTTTTATAATCGAACATTGGCAATTTTTCACATAGATATTTAGTAACGTCATGGCTGCTGTTTAAAAATACTCCTAACCTCGTCTTCACACCCAATTCTAATTCCAAACCTTCAACCTCTTCACCATCAACCGGAATAAAAGCATATTCATAGTCCTCGTATGATTTATTCTTAATAAGTGATATTTTTATCCACCTTTCTGCTCCCTCTCCAAAACTTAAATCTATTTTTCTCTCGTCCCTGTTTAATACTACTTTTTTTATTTGTTTCGCCTTCAAAGCAATGGTATGCAATAAACTATCTAATTCATAATCACACAATAAGTTTCTATCTTCTATCGTCTGCTCATCTGTTATACTACTAACTAATTCACATAAAGAAATAGAACTCTTAGCCTCTTTTAGTAAGCGTTCTGCTGCATCTATCATATTACTTTCGGACATATTAATTGTTTTATATCTTTGCAAAGTATTAGCAGATACGAGTTTCCTTTCATTTTCATTTTCAAATAAAATTGCATTTATATCACCAAAAACTTCTGACATTATATCTTTTTTCTCTATCCCTAACTCCCTCCTCCTATCATTTTGTGAACCAACCAGTTGTCTAATTAAAATTCTAGCTTCAAAGGCAATCCATGACATAGAACGCCCTTTCTTTTTAAAATGATCTATTTGTTCTTCAACATAGTTCTTATAAACACCATAAATAATCCGTAATAATTTATCTTTTCCTTCATTGTCTTCTACAGATGAACGCACTACATCTGTTTTAACAAAATTATTATCACAGCTATTCATAATTGCCAAAAAAGCATCTCCACAATATCCTGGTGTATTAGATGAAACTCGTATTCCTTCAAAACAAACGCCAATTGGTATAGGCATGTTGTTATCTTCCGATATATAATTTCTCCTGTTATATGTTACTAAAAAATACTCCTGAAAATATTCTTTATACCTTACTGCATAAGCTATTGTAATTCCGTCTATCTCTTCCTGACGAATTTCAATATTATTTAATTCTCCCAATGCTTCATGGGATATATACTCTTCTAATGCAGCTTTGGGAGAATTATATCCAATTCTAACTGGAGCTTTTTGATCTTTTATCAAAACCACTTCACAATATGGAAAAACAATCCATTTCTTGATATCATGTTCAAGATTTTGCATATCAGCATCATCTCTTAAATGCAATTTTATAACAGTTCCATGTTCCGAAATATGTT
Source organism: uncultured Lachnospiraceae bacterium (assembly GCA_951801955.1). Taxonomy (GTDB): domain Bacteria; phylum Bacillota; class Clostridia; order Lachnospirales; family Lachnospiraceae; genus Petralouisia. The sequence goes on from CATOOV010000073.1 coordinate 1,458, forward strand.
CTGGCAATTCCTGTTTTTCCAAATTTTTAAGCAAATATTTTCCATCGACATTCCTAAAAACAATTCTGTTTGCTTCGCAATTTTCACTAGCACATGTCATAATTTCAATATCATTTGCCACTAGAAAACATGTTAAAATTCCAATTCCAAACCGGCTAATTGACACGAAATCAGGATATTTTTCTTTGAAATTGGTACTGCTATATTTCGATGTTCCTACCTTAAGAAGATAATCCTCTATGTCAGCTTCTGTCATCCCAGTTCCATTATCTTCAAATGTCAACACTCGTTCAGAACTATCCCACCTAACTATTATTTTACCTTTCGTAATTTCTTTCTTTTCAGTTTTTTCAATTTTATTTTGCAGTTTAATTGCATCCAAACCATTTTGAACAAGCTCCCTAAGAACTACCGAACTATCATTATATAAGGTATGTCCTACTAATAATTGTAAAATATTATTTTGATCAAGTTCAAAACTTAATAAATTTTTTTTAAATTTTTTAGTAAAAACCTTGGAATCATCAATATCTTTCCAGGGAAATAGATAATTGCTAGTTCCTTCCTTTTTTGTTGCATCCTGAGCTATCTCATAGCAATACTTTAATTCTTGTCTCACATATCGTAAATAATCCATGAGCGCAAAAAAAGCTTCTGCCTGATTTGCCTTCTCAAAATATGCTGTAATGGTAATTTTATCACTTTGAAGATTTTTATCTATATTTTGGTTCTCATCCCGCATTTCCATAGGTTTTACTGCACGAATAGCTTTTTGTTTCTGCCATTCAAGAATACTAATTGGATCTGTGGGACAAAATGCATTATATTCAATTGCAGGCGTCCGATCCATAGTAATATGCAATAAATCTGCCGTTCTTAAAATAACTGCTACATATTGCAAATTTACTTTCGCTTCATCCGCTGATTCATAACATTTATTGGTATCATAAACAGAGTAATCCTGGAGATTGTTCAGATGATGGCTTTCACAAAGCATAGCTAAATCTTGTCTAAATAAACTGTCTAATGGAGAAAGTAATTTCTGAATTTCACCTACTAAATCCTTATTTCCCTCAAATTCTCCAGCTATCCACATCCTAATCCTCTTAGCATGATTCTTTCTTACATACTCTTGATACAAAAATATATCCTCTTTTTCTCCCAAACTTTTTGCCTTGTGCAAATAATCCCTGCCATATTCAAGGCTGTATACCCTCTTTTTATAAGCAGAAAAATCAGAATTTTCTCTATTTTCAAATTCATCTTTTGTAACCAGCATTCCCATATCATGAAAATAAATTGCAAGGACAAGCATCATCCATTCCGCAGGTGTCATAAAATGTTGAGTTTGTTCTGGTATAAGCCACTCTACAAGCTTTAACATTTCTTCAATGTGGGAAAAATCATGTTTTGTATACTCTATGAAAAAACCATAATCACCAATATGCGACAATAATTTTTCAACTTGCTTTTTAATATGCAATAGTTTTAGCCCACTAAATATTCTCAAACTTTCTGCCTTTTCTGCATTAACTTCTGCTTTCCCTTTTAACTGCTCAATCATTTTACTCCTCCTTAGTCCTCTATTTTCTCTCTTTATCTTTTCCCAAACAAAAAATTCTTTGAAAAGCATTGACATTGTATTATTATAACGCAGCTTTCTAAATCCTTCAATAAAAGAAACCGAAGAATTTTTCCAGCAGGAGCTTTACATACATCCATACTGCCCAAACAGGGATAGGCAATGCATATATGAAAAAACAAAAAAGACAACCACTGAAACTGCATGTGACTGTCTTTTTCTCATATCTATCCTATTCCCGGTCAGTAACGCCAGCTATCTAAAAGCCTCCAGAAAATAGGCTTATTTCCCTCTAATCCTCATTCATATTCGCCAGCTTCGCCGCCTGGTCTGCCGCAATGCAGGCATCTACAATCTCCTGGATCTCCCCATTCATCACTTTATCTAACTTATATAATGTCAGATTAATCCGATGGTCCGTGACACGTCCCTGTGGAAAATTGTAAGTCCTGATTTTTTCAGAACGGTCCCCGGTTCCAATCTGGCTCCTTCTTGCCTCCGCCTCCGCATCATGCTGTTTTTGGCACTCCATATCGTAAAGTTTTGCCCGAAGCAGTGCAAACGCTTTATCTTTATTCTGAAGCTGGGATTTTTCTGTCTGGCTGTAGATCACAATTCCAGTAGGAAAATGCGTCAGACGGACTGCTGAGTCGGTAGTATTGACACATTGCCCTCCATTTCCCGATGCACGCATCACATCAATGCGAATATCCTTTTCATCAATCACAACATCCACATCTTCCGCTTCTGGCATCACTGCAACGGTTATTGTGGAGGTATGGATCCGACCGCCGGATTCCGTCTCAGGGACACGCTGTACCCGGTGCACCCCCGACTCATATTTCATCACAGAATAGGCTCCCTGACCTGTAATCATAAATGTCACATTCTTCATCCCGCCAATCCCAATTTCTTCACACTCCATGGTCTCCACCTTCCAGCGGCGCCCCTCTGCAAAATGCACATACATACGGTAGATTTCAGCTGCAAATAATGCTGCTTCATCTCCGCCTGCACCTGCACGGATTTCTACAATCACATTTTTATCATCATTGGGGTCTTTGGGCAATAATAAAATCTTCAGCTTATTTTCCAGCTTCTCTACCTTATCTTTGGAGCCGTTCAGCTCTTCCTTGGCAAGCTCCCGCAGCTCTTCATCTGTCTCTTCCTCCAGCATGGCAAGAGAATCTTCAATATTCTGTTTCTCCTGTTTATATTCCTTAAAAGCTTCCACGATCGGCGCCAAATCACTCTGTTCCTTCATCAGTTTCCGAAAACGGTTCGTGTCATTTGCCACATCTGGTTCACTCAACTGGTTCATGATCTCTTCAAAACGAAGAAGAATATTCTCTAATTTATCAAACATCTCTCTTTTCCTTTCTATTTCACTGCTGGGAGATTTCCACAGACTACCCGGTCATTTCTGGCAAGATCTTTTATTACTTTTACATTCCGATAACCGTTTTCTTCCATAAGGAATGCAGCCCTGCCTCCCTGGTCATGCCCAATTTCCATGCACAGGTAACCATTTGATTTCAAGAATCCCTTGCCCTCTTTTACGATCTTCCGTAAAAAGTACATTCCATCCTCTTTGCCGTCCAACGCCTCCATTGGCTCAAAATTCTTGACTTCCGGCATCAATGTTTCAATCACTCCAGTAGGTATGTAAGGCGGATTTGCAAGAATCATATCGTATTTCCCAGTGATATTTTGAAACAGGTCACTCCGGACCAGATTGACCTCCACTTGAAGATTCTTAGCATTTTCCTTTGCAATTAAAAGCGCCTGTTTGGAAATATCGCTTGCTGTGCCAATGATATCTTTTTGTTTCAAAAGACTGATCATTACACAGCCAGAACCAGTACACAAATCCAGCACTTCCATGCCGGGCTCCAGCATCTTTGCCGCCTCTTCCACTAATGTTTCCGTATCTTGCCTTGGAATCAATACATGGGAATTCACTTTAAAACTCATTCCCATAAATTCCTGGCTTCCAGTAATATATTGTAATGGCACCCGTTCTCCCCGCTTTTTTAATAATAACTTATACTCTTGGAAATTCTCATCTTCCATTTCATCAGAACTATGCAAATAATACCAGCTTTTATCAATTCTATTGGAATATTCCATAAGATACCATGCATCCAACCCATAATCCGCGATACCGGCACTTTTTAAAATCTCCTTTCCATAGTCCAACGCACCTTTGAAAGTCATGATATTCCCCTCTTCCTAATATTTTCCACGTAGCCTTTCCAGTCAAAAACTGCTTCTACGGAAGCAATTCCAACCTGAATCATTTCCTCATCTGGTTCCCTAGTGGTCAGCTTCTGCATCCACATTCCTGGTCTGCTCAATATATTAATGATTGGGTTGTCACTTCTGCCCGCCAGACGGATGATCTCATAAGAAATTCCTGCAATCAATGGAATTATGGCAATTCGAAACGCCAATCGCAATAGTCTGGAATCCACACGGATAAACATCGTCGCAATAATTGTAATAATTACTACAAAAAATAGAAAACTCGTTCCACATCTTTTATGCATCCTGGAACTGTTTTTTACATTTTCTATGGTCAAATCCAATCCCTGCTCAATGCAATTAATGCACTTGTGCTCCGCGCCGTGATACATAAAGACACGCCGGATATCCTCCATCTGAGAAATCAAAATAATGTAACCAAAAAAGATCAACAGCCTTATTATGCCTTCAATCAGGATAATCAAAGTTTGTGATGAAATAAATTTCTGAAAAAATAGTGAAGCATAAAAAGGAAGTACCATAAAGAGTGCCAAAGCAAATACAATGGATATTACAATTGTAACTCCCAGTTCCGCTTTTTCCTTCTTTTTATTTTCATGTTTTCTCTCTTTTTCTTCTTCCTCAAAAAAAGAAGCCGAAAATGTCAAGGTAGACATACCAAGCACCATGGATTCCACAAAGTTTATGATTCCCCGTACAAATACCAGATTTCGCAGGAACTTATTTTCAAAAATTCCCTGGTAATTTCTTTTTTCCACAATAATTTCATGATCTGGTTTACGCACTGCCACCGCATAAGTATTGTTATATTTCATCATAACGCCTTCCATGACAGCCTGTCCGCCAATTCCAGAATATGCCAATCCCTCCACTCCTTTCATCAGAAAGTTTAAAGAATTTTTAAAATATAGAACAAAGGTGCGTTTCACGCACTTGCGCATAGTTATTTTCTCATATAGGAATTTTTACGAAATTTCCTATAAGATGAAAAATAGAGGATGTCCAAATATAAAGACATCCTCCTTTGGTCGACTCGAACCAAATAATGGGAATATTGCTCGTGCAGTATCTTTTACTATTAAGATGATACACAAGTGTGGTGATTACCGCTCCCTACTGATTGGTTATGCCATATTTCCGATTGAACTTATCAATACGTCCGCGAGCCTGGGCAGCCTTCTGCTGTCCGGTGTAGAACGGATGGCACTTAGAACAGATTTCAACGTGGATATCCTTCTTAGTGGAACCAGTCACAAAAGTATTTCCACAGTTGCATGTGACAGTTGCCTGATAATAATCTGGATGGATTCCTTCTCTCATAATTTCACCTCTTCATCCTATATTTTAACCTCATACCCATTCGGGCACCCCATGATGCCATATGGCCCATAAGGTATAAACCAATTTTCCTGTTTGTACGATTGCCTATGCAACAGCTTTATTATTGTAACATAAATAAACTTTAGATGCAAGTTTTTTTTCATCAATTGGCAAATCATTCCTCATCTGTTAATTGCAAGTAGCAAATGTTTCTGTATGGGGGTGGATCTACCTATCTGGGATCAATACAGATTTTTCACTTTAAATTCCCGCTCAGACTCACGACGCATGTCTTTCTTCGCGATATCCTGACGTTTGTCGTAGAGTTTTTTCCCTCTAGCAAGGGCAATTTCCACTTTTACCAGGCTGCCCTTGAAATAAACCTGCAGGGGAACTACCGTATACCCCTTTTGATCCATTTTTCCTGCGATCTTGTTAATCTCATATCTATGCATTAATAACTTTCTGGGACGCAGGGGATCTTTGTTAAAAATATTCCCTTTTTCATAGGGGCTGATGTGCATACCATATATGATAACTTCACCCTTCTCGAAACGAATAAAAGACTCTTTGACAGAGCATTTTCCCATACGCAGGGATTTTACTTCTGTTCCTGCAAGGCTGATTCCCGCCTCAAATTTGTCCTCAATAAAATAATCATGATACGCCTTTTTGTTGTTCGCAATTAATTTAATACTTCCTTTCCCCATTCTACTTCCTTTCTATCCATACATTCTTCTACTGGCAAACTGCCCATTGGATAAAGCCAATAGCTTTCTGCTTCCAAACCCATAGGCATAACTTTGGGCAGTCCCTACTCTATTTCATTGACTTGATCTGCATCTTGCGGCAAAACAAAATCTATCGTGCGCATGAATTGATCTGTGTGGGCAACCATAACTTTGATTTTCTGTCCCAGCTTATAGACCTTGCCAGTAGTTTCCCCGACCAGTTCATATGCCTCCTGGTCAAATTCAAAATAATCATCTGTGAGATTGGAAATGTGAATCATGCCTTCCACCGTATTTGGCAGTTCCACATACATTCCCCATGCTGTCACACTGGAAATTACTCCTTCAAAAATTTCTCCGATATGCTCTGACATATATTCTACTTTTTTCAGCTTATCTGTCTCCCGCTCTGCTTCATCTGCCCGCCGCTCCTTGGCGCTTGACTGTGCCGCTACTTCTGGAAGAATACTCTCATAGTGGGAAATTCGTTTCTCATTCATTTTTCCCCGAAGCGTTTCCTTGATAATGCGGTGGATCTGCAAATCTGGATATCGGCGGATTGGAGACGTAAAATGACAATAATACTGGGTGGCAAGACCAAAATGCCCTGTACTCTGCGTGGTGTATTTTGCCTGTTTCATAGATCGAAGGGTAAGACGGCTGATCAATGGCTCTTCGGGAGTGTCTTCAATCTTTTCCAATAACTTCTGCAGCTCCTTTGGATGGATTTCTTCCTGCCCTATTTTAATCGAATATCCAAAATTATTGATAAAAGTGGCTAATTTTCGTATTTTTTCCGGATCTGGCGTATCATGTGAACGATATACAAACGGCAGCTCCTGCCAGAAAAAATCCTGTGCCACAGTCTCATTGGCAATCAACATAAAATCTTCAATGATCCGGGTTGCCACATTTCGTTCATAAGGCTTGATCTCTAAAGGTCTTCCCAGGAAATCCAGAATCATTTTCGTTTCAGGAAAATCAAAATCTATAGACCCCCGTTTCCTACGTTTCTCCCGAAGGATTGCCGCAAGCTCCTCCATCAATTCAAACATGGGAACCAGTTCTTCATATTTTTCACGCTCTGCCTCATCCTTATCCTTTAAGATTTTGCGCACACTGGTGTAAGTCATCCTTTGGTCTACCCTCACTACCGTCTCTGAAATCTTATGGTCCACTACATTCCCTTTTTTATCGATCTGCATGATACAGCTTAAGGCAAGCCGGTCCTCACCGGCATTTAAAGAACAAATTCCATTGGATAAACTATGGGGCAGCATTGGAATCACACGGTCCACCAAATACACACTGGTACCACGTTTTAATGCCTCAACATCCAACGCACTGTGTTCCTGCACATAATTTGAAACATCTGCAATGTGCACGCCCAGACGATAATATTCCCCTTCTTTTGTCAAGGTAATCGCATCATCCAAATCCTTGGCGTCCTCGCCATCTATTGTTACCATCTGCCAATCCCGCACGTCCATCCTTCCCGCCATATCTGCCGTACTCACTGGCTTGCCTACATTCTCTGCCTGTTTTAATACTTTTTCTGAAAATTCCATCGGCAGGTCATAAGCTTTTACAATAGATATGATATCTGTCCCAGGGTCATTGATATGCCCGATAATTTCTATAATCCTGCCTTCTGGTTTCTTTCGTTCACTTCCATAATCTGTGATTTTTGCCACCACTTTATGACCATCCACCGCTCCCATGGAATGTTCGATTGGAATAAATATATCCTGCCCCAATTTTAAATTGTCTGGAATTACAAACCCAAAATTTTTGTTTTTCTGAAAAGTACCCACAATCTGGGTGATACCCCTCTGTAATATCTTCTCGACTGCACCTTCCTGCCGTTTTCCAGATTCCGCGCGTCCAGGCAGCAAAGTAACCTGCACGAGATCCCCATGCATAGCCCCATTGACCAAGGAGTCTGAAATAAAAATATCTTCTGCTTCCCCTTCCACAGACACAAATCCAAACCCTCTTGCATTTGCAGAAAAAATACCTGTAATAAATTTTCCCTCTGACTTAGAATATTTCCCCCGTTTGGAAACTTCAATTTTTCCCTCTGCCAAAAGCACATTTAAAACTTCTTCCAACGCAGGACGTTCGTCCTTTGGCACATTCATCAATACTGCAATCTCTTTGAGTTTCATGGGCACATACAAATCACTGCACATAAACTCATATATCATTTTTTTTCTATTTTCCAATAATTCCTTCTCCATAAAATCTCCTACTCTTTTTCCATTGCGTATCGTTTCATACACTTCCACCACATCAATTACCCTGTCCCGCAACCTTGAGGGGCGCTGGACATCCAATGGATGTCCGCTTAGCACCGACCGGAGCGGAGACCTTGCCCACTTTGACGCGCCGAACGCAGTCACATAGCGATATCTTCCACTCACGGGAGTGCACATTTTGGTGTTCTATATTTAGGAAATCTGAAAGAACTTTCCTAAATATAGAAAAAGACTGCCGCATCCGACAGTCTCACAATTCCTAAAAACTTCCGATATTCAACACAGCCGCAATCACCAGGAAAAAAAATACCATTAATCTGGTAGCCATTACAAGCCTTCCCTCCATGGAACGTCCCTTGTTCTTGCCCCAGTATGTATCTGCGGCACCGCTAATAGCACCAAGTCCTGCTGATTTACCTTCCTGCATTAAAACAATTACTGTCAACACAATATTAATTAATATAAATACTACAATTAAGATTGTTTTTAATACTGCCACTTTACTCATACCTCCTGCAATTGATTCTGCTCATAACTCTTCAAATCATAACATATCCTTGCATATTTTTCAATATTATTTATAAAAAAATTCAAGACTTGCCCTGCAAACCTTAGCGCGGGATTTGGGTCAGCATTTGTTGGGATCAAACACCCCCAAACCTGCGCTTGCAGGGAAAAAGACAGACGTCCAGGATTGTATATGCTGCAAAGCAGCATGCCAGCCTCCCTGGAAACGCCTTCTGCGTTTTGAACTTATACATAAGTTATTATATTGAAATTAACTGCAAACCTCAATTGCTTTGCGTATTAAAATTTGTTAAATGGATTTTTATACTCTGCAACTATACCAAGCTGTTCTTCAATTCTCAAAAGTTGATTGTATTTTGCTGTACGCTCTGCACGGCAGGGGGCTCCTGTTTTAATCTGCCCAGCATTCACTGCCACAGAAAGATCTGCAATAAAGGTATCCTCTGTCTCACCAGAACGATGGGAAATCACTGCACGGTATGCATTCTTATGCGCGGTTTCAATAGCTTCCATTGCCTCTGTCAACGTTCCAATTTGATTTACCTTAACAAGAATTGCATTTGCTGTCTGTAATTTTATCCCGGCATCCAGACGTTTGGTATTGGTGACAAAGAGATCATCGCCTACCAATTGGATTCTTTCCCCCAATTGTTTGGTCATTGCCTGCCATCCATCCCAATCTTCCTCATCCAGACCATCCTCGATGGAGATAATAGGGAATTTCTCAATCAGGTCTGTATAATAAGAAATCATCTCACTGGTATTACGGACAACCTCTTCCCCTTTCAGTTTTGATTCTCCAGGAAAATGGTACATCCCTGTCTTCTCATTATAGAGTTCACTTGCCGCTGCATCTAATGCAATCTTAAAATCTTCGCCTGAAGTATAGCCAGACGCTTCCACCGCCTCTGTAATCAACTCTAAAACTGCCGGGGTATCTGGCAAATCAGGGGCAAATCCGCCCTCATCTCCTACTGCTGTAGATAATCCCTTTTTCTCACAAATTTTCTTCAGATTGTGATACACTTCTGCGCACATACGAAGCCCTTCGCGAAAACTTTCCGCTCCCACAGGCATAATCATAAATTCCTGGAAATCCACTGTATTATCTGCATGTCTGCCGCCATTTAAAATATTCATCATAGGGACTGGCATTCTTCTGGCATTGGCGCCTCCCAGATATTGATATAAAGGCAGCTCCATTGCTTTTGCCGCTGCTCGTGCTGTAGCAAGGGAGACACTGAGCATGGCATTCGCGCCCAGATTAATTTTATCATCTGTTCCATCCTCTGCAATCAGGCAGCGGTCAATTTCCACTTGGTTTAACGCATTCTTGCCAATCAGGATTTTGGCAATTTTATCATTTACATGTTTGACTGCCTTTTGGACTCCAAGTCCAAAATATCTTGGTTCCCCGTCTCTCAGTTCCACTGCCTCAAATTTTCCAGTGGAAGCTCCTGAAGGCACTGCTGCACGCCCTGTCGTCTTTTTTCCATTGCTTGTAGTCTCAACCGTTACATCTGCCTCAACTGTGGGATTTCCTCTGGAATCCAGGATTTCTCTTGCATGAACCTCTGTAATTTTCAAACACAAACTCATAATATTCTCCTTTCGCTCTTCCATTACTCCAGTGATTAAATCTCGGTGTAAGAGCACTGAAACACAGCCTATATCTTATTGATATACAAACTGTCTATCATGTCTTTTCTTTTTACAGTATTTGCAGAAATTGGGAAATTATACGAAGGAGATTTTTAAACCATTTTAAGCCTTCAAATCGTGGCTATTTCCATCCAACAACATGGAAATTCCCAAACATCCTTTTCTCGCACGCCGCGCACAATTACGAAGTCGTCATTTCCTCCTGTGCGCGTGCGCATCCTGCCTAGAGAGCTTTAATCTTATAAAAAATTTAAACGAAATTTCTTATAAGATTAAAGAAAACAGACAGCCCATTTTCATTTCTGAAAACAGGCTGTCCGTTTTGCATATACAAATTATGTGCTGCCAATGCCGCATATATACAGATCATCCTCTGCCAATGCTGCAGGTGTACGAATCACATTTTAATCTACAAATATTTTTTTAAATCTTCCATTTTATCTGTCGCCTCCCAAGGCAAATTCAAATCATCACGTCCAAAATGTCCATATGCTGCCGTCTGCTTGTAAATCGGGCGTCTCAAATCCAACATTTTGATAATCCCGGCTGGACGAAGGTCAAAGTTTTCACGAATCATTTCCACCAGTTTCTCATCTGAGATTTTTCCTGTTCCAAAAGTATCCACCATAACGGAAGTTGGCTGTGCTACTCCGATGGCATAAGACAATTGAATCTCACATTTTTCAGCAAGCCCCGCTGCAACAATATTTTTTGCCACATACCGTGCCGCATAAGCTGCAGAACGGTCCACCTTGGTACAATCCTTGCCAGAAAACGCACCGCCGCCGTGACGCGCATATCCGCCGTATGTATCCACGATAATTTTACGACCAGTAAGCCCTGCATCCCCATGAGGCCCGCCAATCACAAAACGCCCTGTGGGATTGATAAAAAATTTAGTTTCCTGGTCAATCATTTCCTGTGGTAAAATTGGGTCAAACACATATTTTTTAATATCTGCATGGATTTGCTCCTGGGTAACGTCTGCGTCATGCTGGGTAGACAATACGACAGCTTCCAGTCTTCTGGGTTTGCCATCTTCATCATATTCTACCGAAACCTGTGTCTTCCCGTCAGGTCTCAGATATTTTAATGTTCCGTCTTTGCGAACTTTTGTAAGCTGCAGTGCCAGCTTATGCGCCAATGATATGGGATAAGGCATCAACTCTGGTGTCTCATTGGTAGCATACCCAAACATCATCCCCTGGTCTCCGGCGCCAATAGCTTCCAGCTCTTCCTCTGACATTTTATTTTCTTTTGCTTCCAGGGCTTTATCCACACCCATTGCAATATCTGCTGACTGCTGGTCCAGTGCAACCATTACCGCACAGGTATTCCCATCAAAACCAATTGCCCCGTCATTATATCCAATCTCGTTTACGGTATCTCTCACAATCTGAGGAATATCAATCTGTGCTTTCGTGGTAATCTCTCCTGTCACCAGCACAAACCCAGTACATGCCGCCGTCTCACAAGCCACACGGCTCATAGGATCCTGCTCCATCAAGGCATCTAAAATTGCATCTGATACCGCATCGCAGACTTTATCTGGATGTCCTTCTGTCACAGATTCTGATGTAAACAATCTTTTTTCCATTCTAATTTCCTCCTTCGAAATAACAAGTACGCATCTTTGTAAAATCTTTTTATATGATAAGCAATATCTTATCAATCGAGTAGGGGAATGACCCTCCCTCCTACTCGCTGCGCGACCCGTGCGCCGCTTTAGCGGTATTTTTCCCCTGCACGGGTCTACGCATATTATTTCATCATATAGGTAACTCGACCGAATTCCCTATATGATGAAAAAGGTCCGCCTATTTCAAATAAGCGGACCTGACAGTCGAAGAGATAATCAAATCCTCTTATTGTTCGATTACTCGCTCAGGTTGGCACCTTCCGTAGAGGGGTTGCCGTGGCTTCACAGATCCTATGTATCTCCACCACTCTGAATAAGAGAAAATTTTACAATATTGAATTTTCAAATCTTCGTATATAAACATACACTCTTTTTCATCAAATGTCAAGGATTTGTTTATCCCCAATTTACATAGTTACTAGGAGGTTTTTAAAGCCCGCTTTCTGACATGCCCTAGTAACTTTAGCCAGCCCCCTCTATTCCATTCACAACATTTTAAGTTTCTTTATTGACAAACGCCCTCTTTGTTTTTATACTTATGGATATAAGTTTTATTATATCAAATATAAGATGGTTCCCGCCGCTGGAAAATAATACTCCTCTTTCCAGCGGCGGGAATCCATGATGCATCTGATATGGTAACGAACAGAGAAGACATTACTGTTTTGCAGCCCGTTTCGTTTTCTACAGAATTCAGGTGTCAAAAGGTGGTTAAGAAAGATATTGCTGGCAATTGGAACTCTACCTTTTGACACCTGAATCATTACTGAAAAATGCTCTGTGATTCCTTATATTTAAGGACACTTATGGCGTTCTTGCTTCGGGTCAGCCCTGCTGGACAAAAACAATTCCACGCCACTGCAATCCGCTCCACCAATCTTTGGCAAAAAGGAATGATATTGCCAGTACAGCCCGCTATAAGCGGGCAATCCTGCAAAGCGAGAGCCTTTTTCATTCTGGAAAGTTCATAGTACCTTATAAAAATCAGCATTAAAACAGGGAGAAAGCAAATGAAAAATTTATCGTTCAACGAGTTACAACCAGGGATGGTTACCGCAGAAATCATTTACACCAAACGCGGACAGAAGGTCATGGAAGCCAATACAGCACTGACTCCCGAATTAATTTCCCGGCTATCCCATTACAAAATTGAAACTGTCAATATCAAAGATTCTGCCAATGCGGACGACGTAAAAAAATCCTCAAGGCTCCCATCCGTAGCGATTGACAAAGCGGCAATTCCAGAACTCAGCCGCGCCGCGAATCCTTCCTACGCACAGCGGATAAAATCCAATCCGGCATTTATGGAATACCAGATTGCCTATAATAAAATTATAAACCAAATTCGGGAGCTCTTCGACTTTATCACTGAAAATTCCAAGGGTCCTGTGGATGTCCGCCAACTCCTGGATAGCTGTTACAATCTGATCTCTTCATGTAAAACCAGTGTTGATATGTTTGACAAACTGCACAATATGCGTCTGAATGATGACAGCATCTATTCCCATTGCCTGAACGTAGCGCTGATTGCCCATACGATGGGAAAGTGGCTTCACTTTTCAAATGACGACTTGGAAACTTTGCTTTTGAGCGGTCTGTTCCATGATATCGGAAAAACCTCAATCCCAGAAGAGATTCTGAACAAGAGCAGCAAATACACAGAGGAAGAATTCCAATTGATCCAACAGCATCCCCTGTTCAGTTACAAAATTTTAAAATCTCTGCCCATTAATGATAAAATTAAAAAAGCATCCCTGCAGCATCATGAACGTTGTGACGGCTCTGGATATCCTCAGGGGCTTACAACCGATGAGATTGATGATTTTGCGCATGTTATCGCAATTGCAGACGTATACGACGCCATGACTGCGGCACGTTCCTACCGTTCCCCACTGTGCCCTTTCCAAGTGATCAATATTTTTGAAAAAGATGGCCTGCAACAGTACCATCCTAAATTTATCTTAACATTTTTAAAACGAATTGCCAATTCTTATCAGAATAACCGGGTTCTTTTGAATAATGGCTGGTGCGCTAACATTGTTATGATCAATTCCAATCACTTAGCAAGACCTATGATTCAATTGGACAATGGCGCCGTTCTTGATATGCTCACAAAACCAGAACTTGAAATCATCAAAATCATTTAAGGAGCATTGGCGTCCCTATGAAAGACATTCACAGAACTTTCCGAATCCTAATATAGAACAAAAATGCGTTTCACGCACCTCCGCAACCAATTATTTTCAACAACACATCTTTTGTTCCGCGCCACGCACATTTGCGCAGCAATAGTTTCCCCTTGTGCGTGTGCGCATCCTGCCCGGAGGGCTTTTCTCATATAGGAAACTCGGAGAAATTTCCTATATGAGAACAAAAATGCGTTTCACGCA
>CATOOV010000074.1 GCA_951801955.1 uncultured Lachnospiraceae bacterium
AGCGCAGCGCGGACGTGAAAAGGTTTGTCGCACTGGTACGCAAGTACACTGCCATTACCGAACTGACCTACGAAAACGTCCATGAATTTATTGACCGTATTCTTATCCACGAACTGGATAAGGAAACAAACACCCGCAAAATCGAAATCTTTTATAGCTTTGTCGGCAGAGTTGATACAGGCGACAAGCCTACCGAAAGTATCTCCTATTTCAGACAGATAGGAGCCAACGTAAAGAGTTATGCTATCTAACATACATCAAAAAGAGGTAAGATAACGCCCTCTGCAAAAAAGGTTACGTTATCTTACCTCAACAAAACTGGTGCCTGTATACCCGTCATCCACATAGACATCATAGATGATAAGGTTTTCCATTTTTGAAACATATTCTATTAAGAGCTTCCTCTGGTTCCCTACGCTGTCACTTTCCTCCTTATCGCCGTCTTCCCTTGATAATCTGATATAAACAGCCGTGTAAAATAATTCTGATTTTTTCATTTCCTCACCTATGCGGCTGCTGTAGCTATAAACAGCATCATACCATATTTTGTTTTCCAGTTCATTTCTGCGTTTGCCTCACTTTGCCATATCTTCTTTTGCAATATCTTGGTTCAGATGGGCTTTTACAATACGGATCAGCAGTTCCTCTACGGAAAATTTTGCTAAATATTCCCTTTCCACTGTATATTGGACTGATTTTTTCTCTTTCAACTTTGTCTGTCCTCCTGCTAAAATCACTGTTTTTTCAACATATGCATATAGGCTTTTCCCATATGTATTGCCTGTCGGTATTTACCGTCAAGGTGATATGCTCATCCGCAGCCCATTTTATTCTTATTTCATGGAACTATTATATTTTTTTCTGACAAAATAATCGTAGCCCTGCCTGACATTGCAAAACATACAGGTTTCCTTTAATTTCTGGTTTCTGTCTGCCCTGCGAATGAAATGTTCCCTGGATTCATAAAATGGCTTTGCACAAATTGGACAAAGACACCTTAAAATCGGTTTATCCAATTTGCGCATTCCTGTACTGGAACACAATGCCTTCTCAACTTTTATCATTTGCTTCCTATTCAAAGTCCCTACATAATCATTTAATCTGCTCTTATCAATCGTTCTCACCTGTTCAAGTAGCGCTACTGACTCTTTTTCTAAGCCCTCAATGCCTGTCAATGGCACATGTGTAGACATTCTATGTTTCGGCTTGCTTGTAATTGCAGCAACGATAACAGTCGGGCTATACTCATTGCCTCTATTATTTTGAATTACTAATACTGGGCGGTATCCGCCTTGTTCACTTCCCTTCACTGGATTTAAATTGGCATGATAAATATCCCCACGCCTTATCTCTTTTTCTTCCATAAATACAATATCCAAATACATAAAATGCATTTATATTATCTTACATCATTACCATGTTCTTGTTTTTCTTATTATAAAAGACAAATTAATTATTTTGATATAAATGAAACTTCAATATGGTATAGTTATTCTTTGCATTAAGATAATACCAATACCTTGTATCTGATGTCATTCCTGATGGTAAGTCATGCTGTGGAAGGATTCCATATAAACCTCCAGCTTCAAGGATTTGTGAAACAAAATTCGTACAATCGCTTTTTTGTTTCTTATATTTCGGGTTAAACCCTTCCGCCCATTTTCTTGCATACGCTGTTGCATTAGAAATATTATATGTTTTTATTGGACTAATAGAAGTAAATGGCATTGGAATCAATTCCATATTTTTTTCATCTTCCGCAATTTCTTCAACAAGCTCCCCTATTGTTCTATTTCCTAATGTTTCATAATTATCGCCATTAAACATCCTGTATCCTATTGGCTATTCCTCTTCCATTTCATATAGATAAATACTTGCATAGTCTAACATCAGTTCAGCATTAGGATCTGTTTTTAAATTACTATCTGTTCCTTCCACTAATTGTTCAACCAAATATTCATTATATTTTTCAGTTCCAAATTTAATTTCTGGATGATATTGCTGAAGATAGTTGTCTAACATGTGTTTTACTTCATCCATTGTGTAATCCTTATTTGAATGTGCATATGCTGTGTTATTGACAAGTACTATGGCCTAAAATCAGCATTATTCCAAATATTCCTAATAATTTACTTATTTTTTCATCATTATCGTCCTTTCTTCCCTTTTGCACAAAAAGCCAACACATCAAACTGCTACATAACAATGATAAATAAAATCCATAATGTACCACTTCTAATGACAAAAATAAATTGAAATCTGTCAGTAACGGAACATACCAAGACAGACCACACACAAGATACATAACAGGATGTATGACGAAAAGTACGCTTGTTATCATTTTACCTTTTTGATTTGTATAAAATATAATACAAAAAAATGTAACTGCTGCCAGAACAATCATCACCACATGATTGACAATATCTGTCCCATATTTTATTCCATCAATTTCTTCATCAAAATAGCACCACGGCAAAAAAATTGGCAATAAAGATATTAAGTAGCAGAAAGCCAAAATATATTTCTTTTTTGTTTTTTCCATAATTATAATCTTTGATCTCCCTCCATTTTTAATGAAACGAAATCACCTCTTCTATACTATGATATAACCTAAATAGTATTGGGATTTTTAACAACTATAACCTTTCATCAATCTTATCAGAAAATTCTACTCTTTTAGAAGCATTTAACAAATACCTTCCTCAAGAAATACTTTAAATACACAATCAGATATTTATATGGTGCGGTAACTGGACGGCATTTTTATGTAAATTTCACACCGCCACAGCATCCAAAAAATATCAACAACTGCATATAAATTTAGTTATTCTCAAATTATGTCAGTTGCTTGACATAACACCATAGTGAAATTATTCTGTAAAAACAGGATGCCAATCTTCTTTTGCTGCTTCTGTAGTTGCTATTTCACTTTTATTCCCCGCATCATCCACAAGACAGATGGAAAACGTATCTCCCACATCAATTGATGTGATATTCGGCAAATCATCTACATGGAATCCAAGATTCATTCCATCCAATGTACCCATATATTTCCATTTTCCTATCTTCTTGCCGTTTTGCCTGACATAGACATCACAGCCTATTTCTCCTTTCACATCAATCCAACTGTAATTACCATCAAAAGGAAAAGATACCTTTGGTTTCTTGGGAGACGTGACATCTTTTACCTCTTTTGTCACATAGTGGCTTCTTTCTCTTTTATTTGCAGTATAAAACGTAAGTTTTGTTTCTGCTTTCTGCTTTTTGATGGAAAATTTCTGATATCCGCTTTTTTGATACTTGACTTTCTTTAATACTTTTGCACCGTTCTGAATATAGAGCGTATCTCCTTTTTTGGCATACACTTTTACTGAAGTAGATTTATCCGTAATTTTTCCAGTAACAATCGGCTTTTTCACGGAAGAGCTTACCTTCTTTTTGGATATCACGCCATCATCCTTCACTGTTTTTACAACGGCAGGTCCAACAATTCCATTTTTTGTAGTCAGGGTAAAATTTAACTTGACATGCGCTTTTTGCAACGGCAGCTTAACCGTCTTCTTCCCTTCGCATTTATATGTTTTCTGAAAGATAGTTTCTGTACCGCTCGTAATCTTCAATGTAGTATTGTCATAGACATATACCCGCACCTTATCTGTCTGGGTAGTAACCTTACCAAAAACAGTGGGTTCAAGCGCTGCCCCTTCAGGTGTTTCCCATCTGGCGTACACATCCTTTGAATATGTTGCAGTTTGGATGAAAACAACAGCCAAAATGAATACCGCTAAATATTGTCTGATTTTCTTCATATTAACCTCCAATTTTTCAATGAAAGATTTACACTCAAATTTTGCTGTCACAACTATTTAAACAAATATATATGACAATAAAACAAGGTCTTTACTGTTTAATATACCCTTCCATCCCCTGCGGCAGTAATCCTCACAGAATACTCTTTTTTCTTTGAAAAATTAGATTTTGCATAAAATCTAAACTTTGCATTATTAGTCCCTGTAAATGTTTTTGATCCAGTAACCATTACCCCCTTTGGACATCGTGTAACAGCTCCATAAGCCCTTATCAAAGTTGCCTTGCGGTTTTTAAACATGAAAGTGCCTTCAACAAAACACTTTATTTTTTCTCTTCTTGTTTTTCCGGTATAGATAAAAAATTCCTGTTCTTTTCTATATGTAGCCTTACCGCTAATTGTACTGCTGCTTCTTTTCCCTGATACTGCAGATTTTTCAAGACTTACATAAATCTTTTCTGTAATTTCATTCCCATCTTCATCTTTATATGATTTCTCTGAAATTAACTGACCAGCATTTCCAATTTCTGAGTTTTCTTCCAAAATAACCGGAGCCTTTGCTTCAGAAGCTTTCGCTTCTGTTGGTACAGATACTAAAATCAATGCAGCCATTAATGTAATCAATAATCTTTTACTATTTTTCATCTTAATCTCCTTTTCTTGTCAACTGCATTCAATTGCAGGGCAATTATTTTTCCTCTCAGTTGCTCTAAAATATCTTGTTTCTGTACATACAATTTTCAGAACTCTGAACTATTCTTCTTCCAGCTAGAGAAAACCTCTGACTTTTTTCTCCATCCTGCATTCTTTTAAAATAATTTGAGAATATCAGACAGCATAATTTCTTTTTCTTCCCCTTCCATAACAGTCTGCGGAGCATCCATATCATAAGAACTTTGATCTGCATTTAATAAGCTTGGATAAGTATCTTCATATGTTTCCGTAACAAATAAATAATTTTTCCCCTTTGAAATCTCAGATGCATTTTCAACAACATATTCATCATCACCAAAACTTCCGCCAGCACGCTTGACTATAATTGTAGATGAGTCAATACTTCCTTTGTATACTTTATCCACATCAATGGTATAAAGTGTATATGGTATCTCCTCATTATCTATAAATCCTGTGTCTTCATCTGACCCTTCCTCTGTACTTACATCAATCATTTGATATTCAATACTTTTCACTGTACCAGTAAAAATCAAATCCGAAGATCCCACCAACTCTTCAGCTGTATTGTATTGTGGATAGTCTGCCTGTAAAACAGTTACAGATGTCTCTTCTTCTGAAGCATCAACCTGATTGATTTTATATCCTATGCCGATGCCAGCTATAGCCAATACAGCAATCAATAACCCTGCTATGATTTTTTTCATCTCTATAATCCTCCCTTTTCTTATTTATATTTTTTATTCACATTATCAATATCAAATTGTTGCGGTTCTACCATTGTATTTCTATCTCTGTCATATTTCATAATGGAAGATTTTTTTGTATTTGGATTATCCCCCAGCCAAAATACATGGCCAAATTCGTGAGTTACAGTACTTCTTGCAAACTTTGAATAATTTGCAGCCGCTGCTTTAATAGTTTTGGTATTTACTTTTATTATAAATTTTGATGTATACCCAGATGTTTTATTATGGGTTTGAGTAGTCAATCCATACCATGTATCGTTATACTTTTTTGCCTTTATTACATTTTTGCTTTTAGCCGATACAGAAATATTTACATTTGCAGAAGAATCATTCCATGCAGCTATACTGTTATCAATTATCTTAGTCCATTTAGCACTGTACCTATCCTTATAACTTTACACAGTAATTTTTCCATCAGCATCACCATAACTCAGAAACGTTGCTGCCTGTACTGGCAAAACTAAAAATCCACAAATTAATGCCATGCATAAAAATACTGCCATTTTTTTATTTGTTTTCATTATTCTTGAACCACTCTTCCTCTACAATTTTTATCTAATTGTTCAATCACTTTATTGCTTTTTTCGTAATACAGTAAATTTTTATTGCTTTTCCCTGAAAAAAAGTTTATAATTTTACATATCCATATGAATCTAACGTCATTTTCAGACAGGTTGCCAGCCTTTGATTTATATGGATTCTTTATTGATTCATAGGCATCACCGCCTTATTTGATATTCATCCCTTTTAAAGCATTTTGGTAAAAATCTATTCTAGTGCTTAACAAGGTATTTTTAACCATATCCTAATATATTGAATTTATATTAGGATATGGTTTTCTTCTCTCTCTTTACGTTTTAATATGTAAACTCGCTCGTCTGAACCTTACTTGTCTTTTTTATTCCATTGACGATAGTATACGCTGTCCCTACTGCACGATATTTCACACCAGACTTTGCACCCGCATAAGAATAGCCCGATGTATATACCATCTTATTCTTTGCTTAATAAGAGCCTTTTTTTACATTTTTCCAAGTCCCGTTAGAATACATCTGCAGCTTTAAACAACTTATGCCTATTTTAGTTGCCACACAAGTGGATTTCACTGTCCATGCAACATAAAGTTTATTATTTTTCTTTGTTAATCTCATAGTAGTTGTAGATAAAGAAAATGGCATTATTTCATCCGAAGGTGATACATCCTCTAATATTTGAATTGCCTCATCTTCTGATATGGCAACAGTTTCCAGGTTCGCCTCCGTTTTAGGCGCTGCCATCACAACACTGCCGCCAATTCCAGAAATAATTGCTACTGTTGCAAACATAGCAATTATTTTTTTAATTTTCATTTACTTCCTTTGCCTCCTTTATGATTGTTACAATTTTTTCCAATGAAAGATCAGACTCTAATACATAAAGTATGTCTTTATATACAAATGTTATCGTATATACTTCCTTGTCATCTGCCTTTACATTGTAAACAGAAACTCTCTTATCCCCTACAGTCAGATCCGCATCTACTGTCTGAAGATCCTGTGTGTTAAGGTCTATGGTACCCTTACCAGATGGCAGGATAATTTCCCATACAACATATGATTCACTATCCTGATAGGTAGCAGAAATACTATCTGAAAATTCACTATATTCCACGTCTTCCAATTCCAAGGTTTCAGAAATCCCCTGTTCAGGCACGAGAAAACTAATGTTAAGCATCTCTGACAAGCTTTCATAATCCAGATTACCCTCAAAAGATACTGCATCTGTTTTTCCAGAGGTTTTATGGTCTTCCACCTGAAATACCAATCGGTTGGCAGATACCCTGATGAATTGTATGATTGAAAAATCAAATGCTTTTACAGCTACCAATTCCATCCCACAAAAAAGGAATACAAATATTATAAAACATGACGCTATCCTTAAGAATCGTGACATAATTCTATTTTTTCGGGACTCTTTCACTGCCTTTATTGATGTATGATATTTACGATTAAAATTTTCTGTAAATTTATCAATATCATTTTCTTTCGCATGATTCCCACACATTTCTATCATTTCCAGGATTCTTTCTATTTTGCGGATATCCATTTCTTCTGCTGTGCGGCTGACCTCAGCATCAAGTAATATACTAAGGTGGTATTTTAATTTTTCCACATCATTTCTATTTTTTTCTGCCATTTGGGAGCCTCCTATTATATATAATCCTGAAAAACGGAAAAAAGTAACGCCAAAATTAAAATTTTTATTTTTTTTCTAGCTTCCTTTTTTGCCCGCTTCAATCTCATTTTGCAGGCTCCGTCCGTAATATTAAGCTGCTTTGCCAGTTCTTCCACGGAATATCCTTCCACATATTTTTTTACAAGAAGGTAATATGTATCATCTGACACGATTTTTTTCAATTCTTCCATATATATCCAATCATAATCATCCACTGCTGGCAAATTATTTATCAAATCCTCTGTAGCTCCAATATATGTTTTATCCAACTCTTTCTTATTTTTTGCAATATGTTTATTCAATATATTTTTACATGTAAGCATAAGCCATCCCATAGGATTCGGATGCTCTTTTAAAATATTTACATTTCTATATGCCTGGTAATATGTTTCCTGCAAAATATCTTCTGCTTCATTGCTGTCAATTTTACTGAAAACATATTTTTTAAGGAGAACAAAGGAATCTGTATAAAGCTTATTGAAAAATTGCTCATCATATTGCATTATAACTGCCCTCCAATCTAAAAATATGAGAAATATATTTTATTGTCTTTATACATCAAAAAATGCCTTCATATAACAATATTATTTCCCTGAAAATATTCCCCAATATATGGTCTGGTACATACCATTTTCAAAAAATTTTATCACTCTATGTCCAACAATTCAATATAGAATAGTACCTATATAGAATAGTACCTATGTACAATAATAAATATATATTTTTATATCAATCCTCAGGTATCCATTGATTTAACATTCCTTTATTAAATTTGCGTCTCAATGAATACCCTTGTATTGATTATTCATCTCATTCCATGCTACTTATTTTCAAATTTCGTTATAGCATATCCATACGGAACAAAGGGAAAATTTGGGGAGTACACCGCTTTCTAAATAGCCGCATTGTTCCCCACACCATGACACGAAACAGGCTCACCACTCCACACGGCTTCCAAACCCGTACCAGCTCCAATAGGTATCTCCACTGTTTCCTTCCTGGGTAAGCGCCACCCGCACGATTGACTGGTTTCCGGTTCCGGCTGGGATTCTGCCAAAAGTATAATACTGAAGGACATGGGGGACATACTGTTTGTCCCCGTAGCTTTTCCATCCCATTTTCTTCGCCATTATTTCAGAAAATTCAACGGCTCCTGCCGCAGTGTAGCCACCGTAATTGTTTTTTGCCCACTTAACATATCCGTTGCCATAGTTGTACCCTTGTAACGCCAGCTTGATACGCTACATGTCAATAGGGCTTTCTGCTTCCGCTTCTGTCAGCTCTGCTTTCAACACCTGCACCCCACATGCAATGGAATATTCGCCAATCCCATGCTGGTCTGCATATTTTTGAATGACTGGCCGGTACGTCTCTACTTGTGCGCTGACTGGATTTACCGTGCTTAAATTGTCACCCCCTGTCATATGGAATACTGCACCAAATATAAGAATGACAATTAAAATAAGCGCTGCCACCCACCCGCCAGCGGAAAGGGCAGCAATGAAAGTTTTGGTTGCTGCAACTGCTGTCTTTGCTCAAGCAGCAGCCGCTTTTGCCATGGCTTTCACAGTTTCCCTTGCTGCCTGCTTTGTTGCTCTCGCTGCCTTTTTTGCCATTTTTGCAGATGCCTATGCAGTCCTTTGTACGGTCTTTGCCGTCTGCTTGCTAGTCTTAACCGTAGTTCTCTCAGTCTGCTCTGCCGTCTTGACGGATTTTCCTGTGCCTTTCACAGCCACTTTTCTGGCAGGCTTTATTGCCTGCCCAGAATAATAGTTTGTCTTGATAGTCTTTTCCCCGTGTTCCAGCGTCTTAATGGTTCGCTTTGGCAGTTCCCGCGCTTGGGTTCTGCCACTTTCTGAAACCTTTTGCTGGTTTGTCCGTTGCACCGCTTGTTGCTGGTTTTCCCGCCATATGGTTTGTTCCTGTGCTTTTCGCTTCCTTGCCTGCCGTATGCCTTGTTGCTGTGCCTGCCTCTGTTGTAAAGGCTGCTTCCTTGCCTGTACGTTTTTATTTTCTGCCTCCTGGTTTTGGGTTTGGTAAAATTTCCTCTCCTGTGCCGAAGAAAAAAAGGGACACGGCTGCTTTCCAGAAGTATGACCCTCTCCATTTTCCTTTCTTCCCTGTTTTATTGTTTCTGCTGTTTGGCGTATTTCTTTTCCTTGCTTTATCTTTTTCCTGCCTTGCTGCCTGATTGGACGGACAGCTTCATGGATTACCCTGGCAGCCCCATGTTCCATTTTAGTTTCTGCATAATCGGCTGGTGTTTCACTTTCCTGGCCTTGCATCTGCGCATTCCCTGCACATTCCCTTATACGGACATAAGCATGTTTCATATGCCCTGTGGCGGCTTTGACCTTATCCAATGCTTTTATATCCTTACGGACTTGACGTGTTCGGATTTCTTTCGCCATCGTATGCCCCCTTTCCTAAATTTTTAAGATGGCATTGGCATACACTCTGTACTGCAAACAACGGAATGATATGCCCCTGCCATCTTTGGAGTATGACAAATATCTTTTACTGCTGCTTCTTTTTTGCCACGACCACAAACCGCCCATTCTTCTGGGAATATTCACAAGTAGATAGTGTGACCAGTTTATCCCCATGATGATGTGTCTTTGGTATACAAAAAAGACGAGCCATCACTGACCCGCCTAAATATCTTAACTTTATTCCACATTTTAGCCTCCATAAGATTTTTTATATACTCATACGAGCAATCAATTCTTTCCTTGTCTTTTTCCCTGTTAATTCTTTCCTCCATTGCCTTACTCATTTGACTTCAGCCTCCTTCCGTCTCTTTGAAATGCCTTACCGACTTTGCAAGTTCCTGATAAAACATATCGACTGCACTTGTACAGCGGAAATCATGCATCAGTTTCCCTACGGGGTCACTATCATTTTTATAGCTGCCATTCACATAAATAATATGCGCGCCATCCCCAAATAACGCCCCCTGATTCTTGTATCGTCCTTTCCACATGGTATAGCGGCAATCCCATTTTCATATAGTCATTCTTTGTAATGAATATCACATAGGATTCATGAATTTCTTTGAATTTCTGCTTTTCTTTCAGCATCTTCGTATCTAACATGCTGCTGTGAAATCTGGCTCTGTGAACGTCTGCCCCAGCATTCTCATATTGTACTTCAATATCATACACTTTTCCGTCAGAACCCTTGGCATAAATATCAAGCTTGATAGAGCGTCCTCCTGTGACCGGATTCTTATATTCCCTCTGCGCCACCACTTCCGTGACTTTCATATCGTTCCTGCCAAGAATAATGTTTAAAAGAAGTTCCGTTGCCTCCGTGTTTCTGTCAAACACAATTGTCATAAACTCGTCATCCAGAAGGGTAAATCCTTCCAACAGCTCTAAATTTTCTTCTTCACCATTCAGCTTTACTGCATCACTCAAACACTCACCCTTTTTCTTGTTATCGGCTTATTCATATTATATTACTAAGGCGGTTAAATGTCGAATAAATTTTACGCAGAATAAATTTCTATCTGCAAGGCGGAAGATTGAGCCGTAGCGAGTGCTACAGCGATTGATGACAACACAGCAGATAAAAATTTAGGCAAGTAAACATCGATATTTAACCTCCTTAGTAATAACCTCTGTTACAGCTTTCAGCAACACTAATTCCAGATAACGCTTGTCCTCTTACACATGTTTATTACTGTTCACTTCGTTCTCAGTAACACATGTTTCATTTGATACAAGTACAGCAGCTTCCTTTCTCTGCGTATTTTATTATTTATTTACCTGCGCAACTAATGTCCGCCATGCCCCGCATCCAAAATAATTGTTGCTGCCATGGATCCTCCATGATTTTTCTTTTATACTATGCAGTCAAACTAGAAAGTTTCCATTAACAATTTCTACCTTTTCCTTTTATTTGACCGGAAGCACGCTTTGTACATCCAACGTATATTTCCGATAAATTTGCGCCTCTTTCTATTAATATAGGCATAATCCCTTTGGTAAAACACAATGGAGATACATTTCCCATTTCGTTATGCGCCCTTTTTTTCTGCCTGTACCATTTCTGTCTCCTTTTCCTTTCCCTTTCTCTGGTTCAACCTTAAATAGCATTAGACAAACATTTACCACCGTTAGTTCCGTGTAGTTATTGGGCTTCAACTTGTTGTGAGACCTTATCCTTAACTGTAGCCTGATGTGATTTCTGTTTGTCAGACCAGAACTTTACCTAAAGCTTTCTTCAGATTCCACCCCACGACGGACACCCTTGCTCTTGACTATAAACTTCCCACTCCCAGGGTGTGTTACGGATTTTTACCGATTAGATTGCACTCATACTGGGCGCACAAAAAAAACGAGCCATCGCTGACCAATGTCACTAAGTTAAGATTAATAAAATGGCTTCTATACTATATCAAAATAGTATAGAGGTCTTTTCTCTACATTTTTTATAAAATAGTTGAGCGTTATTCAATAATATGCAACTGGTCTCGCTAGCGATTAATTTAAGAGGAAGCGAGAGCAGCCCTTGCAATTAGAATTATTAGGTAATTGCAAAACTGATAAATTATCAAAATTTCTGGGACAATTTATACAATTATACACAAATATTTTATTTCATACAAAAGTACGAAATGCTAGGCGCACCAATGAGTACGAAATGTTGTTCCTAGCTCCCATGTTCTGCCTTCATAGAATAATTCATATTTTTTCCTGTTGGTTGCTAGTTCCTGATACTGAAAAGTAGAAAGTTTCCATTGACAAATTTGTTTTCTGCGTTTATAGTAAACATGTAATTATTTTGATAATCAAACCATTTAAGAACAGGATTTTACTATGAGAGCAAAAATTATTGGAACCGGAAGTTTTCTTCCGAAAAAAATTGCAACAAATAACGATCTCTCTGCCCTTATGGACACCAGTGATGAATGGATCAAAAGCCGCACTGGAATTTGCGAACGGCACCTGGTATCATCCCAGTCGGAAAATACATTGTCCATGGCAGTCAATGCTGGAAAATCAGCCCTTGAAAATGCTGGCTTACTGCCGGAGGAAATTGACCTTATCCTTGTCGCGACCGTATCATCTGATTATATAACGCCAAGCACTGCTTGTATGGTACAAAAAGAACTCCATGCTGTACATGCAGCCGCTTTTGATATCAATGCGGCATGCTCCGGCTTTCTCTTTGCACTTAACACAGCAGATGCCTATTTTCAAGCGGGAATTTACCGTACGGCATTAATTATCGGCGTGGAAACTCTTTCTAAACTTGTAGATTGGAACGACCGCTCCACATGTGTCCTCTTTGGAGACGGCGCCGGCGCCGCCGTCCTTAAGGCTTCCCAGGACGGAATGATTGCCAGCCTCCAGGGTTCCAACGGTGCAAAAGGGGATGCTTTGGTATGCAAGAGCCGTACCAACAACAATCCCTATATCTCCACGGATGCCAGCCCAAGCTATCTGTATATGGATGGAAAAGAAATATTTAAATTTGCGGTAAAAAAAGAACCGGAATGTATTCAAGAACTGTTAGCACAAACAGGGCTTGCCCCTTCTGATATCACCTGGTATCTGCTTCATCAGGCAAATCAGCGGATTATTGCCTCCATAGCCAAGAAATTAAAACTTCCATTGGACAAATTTCCTTCCAATGTACACCACTGCGGCAATACCTCTGCGGCTAGTATCCCCATCCTGCTGGATGAAGTACACAGAGCTGGAAAGCTCAAGGAAGGCGATTTGCTGCTGCTTTCTGGCTTCGGCGCTGGATTGACGTGGGGCGCGGCACTTTTGAAATGGTAATGCGCATTCTGCTGGCAGAATCTTTTTCCTATAAGGATTCAAGCGTCAAAAAGTAGTTCCATAAAACCTTCTTGGCGAATTGCACAAAGAAATTCTAACGGTCTGGACAAGTCACAACTTTTGCATCTATTTGTGCAATTTGCCAACATTCTTTTTGAAAACCACATTTTAACATCCGAATCCTATAAGAGAAAAACATCCCCAGCCCGTGAAATGGCAGACCGGAGGCAACTGTGAGGCGTATATCAGATGGAAGATAACTCTTCCCCTTAGATACAATGCCATTCCACCTGATGCGCCTCAAAACGTTCTGGAAGTGACATATTTCCTAACATCCTGCGAATTACATGCTCTGGAACTGTTTCTTGCCTTTCCTGGTTCCTGCGCAATTCTTCTTCCCACTCTGTCTCAAGAAATACAATCCTGGCAAAAGCATGGTAATCTGTAAACAATTTCAGCAGTTTTCCACGAATTAACGGCGTCAGGTTCGTGGCATTCCAGACAAATGAAAGGTTCTGACGCAGATAGGTTTTCGCTTTCTGGCGCGCTGCGCTTACCACTGCGCCCTGCGCATCTTTAGGCGACACCTTCATCTCTTTTCTCAATTCATCCAAAGAAATCATGGGAAGATTGCCGTAATGCCCTTGTATCCAGGTATCTTTGCCTGTTCCGGGCAGCCCTGCCGCCACAATCACTTCTCCCCAGGTATCATCGTACAATTCCTGTCCTGGCAGAATGCCACGCCCCTCAAAATATGCATATTCTGAAAATGGTGTGGGAAATTCCAGCGGATGCTTCAAACACCCAGATTCTTCGGCATAAACCATACATAATTCCACTGCCTCCAAAGAACTGTCTACCATATCATAAATACGTCCCCGCATATCTGCCTTTTCTAAAAGACAGAGTAGCTCAATGGAAAAATCCTCAAGCAGTTCCCCATTGGATGCGATTTGAATCAGACGGTGCTCTGGACGTTTTTGATCAAAAATATGGGGTGGAATCGAATGATAACGAATCAAACTGCAGATCGTCTCACGAAATCCCTGTTGTTCTTTTTTTCCACAAAATCCATATTCCAGCCAAAGGAACTCCCTTGCCATGCGGGAACCAATCACAGTATGGCCAGGCGACACCCATTTCCCATCTTCCAGACGAGTACATGGGATTTTCCCAATATCGTGCAACAGCGCTGCAAGGAACAATTCCTCTTGTATGCGCCGTTTGAGGTTTCGGTATTCTTCAAAGGATACCAGTTCTTCACATACCATCTTTGTATGGGTCCACACATCCCCTTCCCCATGCCATACTGGATTCTGCCGGGTTTCTCTCATCCTGCCAACCATGGAAGACATTTTGGAGTTTTCAATCAAATCCCAGTCGATGTTCCATTCTGGCGCTTTTGGCACCAGACAAAGTAGTTCTTTGTATTTTTCCATGTTTTATCCCTCAAATATCTTCTCTAGTGGTACTGCAAGCTGATTCGGCACAATGGGCCTGTCCAGCCAGTGTGTCTCTGACTCCAACAGATGCTGTAAAAAGGAAACCCTGACATATTTCAATCTAGAAACTACCTGTCCGCCTTCCTCTACTTTGAGATATAGACCCTCCATGGTGCCAGAGGGATCCGTCTCTGCGCACTGCCGCTCTGCATCCAGATTCAATTCCAGGGACACATTTCGCAGGCGCTGGACATGTTCCTTTGTAATATAATTTGACGGACCGATAAACTCCAACAGCTCCTGTTGATCTGTAAACTCCCCCTCTGATAACACTGGAACAGATACAATGGGAAGATTTTCTGTCAACTTTCTTCTGGATGGGGTATCTAGAAAGATTCCTTGGACACGGTCATAGATATCAAATTCCAAAAAGTAATGCGGCAAAGCATCGTAAAATACCGTATGTTTTGCATACATCCACTCTCCATACATAATATATCTGCTTCCCAAAACCTGAAAAAATGCATTCCTGTGCACATTTGCCCATTGCTTCATCAAGTTATAGTGCCGTTCCCGGTACCCGCCAGTTAAATAATGCCCCCGGCTCTGCAGGAACATTTCCCCATTTTCAGAAAAAGAGATTGCAGAATTTGCCCCATCACATTTTTCTTCTACCACCAGATGCCTGCCTGCAATCTCAGAAAAACGAATCTGGGATAAATCCTCGTCTCCTGGCTGAAGGCGGGAACCTTCCAAATGGGGCGTCCTTGGGTATTTCAAAATACTTATTTCCTCTCTCATTTCTATGCCTCTTTTCTCAATAACTTCTTACATCTGATACCATAAAAACAGTTAGAAAACTATTAATCTAGAACAAAAATGCGTTTCACACACTCCCACGACCAAGTTTTTTTGTTAACGCATCTTTTGTTCCGCGCCGCGCACAATTGCTCAGCAATATGTTCCTCTTGTGCGCGTGCGCATCCTGCCCGGAGGGGTTTTCTCATATAGGAAATTCGAAGGAATTTCCTATATGAGAACAAAAA